>JAFAAX010000015.1 GCA_023426345.1 Actinomycetes bacterium
CAGTGGTCGGAGACCCCACCACACCCCGGAACCCGAACACCCTCACACCAGCACAAACACACCACCACAACCCCATCCCGCTCGCCTCACACCACCCCCACCCCCACAAACGGTGGATCAGGGCTGAATGTCTCCGGATCAGTACGCCATCTCCGGTCAGCGAGCGAGGGCGCCGCCCTCGTCCATCGAGAGGCCCATGGGGCGTCTCTCCCGCACAGCCGCGGTGAGCGCCGGGACCACCTCCGCCGCGTCGCCGACGATGCCGTAGTCGGCGGCCCGGAAGATCGGGGCGTCGGGGTCGGAGTTGACGGCGACGACGGTCTTCGCCCCGCGGATCCCCTCGAGGTGCTGGGGGGCGCCGGAGATGCCGACGGCCAGATACAGCCGGGGCGAGACCTGCTGGCCGGATCGACCGATGTAGCGGTCCTGGGCGACCCAGCCCCAGTCCTCGGCGACGGGCATCGAGCACCCGATCTCGGCATGGAGGACCCCGGCCAGCTCCTGCGCCTGCGCGAGGACCTCCTTCGAGCCGATGCCCCGACCGACGGAGACGATCCGCTCCGCCTCGGTGACGCCGCCGGCCTCCGCGCCCTGCTCCTCGCGGTCGATCAGCTCGAATGCCGCTGTCGACGAGGGCGGGACCGCCTCAACCGATCCCGGGGTCGCCAGTGCGGGTGGCTCCTGGTCCGATGGGGGGACGGTCGCGCACAGCGGCGCGCCCTCCGCGATCCGTTGGGTCGCGATGACGCGACCGTCCAACTGGGCGCTGTCGACCGTCCCATCGGCGACCGCTGTCGCGCCGGACACCAGCGCGGCGCCCAGATGGACGGCGGCGGCACCCGCGAGCACCCGACCCGCGGGCGTCTCCGGGGCCAGGACGATCCCCGGCCGGGCCTCGGCGACCAGTCCGGCCACCGTGGGCGCGGCGTTCTCCACCGGTCCGTCCGCGGGATCGACCCAGATGACACGGGCGACCGAGCGGGCCGTGTCGTCGGCGAGCGCCCTCGGTCCGACGACGACCGCGGTGACTGCCGTGACTGCGGGAGCTGCGCCGGCGAAGCCGGCTCCGCCCTCGTCGATGAGGGTCCCCACCAGGGCCCCGACCTCACGAGGCCCCTCCACCAGGATCCAGGTCTCACTCACAGCGCGCCCTCCGTCCTCAGAGCAGCGACCAGATCGGCCGCCGCCGTCTCGCCCTGGAAGATCGTGGCCGTGCGCCCGGGCGCCTCGCGCGTGGCGACGAGCTCCACCACGCCGGACGGGGCCGACCCGACCTCGATCCTGTCCACCGGCCTCTTGCGGGCCGCGAGCATCTCCTTCATGCCGGGAGCCTTCTTCTCGGCCGCCCGGGCGGTGATGCCGATGATCGCCGGACCCGTGACGGCGATCGTCTCCTGCTCGGAGCCGATCGTGCGGTGGGCCAGGACGCGACCGTCCTCGACGGCGAGGTCGCCGACGCCCAGCAGGGCGGGCAGACCCAGACGTGCGGCCACCGCGGCGGCGACACCGGCGTGCTCGCGGGTGTCGCCCATGACGATCAGGGCCGGAGCCTCCGAGGCGTGTCGGACGCCGGCCACGATCCAGTCGGCCACGGCCAGCTGGTCCTCGGATCGGACGGCATCGGTGACGCTCACGGCGGTGGCGGCGCCCCGGGCCAGGGCCCAGCTGACGTCCCCGTCGCCGATCGTCACGCCGGTGACGGAGCCCTCGGTCGCACCGGCGACGCCGACTGCCGCGGCGATGGCAGCGGCATCATCGTCGGTGGCGACGTTCTTGACGGTCCCCCAGTCCACGGAACCATCGGCCCGTACGCGCGCGTCCTCCGGTCTGCGCGACCACTTGTAGATCACCACGACGTCCATGCCGGACGTCCTCCTTTCCTGGATTCTCCCGAAGCTCGCCCAACTCACGGGCCGAGGTCCGCCCACGTCGAGGAGGGCGAACCTCGCGCTCGCACGTGGGCGAATCTCGCGGTCGGTCAGTGGGCGGTCTGTCCGCCGTCCACGGCATAGACGCCGCCGGTCATGAACGACGCCATCGGGGAGGCCAGCAGCAGAACCATTCCGACGATCTCGTCCGGGTCGGCGGCCCGGCCCTGGGCGTTGAAGCCCTTGACGGCTTCGCGCATGGCAGGATCCTCCAGCCACCCCTCCGTCATCGGCGTCCTGACGAACGCCGGGGCGACGGCATTGATGCGGATGTTCTGCTGGGCGTACTCCAGCGCGGCGGCCTTCGTCAGCCCGACGACCCCGTGCTTCGCGGCGACGTAGGGACTCATCCCGGGATCGGCCACGACGCCGGCGACGGACGCCGTGTTGATGATGGATCCGCCGCCGACCTTGAGCATCTCGCGCACCTCGTGCTGCATGCACACGAAGACGCCCGTGAGGTCCGTGGCGATCGTCCACTCGAAGTCCTCGAGCGTCTGCTCGAGGAGCGGCGCCGTCACGGGCAGGACACCCGCGTTGTTGAACGCGATGTCCAGTCGGCCGAAGACCTCCACCGTCCGGTCGATCGCCGCGGCGATCTGCTCGGGCTTCGTGACGTCGCACTGCGCGTAGTCGGCGGTCCCGCCGGCGGCACGGATGCGGACCAGGGTCTCCTCCGGCACCCGGCGCGAGGCCAGGAAGACCTTGGCCCCCAGCGCCGCGAACGCCTCGGCGACGGACTGCCCGATCCCGGTGGTCGCGCCGGTGATGAAGACGACCTTGCCGGCGAAGTCCAGTTGTGGCGCCGCGGGGGCGGGCGCCGATGTCTCGGTCACGATGACCTCGTTCCTGTGGGGATTCGGGGACGAGGGCGGCCCCGCTGCCGCGGGGCGCCCCCTCCCGGAACGGACAGTCCCGGGAGGGGGTCGCCCTCGTCGATGGATCAGGCGCCGACCGGCGCGCCCTTGATGACGGACGCGGCGTGGCGGCCCGCCAGACGGCCGGACGTGTGCGCGAAGGAGTTCGCCGTGCCCGGGACGTCGAGGTTGTACGTGTCGCCGTACAGCCCGGAGGCCTCCATGCCGGCGGCGTACAGGCCGGGGATCGGCTCGTAGTCCGCGTCGGTGACCTGCATGTTCCCGTTGATCCGGATGCCGCCGCAGGACACCAGGACGCTGGGCGCCATGTTGATGGCGTAGAGGGGCGCGGTGCGCACGGGGCGCAGGAAGTCGGGGCGCTTGTAGAACTCAGGATCGGAGCCGGAGTCGCAGGCGGCGTTGTACTCGGCGATCGTGTGGGACAGGGTCTGCGGATCCAGCCCGATGGCGGTGGCCAACTCCTCAGGGGTGGCGCCCTTCCAGGCGATGCCGTCTTCGACGGCCTGGTCGAGCTCCATCTGGAGCATCGTGAGCTTCTCATGGAACGGGATGAAGTCGCCCAGGCCGATGTCGGACCCGGCGGCGATGAGGTGCTCGACGGTGTCCTGGTCGATGATCGCATAGACGGTGGAGTCAGGCTGCTCGGCCATGGTGTTGCCCGCATCGGCGAAGGACAGCGCGACCTCCTCGGACGCGAAGCGCCTGCCGGTCTTGTTGACCCACAGCACCGGCTGGGAGCCGGCGCCGGAGATGTGGGAGTTCAGCGTCTTTCCCCGCGCGCAGCAGATGATCATGAGGGCGCCCAGGCTTTCCGTGTCCGCGCCGACCTCCAGGGCCATCGTCAGCCCGGCCCCCGTGTTGGCGGTGGGCACGCACTGGTACATCGACTGTGCGGTGCGCGGGAACCACGAGTACTGCTGGACCATGTCCTTGTTGTTGCCGAACCCGCCCGAGGCCAGGACCACGGCCTTCGCGCCGATGCGGACCGTGTGGCCGTCGGCGTCCGTGGCCTCGACGCCGGCGACGTGCCCGTCCTCCATGATGAGGTGCTCGGCGGCCGTGTCGGTGAAGATGTCGACGCCCGCGTTCTCGACGGCCTTGAGCAGGACCTCCTGGCAATGCGCCCCGAGGCCCTCGGGGCGGTGGAACGTGTAGAGCTCGTTCGGCTGGTCGTAGGCGTAGATCGTGACGTCGGTGTAGGCGACGCCGAGCGACTTGTACATCTCGATGGTCTCCGACGCGTTGTCGATGAACGCGTGTACGACGTCGGGGTTGGCGCGGTGGTGGGAGTAGTCGACGTAGCGACGGAAGCCCTCCTCCTTCGTCGGGAAGTGGGCGCCCTCCTTGTCGGGGACCTTGCGGGCCCGCTGCTCGGAGGAGTCGAAGGCGGCCGTGCCCTCGGCGTAGACCGAGGTGCCGCCCGTCTGGTCGAGCTTCTCCAGGATGGCGACGCCCAGGCCCTCCTGGGCTCCCGCGAGCGCCGCGGACTTGCCGGCGGCGCCGCCGCCGATGACGACCAGGTCGTACTCGGCGTCGAATTCGGTGTCGGACATCAGAACCTCCATTGGATGAATGACCGATTGCGGCGAGGAGGCATCTCTCGGCGCCTCTTTGCCCTGCGTCACAAATCGTACATCTGTCAGATCGCTAGGATCGGGACCATGGTCACCCGGACGCCAGAGATGTCAGCCCCCCGGATCTCGACGGCGGAGGGCATGCTCCGCCGCGCGGTGAGGGCGATGGCCGCGCGCGGTCCCATCACCCAGGTCTCGGTGTCGGACCTGTGCCGAGAGGCCGGCGTCACCCGCGACACCTTCTACCGGCTCACCTCGAGCCCCGTCGCGCTGCTCGCCACGGCCCTGGATGCGGACCACGACACGTCGGCCGTCACCCCCCGCGTCGAGGAGCCGCCGACCGACGCCCCCACGCTGCGCGCCGCGACGGAGGTTCTGGTCCGCCACGTCCAGCGCAACCAGGCGATCTACCGCAATGCCCTGAACCCCCGTCTGCCCGCGGAGATTCGCGACGTCCTGCAGTCCCGGCTGGAGAGTGTCCTCGCCCCCCGCGCCCAGGTCTTCCGCGCGGAGATCCCCGACGTCGGGGACGCGCGCCCCACTGACGCCGACCTGGAGACCCTCGTCCATTTCCAGGCAGCCGGCGTCGTCGGCGCCCTGGAGCACCTCGTCCGCACCGACCGGATCGACGACACCGATCACTGCATCGACCTGTTCCTCGCCGCCATCCACTTCACCTGGCACACCGAACCCTGAGGGGCATGGCGGGAAGGCGAAGCGCCACGGCGCCCCGGGCCGTCAACGAGCCCGGCAGAATTCCACCTGCCGAACGCCGACGATCCCGCGCGCCGCGCGCCCGTACCGTGGCAGGGACACACCCTCCTCACGGCGACAGGATCCCCCTCATGAAACGTCACATCCTCAGCGTCGCCGGCATCGTCGCCGCGACGACCGCCCTGGCGCTGGCCGGGTGCTCGGGCTCGGGCTCCGGTTCGACGGCCTCGACCGGCGCGTCCGGCGACGCCGCGTCGGGCGCCGCCGGCTCCTCCGCCGGCCCCGCGGGCGGGTCCTACACGATCGGCATCTCCCAGTACGTCACGCACACCTCGCTCGACGCCGCGCGCGAGGGCTTCAAGGCCGCCATCGAGGACGCCGGCCTGGACGTCACCTTCGACGAGCAGAACGCGCAGGGCGACCAGGCCACGGTGACGTCCATCGCCTCGACCTTCGCCAGCGGCGACTACGACCTGGTGCTGGCGGTGGCGACTCCCTCCGCCCAGGCGATGGCCCAGGCCACCACCACGCTGCCGGTCCTGTTCACGGCCGTCACGGATCCGGTCGCCGCGCAGCTGGTCGACTCCCTGGAGGCGCCCGGCGGCAACGTCACGGGCACGACCGACATGAACCCGGTCGCCGACCAGATCGGCCTGGTCACCCAGCTCGTCCCCGACGCGAAGACCGTGGGCATCGTCTACAGCTCGGGGGAGGTCAACTCCGAGGTCCAGGTCGAGCTGGCGAAGAAGGCCGCCGCGGCGGAGGGCCTCACCGTCAAGGAGGCCACCGTCACGAACTCCTCCGAGGTCCAGCAGGCCGCCCAGTCCCTGGGCGACGTCGACGCGATCTACATCCCGACCGACAACGTCGTGGTGTCCGCGCTCAGCTCCGTCCTCCAGGTCGCCGAATCCGCCCAGATCCCCGTCATCGCCGGCGAGGCCGACTCGGTGCGCAACGGCGCCGTGGCCACCTACGGCATCGACTACACGGAACTGGGCCGCCAGACCGGCGAGATGGCCGTCAAGATCCTCACCGAGGGCGCCGACCCCGCCACCCTGGCCGTCGAGCAGCAGTCCACGTTCGCCCTCACCGTCAACACGACGGCCGCCGCCGCCATGGGCGTGACGATCCCCGACGATCTGCTCGCCAAGGCCACCGTGGTCGAGTGACCGCCTGACCACCCCACCGCCCCGGCCGGCGCCGACCATCCCGGCCGGACGCGGCGGCCCCGCCCCCGCTCGCCTCCCCGCGCGCAGCGCGGGCGCCCTCGTCGATCGAGACCGGACGCACCACCGGACTCGGAACGGACTCACCGATGATCACCGCACTGGACCTGGGCCTCATCTACGGCCTGATGGCGCTGGGCGTCTACCTGACGTTCCGCGTGCTGGACTTCGCCGACCTCACCGTCGACGGCTCGTTCACCACGGGCGCCGCCGTCGCCGCCGTCATGCTGACCGCCGGGCAGAACCCCTGGCTGTCGACGCTGTGCGGATTCCTCGCCGGGTTCGCTGCCGGTGCCGTGACGGGCACCCTCAACGCGAAGGGCCAGATCCACCCGCTGCTGGCGGGCATCCTCACCCAGATCGCCCTGTACTCGGTGAACCTGCGGATCCTGGGCAAGGCGAACGTCCCGCTGTTGCGCGTCGACACGCTCCTGAGCGGCCTGCGCGACGGCGGGCATCTGGGCACCTGGGTGTCCGTCGGGGTCTTCGCGGCGGCCCTGGTGGTGGCGTTGGTCGTCGTCAACTGGTTCCTGTCCACCGACATGGGGCTGGGGATGCGGGCGACCGGCGACAACGAGGGAATGGCCCGCGCCCAGGGCGTCAACACGGACCGGATGACGATCCTCGGCCTGGCGCTGTCCAACGGGCTGGTCGGCCTGTCCGGGGCGCTCATCGCCCAGTATCAGGGGTTCGCTGACATCTCGATGGGCATCGGGCTGATCGTGGCCGGCCTGGCGTCCGTCATCATCGGGACCGCGTTGATCGGCTCGCCGCGCGTGTGGGTGATGACGCTGGCGGTCGTGGTCGGCTCCATCCTGTACCGGGTGATCATCCAGTTGGCGCTCATGATCCCGTGGTTCACCCCCAACGACATGAAGCTGATCTCCGCGGTCATCGTGCTGGCCGCCCTGCTGCTGCCCCAGTGGAGCGTGTTCGCGCGCATCCGGGCGCGGCGCCGCGAGAGGCACCTGGTGGCCGAACCCGACATCACCCCCTCCCCCGAGCAGGCGGACTCCCAGAAGGCAGGGGCCTGACATGGACATGCTGGACATCTCCCACGTCACCAAGGCGTTCTTCCCGCACACCGTCAACGAGCGCGTCGCGCTGCGCGACCTGTCCCTGCGCCTGGGCGCCGGGGACTTCGTGACGATCATCGGGTCCAACGGGGCCGGCAAGTCGACGCTGCTCAACATCGTGTCGGGACGCTACCGCCCCGATGTCGGACGGGTGAGCATCGACGGCCACGACGTGACCCGCCTGCCCGACCACCGCGTCGCCCGCGACGTCGGCCGCGTGTTCCAGGACCCGATGGCCGGGACCGCGCCCCACCTCACCATCGAGGAGAACCTGTCGCTCGCCCTGTCACGAGGGCGGCGCCGCGGGCTGGGTCGCGGGTTGACCGCGGCCCGGCGGTCGCAGTTCCGCGACATCCTGTCCACCCTGGAGCAGGGCCTGGAGGACCGCATGACGACGAAGGTCGGGCTCCTGTCGGGCGGGCAGCGCCAGGCGCTGAGCCTGGCCATGGCCACCGCCTCCCAGCCGAAGATCCTGCTGCTCGACGAGCACACCGCCGCCCTGGACCCCTCCCGCGCCGAGCTGATCTCGCGTCTGACCGTCGAGGCGGTGTCGCGGTACGGGCTGACGACGCTCATGGTCACCCACAACATGTCCCAGGCACTGGCCATGGGCAATCGGCTCATCATGATGCACGAGGGCGGCGTGCTGTTCGAGCTGTCCGGGGCGGAGAAGGCCGCCGCCACCACCGAGTCCCTCATGGACGAGTTCGCGAAGCTGCGCGGCGGTGCTGCGAGGGACGGAGCGTCCGGCGCGGCGGGCGCGGTCGGGGGCGGGATCGGGGGCGGGATCGGGGCTGAGGGGCTGTCGGACCGCACGCTGTTCGCCTGAGACCACCACCCATCGAGTGCCCTCCCCCGCTGGTCCACGGCAGACATGACTTCACTGAACTCCAGCTTGACACATCTCTTCGTCCCTGGAGTTAAGCTTGTGTCATGTCATCCGTGAACCCGTCGCAGCCGTCCGAGACGCAGGCGCTCGTCGCCGATCTCCGTCGGCGCGCTGCCGAGACGCCGGACGTGGAGGTCAAGTCGGCCGTCGGCGGAACACCGCGGTCCGCGCGTGAGACACTCAGCGCCTTCAGCAACGATCACGGCGGCGTCCTCCTGCTCGGGATGAGCGATCCTGCGCAAGGACTCGAACCGGTCGCCGGTTTCGACGCCGACGCCATTTCCGACGGGATCGCCGGCATGATGGCGAACGACATCGAGCCTCCTGTCCGCGGAGACGTGGCCATCGAGCTCGTGGACGGGACGCACCGCATCGTGCGCGTGGACGTCCCCGAGGGAGATCCCAGCTCCAAGCCGTTCTTCGTCAAGACCCAAGGACGGTACGGCGGTTCTTACATCCGAGGCGCCGACGGGGATCGCACTCTCACCAACTACGAGGTCGACCGGCTCCTCGAAAACCATGCTCAGCCGTCCTTCGACCGCGAGATCCTCACGGCGGCGACGGCACGCGACCTCGATGCGCCTGCGATCGCGACCTATCTCGCGCGGCTCAGGCAGCGGCGGCCCTCCGCCTTCGGAAGACGCTCTGACGAGGACGTCCTTCTCATGACAGGTGTCCTGGGAATGACGCCCGACGACGGCACGCCCCATCCCACCCTTGCCGGCCTTCTCGTTTTCGGCTCCTACCCGCAACAGTTCTTTCCGCAGCTCTTCATCTCCGTCGTCGCGCTGCCCGCCACGGAGATGGGGGTTCCAGATCCCCAAGGTCAAAGATTCCTAGACAATCAGCAGTGCGAAGGATCCCTTCCCGAAGCCTGCGCCGACGCCGTCGCCGTGCTGGCACGGAACATGACTCGCGCCTCCGTCATCGCATCGGACATCGCGACCAGGACCGGACGCATCGACCGATACGAGTATCCGCTGGATGTCCTCCGCGAACTCATCGTCAACGCGGTCATGCACCGCGACTACTCCCCAGAAGGCCGCCGTTCCCAGGTCCAGGTCGAGCTCTACCCGGACCGTCTGGTGGTTCGCAGCCCCGGCGGCTTCTTCGGAGCCGTCACTCCTGAGGAGCTGGGCGCGCCGAATGTCTCGTCCTCACGCAACGAACTCCTGGCCAAGTTGCTGGCGGATGCGCCCCTGCCGAACACCTTGGAGATGATGGCGGAAAACCGCGGATCCGGAATCCCGACGGTCTTCCACTCGCTCAGTTCCGCCGGGATGGAGCCACCCGTCTTCGACGTCAGACCCGCTCGCGTTGAGGTGATCATCCCCCATTCGGCCTTGCTGACTCCCGACACGCTCCACTGGATCGAGGGGTTGGGCCAAGAGGGCTTGTCCACCCAGCAGGTCCAGGCTCTCGCCGTCCTCAGGCGCGGGCGGGAGCTCTCCAACCAGACCATGCGAGCGTGGGGCCTTCACGCCGACGAGGCGACCTGTGAGCTCGGCGACCTCGTCCGGCGCGGGCTGGCCGTCCGAGTCGGCTCGCGACGCTGGACCACCTACCGCCTCGCGTCCGGTATCCCGATCGAGACCTCCACGCATGCCCGCGACGCCGCCGCCGGGGGGCCGCGCCATGGGCAATTGCCCGCTCCGGCGGACTGGGTTCCCTCCGCCGCTGTCGAACCGAAGGCCCGCCACACGGGCAGCCAACGCGAGGAGGAGATCCTCCGACTCCTGCATGAGCATGGCGTCCTCACCAGCGCACAACTCGAGAACCTCCTCGGCGTGAAGCGAACCGCCATCGTCCGATACCTCAATGCACTCACCGCCAGCGGAGAGGTCTTCCCGACGGCTCCACCGCGCAGCCCCCTGCGCGCCTACCGACTGACCCGATGATCCGGGAAGCGCGCCGTCCGAACCGGGCACCGCGATGGCGACGCGAGCTGGATGCTCGGATCGCGGACCAAGCCGGGCGCGTGCCCGCTGGACTGCCCACGACGCATGTCGACGGATCGGCGGAGCTCTTGGAGGTTCGTCGCTCTGACGGGTGAACTCTGCCGGCGCCGCCCTCGTCACCGCAAGCGATCGGAGTGGATCGCATGAAATCGAAGTCCGGAGGCGTTGCGTGCGCCCATAGAGTCTTGATCGGGCCTCGGCGTCGCAGCCGAGAACCGGACACCTACGACGATGTGAGGACGAGGGACTATGAGGACGAGAGTCTTGGGCGCGGTCGGGATGGCCGTCGCGCTGGCGATCGGATGCGGAGCGTGCTCCACGACGACGCCACTGACCGGGGGAAACGCGCAGAGCTCGGCGAGCGGAACCGAGCAGAGCGGGGACGCCGCCGGGGATCTGCAGGGGAAGTCGATCGGCATCACGGTCGCCGACCTCACCAACCAGTACTACGTGTCGGTAACCGACGGCATGAAGGACGCCTGCGACGACCTGGGATGCACCGTCGAGGTGCATGACGGCAAGCAGGACACCCTCAGCCAGATCTCCGCGGTCGAGAACTTCGTGACCAAGGGGATGGACGTCATCGTGGTGGCGGCCAATGCGGACAACGCTCTGGACGCCGCCGCGAAGCAGGCCGAGGACGCCGGCATTCCCGTGATCGCTCTGGCCCAGCAGACGGACGGCGTCGACGCCTTCGTCCGGCTGTCGGAGGAGGAAGCCGGCGCGACCTCGGGCAAGGTGGCCGCGGACTGGATCAACGCGAACCTCTCGAGCCCTGACCAGGCGAAGGTCCTGGTGGTCGGCGACAAGACGGTGTCGAACACCGCCAAGCGCATCGAGGGCATCAAGACGGGCGTCACCGACAATGCGCCGGGGGCCGTCGTCGTCGCCGAGGCGCCGGCGAACTCCACCGAGTCCGCGATCTCCGCCACGGAGAACGCCCTGACGGCGAATCCGGGGATCAACGTCGTCGTCGCCAACAACGACGACATGGCGCTGGGCGCCCTGGAGGCGATGGTCGCTGCCGGCAAGCAGCCGGGCCAGGCGGCCGTGGTCGGGTTCGATGCGACCCCCGAGGCCATCAAGAAGATCCTCGAGAAGGGCCTGTTCATCGGCACCGTCTCGGTCGACGCCTACAAGCAGGGCGCCCTGATCGTCGACACCGCGCAGAAGGTCTTGACGGAGGGCTCGGTGGGCGACATCTACGTGCCGTTCGATCCGATCACGATCGACAACGCGGCGGACTACCAGAACTGATCAGTCGTCCGCTGCGGCGGCGAGGGGCTCACGGGTCCTCCGAGCGACTCTCGGAGGCCGCCCCTCGCCGCCACCGGCAAGGAGGCAGGAACGTGGCAGAGGCAATTCTGCAGATGCGTGGCGTCACGAAGGTCTACCCCGGGGTCGTCGCGTTGGACGATGTGTCGATGTCCTTCGAGGCGGGAGCGGCTCACGCGATCGTCGGGGAGAACGGGGCGGGGAAGTCCACCTTCATCAAGTCGATCACCGGAGCCATCGAACCCACCAGCGGAGAGCTGGTGATGGACGGCGACGTCGTGCGCAACAACTCTCCCCAGACGTCGCTGGGACTGGGCATCGCCGCCATCTACCAGGAGTTCTCGTTGGTGCCGTATCTGTCGGTCGCCGAGAACGTCTACTTCGGGCGCTTCCCGAAGCGGTCGGGGATGATCGATCGGGCCGGAATGGAACGCGGCACGCGGAAGGTGTTCGCCGAGCTGGGCGTCGACATCAACCCGAGAGCGATCATCGCGAATCTGTCGGTGGGATACCAGCAGATGGTGGAGATCGCCCGCGCGATCTCCCGCGACGTGCGCGTGCTCATCATGGACGAGCCCTCGGCGCCGCTGACGGACGCGGAGATGACGCACCTGTACGACGTCGTGGAGCGCCTCAAGGCGCGTGGGGTCGCGATCGTCTACATCAGCCATCGGTTGGAGGAGATCTTCCGGATCTGCGAGACGGTGTCGGTGCTGCGGGACGGGAAGCTCATCGCCACGATGCCCGTCAAAGACACCACCGAGGACGACTTGATCCGCATGATGGTCGACCGGGACGTCTCCCGGGTCTATCCGGCCGCGGGAGTCACCCCGGGCGACGTGGTCCTGGAGGTTGAACACCTGTCGACCGACGCTGTGCGCGACGTCTCGCTGACGGCGCGCGCCGGGGAGATCGTCGGCCTGGCGGGACTGGTCGGCGCGGGACGCACCGAGGTGGCGCGCGCCGTCTTCGGCGCGGACCCCCGCCGTTCGGGAGTCATCACGGTGGGAGGCCGGATCCGCGACATCCGCAGTCCGCGCGACGCCGTCGAGGCCGGGATCGGTCTGATCCCGGAGGACCGCAAGACGCAGGGTTTGCTGCTCAACATGGACATCGCCGACAACGTCGTCTTCGCGGCGATGGACAAGGTGTCCACCCGAGGAGTGATCAGCGCATCCAAGGAGCTCTCGTCCGCCGAGGAGCTCAGCCGGGCGATGCGCGTGCGCGCTCCGTCGGTCAAGACGTTGGCCTCCGGGCTCAGCGGCGGCAACCAGCAGAAGGTCGTCCTGGCGAAGTGGCTGCTCACGGACTGCCGGGTGATCTTCTTCGATGAGCCCACCCGCGGCATCGACGTCGGCGCGAAGCAGGAGATCTACGAGCTGATGCGACGGCTGGTCGCGGAGGGGAAGGCCATCGTCATGATCTCCTCGGAGCTGCCTGAACTCCTCGGAATGGCCGACCGCGTCCTCGTCATGCATGAAGGCCGGGTCACCGGCGAAATGGAGCGCTCGGAGGCCACCCCCGAACGGGTGATGGCCCTGGCCTCCGGCGCAACCTCGAAGGAACTCCACTCATGAGCAAACTGAAGAACATCGACTGGGGACGGTACGGAATCGTCGCCGCCCTGGTGCTGCTGATCGTCTTCTTCGCGATCGCCGCCCCCTCCTTCCTGTCGATCAACAACATCCTCAACATCCTCCGACAGGTTTCGATCGTGGGGATCTGCGCGGTCGGGATGACGTTCGTCATCCTCACCGGCGGCATCGACTTGTCCGTGGGATCCATCATCGGCGTCACCGCCGTGGTCGGCGCCTTCCTGATGGGGGCCGGCACCCCCGTGTGGGTGGCAGTGACCGTGGTCCTGGCCGTCGGGGCGGTGGCAGGCGCCCTCAACGGATTCCTCATCAGCGAGGTCGACATCGCCCCGATCATCGCGACGCTGGGCGTGATGACCGCGCTTCGCGGTGTCGCCTACATCGTCACGGGCGGTCTGCCGATCTACGGTCTGCCGGAATCCTTCGGAATGCTGGGCCAGGGCTACTTCCTGGGGATCCCCGTCCCCATCTTCTTCCTGGTCCTGGCCTTCGTGCTGGGGTGGTTCCTCCTGTCGAACACGACGTTCGGACGCTCCGTGTACGGCCTCGGCGGTAATGCCGAGGCGACCCGCCTGTCGGGGATCTCGATCCGGAAGACCACCTACAAGATCTACATCCTGGCGGGCATCCTCTACGCCGTGGCCGGCCTGATCCTGCTGTCCCGAGCGAACAGCGGACAGCCGAAGGCCGGTGACGGCTACGAGATGGACGTCATCACCGCCTGCGTGCTGGGCGGCATCTCGGTGGCCGGTGGCCAGGGCCGGATCTCCGGCGTCATCTACGGCGTCCTCATCATGGGCGTCCTCACCAACGGCATGATCATGATGAACGTCAACGAGTACTGGCAGTGGGTCGTCAAGGGCGTCGTGCTGTTGGCGGCCGTGGCGATCGACCGTCTGTCGCGCAAACGCGCGAAGACGGTGACCGCCCTCCAGAAGATGGCCTGAGAGGGAGGACCATGGGCGTCCTTCGGCTCGAGTACGTGTCCCCGGCCCTCAAGGTGCAGACGCGGATGGTGATCGTCCATCCCTTCGACACCGCCGGGAGGGGACCCTCCTCGGTCGAGGGCGTCCTGGTCCTCCTGCACGGGATGCTCGACGGCCCCGAGAGCTGGCTGACGCAGACCACCGTCGCGCAGCAAGCGGCGCGCCACGGCGTCCTGGTGGTCATGCCCGACGGGCAGCGGTCCTTCTGGCGGGACATGCACAGCGGTGGGAACTACCACCGGCTGGTGGGGCAGGAGATCCCCCAGATGGTCGAGCGCGTGTTCGGCCTCGCGCATCGACGTGAACGCTGGGCCGTCGCCGGGAACTCGATGGGCGGATACGGCGCGCTGTACACGGCGCTGACGTCGCCCGGCGTCTATTCGATCTGCGCCGCGTTCTCCCCGGTCACGGACCCCGTGGACGGCGTCGACGCGATTCCGCGGGACTACCTGATCCCCGGAGAGACGCGCGCCATCGTCGGGGAGGACTTTGGCGTCGGAGAACTCACCGCACTAGCCTGTCAGAAAGGCATTCCGGTGGAACTGACGCTGGCGTGCGGGACCGGGGACTTCCTCTACGGGGAGAGCGAAGCGCTCCACCGCGCGATGTCCGACAGCGGTCGGGCGCACATCTTCCGGACCGAGGAAGGAGCCGGACATGACTGGGACTTCTGGAACACGGAGTTGCGCCATTTCCTGGACTCCCACTTCTGAGCGCCGATGAGGGACGGGCGTTCGTGACGTGGTGGGACTGGCTGGTTCGCCAACTGCGCCGAGCCAGCGTCAACAAGCGGCTGGTCATCACGTTCGCCGCAGTCGCGATCGTCCCGCTGTTCGTGACCACGGGGATCGTCGCGAACATCTCGACACGGTCGGCGGAGCAGACGATCCAGACTCAGGCCGTCGGGACGATCGGACAGGTCGCGGACTCCGTGTCCGCCCAGCTTTCCGCCCTCGAACGGTCGTCCGTGAAACTGTCGTACGCGCAGCCCGTGCAGGAGCTCCTCACCGAGAATCCCGACGGCGCTGCGGCAGCCGAGTGGCTCGACGATGCCCGGAGCGAGGTCGCAGACGAGTTCTACCTGACCAATGACGTCGTGTCCGTCCAGGTCACCCCGGGCAACGGCGTGTGGCACGACATCGTGGGCGACAGCTCAGTCGTGCTGGGGCGAGTCCACGCGGGCTTCCACGATGCCGTCGCCGGCATTCGCGATCAGGGCGGACGCTCCCTCTACGACTCGTTCCGCGCAGATGTGGGCGCCGCCGGCGACCAACGCTCGATACCCCTCATCAGCCAGTGGCGGCCCGTCTACTCACGTGAGACGAAGGAGCAGATCGGATACATCGTCATCACGGTGGAGGAGCGCTACCTGTCCTCCGTCGTCGTGAGAGTCAGCGAGATCCCGGGAAGCAGGGCCGTGATCGTCGCCGACCATGACTACCGGATCGTCTCGAACGTGGGTCCAGGCCTGCTCCGCACCGGCGACACGCTGGCCTCGGACATCCGCCTCGGACCCTCCACTCCGGCGGGCGCGCCCGTCACGCTGGAGGACAAGAGCTACCGGGCGGCGACGGCCCCTGTGCCCAACACCGACCTGACCACGGTCCTGCTGATCCCGACCGACTACCTGTTCGCCAGTCGCGACACCGCCGTCCGCGCCTTCTTTGCAGTCGCGGCTGTCGCCGGTCTCATTGCACTGGGGATCTCCCTCCTGATGGCGCGGTCGGTGACTCAACCGATCGACCGTCTCATGAGGAAGATCGAAGGAGTGGATGCCGCTGGGGCGCATGCGGCGGGCAAGGCGGTGGATCTGCATGACGATCCCGCGAATGACGAGCTGGCCCGCTTGGACCGCCAGTTCAACGCGTTCATGGGCGAGATCCGGGAGCACCAGCGGGAACGCGAGGACCATCTCAACGAACGCCATCGGATGGAGCTCAAGGTCCTTCAAGCCCAGGTGAATCCCCACTTCGTCGCCAATGCGCTGGGCAGCATGCGCCAGCTGGCGGGACTCGGGAACACCGCGGCCGTGTCCGAGCTGAGCGGCGCTCTGGCCGGGATGATCAACCGGACGTTCCGCAGACCCGGCGACTGGTCCACTCTGGCTGAGGAATTCGACAGCGTCCGGGATTACGGCGTCATCGCCTCCTACCGTCACATGGGAAGAATCCTCCAAACAGAGGAACTGCCCGATGAACTCGCTGGATGCGAAGTGCCGCAGTTCATCCTCCAGCCGCTGGTGGAAAACGCCTACACCCACGGGTTCGGCGACAACGCCGTCGGCGGGCGCATCTCGATCCGCGCCCGCTGCGACGGTCGCACGGTGACCGTTGATGTCAGCGACAACGGTGCCGGTGCCGACGCCGCGCTCATCGAGGAGGTCCTCGCGTCGGTTCCCGACCCCTCCGCAGAGGTCCGGCCCGGCTCCGGCCCGGCGGCAACGGCGGCGTCCTCGGGGCTCACCCACTTCGGCCTGCGCAGTGTGGCGGAGCGCCTGAGGCTTCTCTACGGGGGCGAGGCGCAGCTCACGATCGATTCCGAACCGTGGATCTTCACGGTCGTCTCAATCGCGGTTCCCCTGCGGGGTGGGGAAGGCCCGGCTCGATGACCGATCGCAGATGGCAGGTTCTGGCAGCGGAGGACGACGCGCTCTACCGATCGACTCTGCCGAGCCTGGTGCCATGGTCCGCGCTTGGATGCGAGCTCGTCGCCATGGTCCCCTCCGGCGCGGAGGCGCTGTCTGTGCTGCGGTCACGGCACATCGACATCCTCATCACCGACGTGGAGATGCCGGGAATGAACGGGATCGAGTTGCTGGTGAACGCGCGCGCCCTGTCGCCGGGCATCCAGTGCCTGATGCTGTCGAACTTCGACACCTTCGACTACGTCAAGCAGTCCCTGAGCCGCGGGGCGGACGACTACCTGCTCAAACACCGGGCGACAGCCGATGTGTTGTCCGATGCGATCCGCGGGCTCGTCGCGAGACGCGGCACCGCCGAGGCCGCCTCGGGCGGCGCCGTCGGCCAGGATGCCCTGGACCTTCATTCGATGTTCCGACGAGATGTCGCAAAGGCCCTCGTCGGCGGCGCACTCGACGTCGACCGGCGACACGGAGCGGCGTCCACGTTGTTCCCCTCGGCCGAGGCCACCAGGATCGCTCCCCTGTGCTTCTCGATGATGAAGTACAGAGACCACCTGGCTGCCCTCGCACCCGACACGCCCGTGGCCCACTTCATCGCGGCGTTCCTGGACGTCTGCCAGCAGGCGGTGGGGTCCAGCGCCGTCGTGACGGACGTCGAGGAGAACGTGTTCGCGGCCCTCGTTCCGGCAAAGGCGCGCACCACGCGGATGTCAGTGGCCACGCATATGGCATCCGTCCAGGACCAGCTTGCTGACGTCTCCCACAAGTTCTTCAATGCGGATCTCATGTTCCGTTCGGCAGACCCGAGCACGCCCGAGAATCTCGCAGAGGTCTGGAGGACGCTGCGCTCCGACTTCGAGTCGGATCGATTCGATGGCTCGACAGGACGGACCCGTCGGCAGACTGCGTTGGACCGCAGCGCGTCCATCTCGCTCCTCGACCTGGAACAGGAGCGAGCGCTGTTCGCCATGATCGTCGCCGGGAGGGCCGACGATGTCGCGGAGGCCACGAACGGGATCTTCCGAGAGGCCGCCTCTCATGGGGCGCCGCGACGCGCGCTCCTGATGCTGGCCAACGACCTCGTCAACCTCGGCATCCGCGTCTGCAAGAACCGCGGCATCCCCGCCGACAGCCTCCTTGACGCCCGCTCAGCGCCGCCCGAGGCGATGGCGACCGCCGAGACCCTGGAAGAACTGGCTGCCTACGTGAGCCGGACGCTGGTGCGACTGACGTCGCGGTTCGGACCTTCCCCCAGCAAGAACCCCCTCACGCAGCGAGCTGTTGCGATCATTCGCTCCCGCTATCAGGAGCCCCTGACGCTCGGCGCCGTCGCCGCCGAGATCGGAGTCTCGAGCTCCCACCTCAGCCGGTTGCTCTCCGCCGGGCTGGGTCACGGCTTCAGTGAGGAACTCACCCGCGCCCGTCTGGACGCCGCGTGCCGTCTCCTGGAGGATCCGACACTCGACGTCAAGCAGGTGGCACGCCGATGCGGGTACGGCAACTACACATACTTCTTCGAGGTGTTCCGCAAGCACCTGGGGGCGTCGCCGCAGCAATACCGCGCCGGCTTGGAAGGCCGGTAGCCTCGCAGTGACGGATGGACCGCCCTGGTCAAGAGCCGGGAGCCCACGGCCCACCCGGGGGGCCGTCGAAGTCAGGCGGATGGCAGCCCCCGCGTCGACTCCCGGACGATCAACTCCACCGCGACGTCCGTCCGCGCCGGCTTCAGCTCAACGTCCGCGATGATCGAGTCGATGAGCATCTCCGCAGCGAGGGCGCCCATCCTCTCCACGTTCTGCCGGACGGTGGTGAGCGAGGGGAAGCCGAATGCGGAGGCGGGGATGTCGTCGAAGCCCACGACGGAGACGTCCTCCGGGACATTGAGCCCTGCTCGGTGGAGGCAGCTGAGGATCCCGAGGCCGACCAGGTCGTTGTAGGCGAAGATCGCGGTGAACTCCCCGCTCCGCACCCGCTCGATGTAGGGCTGGATCGCTTCGCACCCGGACGCATAGGTGTAGTTCGCGCAGTGGTCGACCTCAACCGAGCCGCCGGCCGCCTTCACGGTGGCGACGAATCCCGCTTCGCGTTCGTCCGCCGAGATGGCCCCGTCGCCCACGTTGATCATCAGGCAGGCGCGATGGCCAAGTCCGGTGAGGTGCTCCCCCGCGAGTCGGCCGCCCTGACGGTTGTCGGACATGACGACGGTGCGATGCGTCTCGGGGATGGCCTCGTCGACGAAGACCAGCGGGAGCCCCGCGAGCGCGCGGCCCAGCTGCTCGTCCGAGGGCGGGTGCCCCGCTGCGTAGATGACGCCGTCCACCGTCGCGGACTTGAGCATCGTCAAGTAGCGGAGCTCGCGCACGTGGTCCATCCCGGAGTTGCAGAGCAGGATGTTGTAGTCCCTCTCCAGCGCGCGGGCCTCGACCCCGCGCGCCAGCTCCGCGAAATACTGGTTGGAGATGTCGGGCACCACCAGCGCCAGGACGTTCGTCCGACCGGTCGCCAGACTGCGGGCCGAGCGTCGAGGCGTGTACGACAGCTCCTCCATCGCCTCGAGGACCCTGTCCCGGACCTCGGTGCTGACCGGACGACGGCCGCTGATGGCGTGCGACACCGTGGTCGGGCTGACCCCGGCCAGACGAGCGACGTCATCGATCGAAGCAGACGGAGCCACCATCCCATCCCCTCATCCGTGGAGGTCTTCATCACGGTCGCAGTCGGAGCGGATCACGTCGTGAATGCCCCTGATCGTAGTCGGATCACTCCGTTTGTCCGGCAAGCCATCGCGTCGCCTGGTTCCATACCCTGGCGAACCCGGGCCAATCGGTGAACTCGGCGGGCGCCCAGTGGGGGCCGATGTCGCTGGCATACGCGAGGGCCCGTCCTTTGCCGTACTCCCCCACCACCAGGAACGGATCGTCGTCCACCGTCATCAGCGTCTGAGCACCGGCTTTCGCCGCGAAGCGCTGGTAGCCCAGGATATGCGGCGTGGTCGCATCCACTCCCGCCGTGATCGGATGCGCGGCGACGACTTCTGCCCGCAGACCCTGAGGAGCCTCCCTGCGATCGTCGCCGTCCTCCATCACAACCGGCAGCACGTCCGCAAGAGCCGTGTTCTTGTAGTTCGCCTTGCCCTCGATCCCCTGGAACGTCATGTACCCGCCGATCATGGCCAGTGCGCCGCCCGACGCGACCCACTCGCGGAGAAGGTCGAGACGGTTCGGCCGCGCCTGTCCGTGAACGAACGTCGCGGGAGCGACCAGGAGGGTGTTCGAGCCAATGTCGGACAGCATCACGACATCGAAATCGGCGAGTTCCTCCACTGTCGAGGGGAACCTCGCGGCTGCGACGTGTGCCTGCTGGTAGACGACGTCATGCCCGCCGTCTTCCAGCGCCGCGATCAGCGCGTCCCCTCCCTCCGCGTACTCCACCGTCGTGAACGTGTCGAACCCCTTCGCGTGGATCGATGTCACGGACCACGACTCACCTGCCAGAAGCACTCGTGCCATGTCTGTCTCCCGTTTCCTTCTCGTCGTCTTTGTCCAGTGGCGCTGCGGATGCCGTATCAGGCGCCGCACAGCTCCGCGATCGCCAGCGCCATCACCTTGGCGGCCGTCATCAAGTCCTCCACTTTCAGGTTCTCGTCCGGCTGATGAGCCAGCGCCATGGACCCCGGACCGAAGTCGACGGTGGGGGTGCCCGCGTCGATCATCAAGCCCATGTCGGCGTGGGCCATCAGCCCTTCGAGCGTTGCCGGCAGACCGACCTCGCGGGAGGCCCGGACCAGCGCGGTCACCACTGGCGCCTCGACTGGCGTCTCGCCGCAGTCCGCGTCGATGAGCCATTCCACCAGAGGCGGATGAGCCCGCACCCATTCGTCGTCGCCTGCGAAGCCCGCGAAGAACTCCTCCAACTCGGCCTTCACGCGACTGCCCAGGGCATGGTCGTCCTTCTCGTGAGGCAGATACTGCGCGTCAAACGTGAGGGTGCATGTCGGCGCGAACGTGGTCGGGTACTCTCCCCCGTCGATCTGAGCGACGTTGACCTGGCATGGGATCGGGATGAGTGGATGGTTCTTCGCCGGATCGGCCGCCCACGAGCGGTTGAGATCCTGGATTGCGTTGAGAAGCCGGCGTCCATAGTCGATGGCGTCGACGGCTCCTCCGTCCTTCCAGTGCGCCTGCTTGAGTTCGATGTGACCGGCGCGCCCGTACAGAGTGACGCGACCCCACAGAATCCCCCGACACAAGGGGGCGATGTTCATGCTCGTGGCTTCGGGCACGATGGCGCCCCCCGGCGCGACGTACCCCCGATCGACAAGGGCCAGCGTGCCCATCCCGCCCGCCTCCTCATCGGCGACGGACGCGACCAGGAGATCCTCTTTGAGGGGCACGCCGGCATCGCGCAGCGCGGCGATGGCCCCCAGGGCGGACGCCACTCCACCCTTCATGTCGACGGCGCCGCGCCCATAGATCCGTCCATCAATCAGGTCGCCGCCGAACGGATCGGCGGTCCAGTCGACGCCCACAGCCACGACATCCGCATGCCCCTGGACCATCACGGTCTGCCCGGTCGGGTCGAGTCCGGGGAAGTGAGCGACCAGGTTGGGGCGTCCTGTGAAGTCGCGCCCCTCGTAGTACCCCGGCCCGTCCGACAAGTGCGCGAGCTGATTGGCGACCGGTTCCCACAGATCCACCTCATTGGCGCCCAGGCCGGTGAGGACGCCCGCCAACCACTGCTGATAGGCCGCTTCCCCGTACCGGCTGTCGTCGTCCTCGAACCACGGATTGACGGAGGGAACCCTCAGCATGTCCTGCAAGAGCCCGACCGTCCAATCCGTGCGGCTCTCGACGGCGGCGAGGATGGCCTCCTTCAGGGTGTCGTTCATCGTGGATGCCTTTCACTGCGAGAAGGAGTCGGAGGGCAGAGAGGCAGGAGACCGGGGCACATGTCAGATCGCCTCCGTCGGAACCGACGACTTCGGCCTGACCAGCATCGAGATGACCAGGACGACGCCGAGGAGACCGATCTGGTAAGTGTTGCCCACGTCAGCCAGCTGCATGCCGTTGTTGAGGATCGCGACCAGGATCAGGGCCAGGAACGTCCCCGATACCCGGCCGATGCCACCGGTGATCGCCGTGCCTCCCAGCACGGCGATCGTGATGGCCTGCAGCTCCATGCCGGTCCCCACGGCGGCCTTCGCGTTGAGCAGCCATGAGGCGCTGATGACAGCGCCCACCGCGGCTGTCATCCCGGAGATCATGTAGAGACGCACCCGCGTTCCCACCACGTCGACGCCCGAGAGATTCGAGGCGACGGCGTTGGATCCGACCGCGTACACGTTCCGACCGAAGATCGTCCTGCTCATGACCAGGCCGACCGCGATGTACAGGGGGATCAGGATGACGAGGACCTGGAAGGGGATGCCCGCGACGGACGTCTGTCCGAGGACTCGGAAGCCCTGGCGATCGAATCCGCTGATGTCGACACCGCCGGAGATCACCAGAGCCGCCGAGGCAAACAAGTACTGGGTCCCCAGCGTGACGATGAGAGGCGGCAGCTTCAGCCGCGTGATGAGGATTCCGTTGAAGGCTCCCAGCAGGGCGCCAGCGCCGATGGCGACGACGACGGCGATCCACGGGCTCCACCCGAGCTTGACCGCCACCGATCCGTAGATCACGGACGTCAGCGACATGGTCGCCCCGATCGAGAGGTCGATGCCGCCGCCTCCGCCGAGGATCACCAGGGTCTGGCCCAGCGCCAGGATCCCGACGACGGCGCTGTACTGCAACAACGACAACAGGTTGCCCACCTTGAGGAAATAGGGGGACATCAGGCTCATCGCGATGACAGCGATAACGATCAGAACGCCCAGAGCGATGCGCCGGTCGTTCAGCAGCTTCTCCAATGCTCGGTTCACGCCATTCTCCCTTGCGTCTTGGCGCCCAGGACGGCGGCCCCTCCATTGATGCCCACTGCCAGCAAAATGACCATGCCGATGAACACGCCGTTCCACAGAGACGGCACGCCCGCGAGGACCGTGCCATTGCGCAGGATCGCGATGAAGGCGACCCCGCCCAACGTGCGCAGGACCGATCCCTCCCCGCCCAGAATCGAAGTGCCGCCCACGACCACCGAGGCGATCGCCAGCATGGTGATCTCTCCGCCGGTCGACGCCTGGACCACTCCGATGCGCCCGAGATACGCCACGGCGGCCAAGCCGACCAACGCGCCCAGGATCGCGTAGGCCCCCATGCGCACGGCGCCTACTCGGATACCGGCCAGTTTGGCGGCTTCCGGGTTGGAGCCGAAGGCGAAGACCGATCGCCCGAACACCGTCCTCATCAGCACGACGTGCAGCGCGGCATAGACCACGAGCACGACGATGAGCAACGTCGGCACCGGCCCCACGCTTGAGTGCCCGGACAGCCACGGGACGGCGGGCCCCGCGAACAGGTCCCGGCTGTGCCACAGCGCGAACAGCACCGTCTGGAAGATCGCTGAGGTCCCGAGCGTGGCCACCATCGACGGGATCTTCAGCTTCACCGACAGCATCCCGTTGAACAACGCCAGGCACACTCCGATGGCCATCGCCGTCACCAGGATCAGGTAGGACGGCAGCGACGCGCCGAGCATGGCGGCGACGAACCAGCTGATCACCCCCACGGAGAATCCGGTCGAGACGTCGATCCCGCCCATCAGGATGATGAGGGTGAGGCCACCGGCGATCAGGGCCAGATCCGCAGCGTTCACGATGATGTTCACCCAGTTGCCGGACGTGAGGAACTGCGGCGAGAGAAGGGCGAAGACAGCGACCTCGATGACCAGCAGCACCGGCAGCATCCACTTCTGGACCATCTGCAGAGCTCGGGACAGCCGCTCCTGGCGGATGAATGAGTCGTCGACGCCCGCGTCTGCCTGCGTCGTCTGGAGAGTGCTCATTGTCGTGTCATTCCTGTCGCACTGCGCAGAACCGCGCTCTCAGTGATCTGCTCGCCCTCGTACGTGGACACCATCGCTCCCTCGTGAAGGACATGGACCACATCGGAGAGCTCCAGGAGCTCCGCCATCTCCGAGGAGATCAGGAGCACCGCCACTCCCTGGTCGGCGAGGCGGCGGATGTGGCGGTGGATCTCCGCCTTCGTGGCGACGTCGATCCCGCGCGTCGGCTCGTCGAGGATGAGCAGGTCGGGTTGGAGGGCGAGAAGCCGGGCGAACAGGACCTTTTGTTGGTTCCCGCCCGACAGCGACGTGACGCCGGAAGTCAGGGACTCCGTCTTGATGCGGATCCGATCCACCCATTCCCGCACCAGGGACCGCTCGCGTTTCGCATCGACCGCCCCGTAGCGTTCCAGAGTCGGCAACGCGGCGATCGAGACGTTCTCCTCGACGCTCATGAACTGCAGGATTCCCTGCGTCTTGCGGTCTTCCGGCAGATAGGCGATGCCTTCGTTGATGGCCGTGCGCACACTCCTGGGCGTGTACGGCTTCCCTTCGAAGACGATCTCCCCGGACTTCATCGGCAGCTCCCCGAGGATCGTGAGCGCCAGTTCCGACCGCCCGGCCCCCACCAGCCCGTACAGGCCGACGATTCGACCCGCCGCCACCGACAGGCTGATGTCGGTGAAGACGTTCTCCACCGACAGGTGCCGCAGACTCAACACCTCTGAGCCCACTGCGTCGTGCCGGCGCCCGGGTGCGGCTGAGCGTTGCGCCGCAGCGTCGTCCGACACGGCCGGATGGCCGTCTCCGCGGGCCAGGTCGCGCCCGCCCATCATGGAGAGGAGCTCGTCACGGTCCGGGGTCGCCGTCTCGCCGACGAGCCTCCCGTCGCGCAGGACGACGAACCGATCCGCGATCCGCTCCAACTCGTCGAAACGGTGCGTGATGTAGCACACCGCAGTGCCGTGGGCGGTGAGACCGTCAACCAGCTCGAACAGTCTCTCGGCCTCGGTCTCCGTCAGGATCGATGTCGGTTCGTCCAGGATAAGCACCTTCGGCGCGCCCGCCACCGCCCGCGCGATCAGCACCAGTTGCTGCTCGGCAAGCGAGAGTCGGGACATGGGTCGCTTGAGGACCTTGTCGGGGAGGCCGACTTTGGCGAGCAGGGTCCGGGCCTCTTCCTGCATCGCCTTCTGGTCGACCCATCCGCCGAGTGTCGTCGCCTGGCGCCCCATCATCAGGTTCTCCATCGCGCTGAGGTGTGGGAAGCCGTTGGGCTCCTGGTACACCGTCGCGACACCTGCGACGATCGCCTCGAGAGGGCTCTTCGGGCTGTAGGGCTGTCCCGCCAGCGTCATCGTCCCCTCGTTGGGCAAATAGTTGCCGGCGAAGACCTTCATCAAGGTCGACTTGCCGGCGCCGTTCTCACCCATGATGGCGACGCGTTCTCCCTCATGCAGCGTGAGCCTGACGTCTGAGAGTGCCTGGGTGGCGCCGAATCGCTTGGAGATGCCTTCGGCGTCCAGCACGATCGAGTCGTTCATCCGCCCGCTGCCTAGAAGTCGTAGTTCTTGTAGTCGTCTTTGGTGAAGACCTTCGGATCACCGAGCAGCAGGGTCTTCGTCGCGGAGTCGTACGTCACCGGGTTGTCGATGCCGGGAACGGTGTTCGTCTCCTCGAAGGGGATGCCCTCGATCTCCTGAACCATCGCCCACACGGTCAAGTAGCCCAACGCGTTGACGTCCCACAGGACCGTCGAGACCATCGCGCCAGACTCGAGGTACGGGCCGGCGGTGTTCGGCGAACCGAATCCCGTGACCGCCACTTTGCCGACCGCGTTGGCGTTCTCCACGGCCTGCGCAACGCCCGGCACGGCGGTCGAGGGGACGGCGATGATGCCCTTCAGATCCGGGAAGGCGGTCATCAGGTTCTGCGCCTTCTGCAGAGCGTCAGCCGTGTCGGTCGTGTACTGGATGCCGCCGACGAGTTCCATCTTCGGCCAGTCGGAGGCTTGTCTCGCCTCGATCGCGGCAATCCAGTTGTTGAAGGTCGCGGTGTCGGCTCCGCCCGAGACGATGGCAAACTGCCCTTCGCCGCCGGCGGCCTTTCCGATCTCATCCATCGCAGCCGCGCCCAGTCCCTCGTCGGACGCCTGGGAGACGAAGACCTCGCGGGCCGAATCCGGCGCGTCGGCGTCCGAAGTGGCGACCTTGATGCCACCGTCGACCGCTTTCTGGATCGAGTTGTTGATGGATGTCGGGTCCAGGGGCGACACCGAGATCGCGTCATAGCCCTGGGAGATCAGGCCGTCGAAGATCCGAACCTGCTCGGCGGAGTCCGTGCGCGCCGGACCGGCCTGCGTGTAGGACACTCCGAGATCGCCAGCTGCTTTCTCGGCGCCAGCCTTGAATCCGTTGAAGTAGGGGATCCCTTCGATCTGCGAGACGAAGGCGACCTTGAGATCGCCCCCGCTTCCGCCGCTGGCGGCGGCGCTCTCACCGGACGATGCGTCCGGGGCGGTGGCGGGGGTCGAAGAACAGCCCGCGAGTGCGACTGCCGCAGCAGCCGTGAATGCCAGAAACATGCGCTGCTTCATTGTCAGAACCTCCTGAGTTCCTGTCGATGTGATTGCTGATCCTCGATGGCAAAGCGCTTTGCGTCAGAACGACACGTCCTCGTCGTCTTCTGAAGAGCGCTTGCCTGCGATACTACCGGGCCGGAAGTCGGCTCGGCCTCGAATGACAAAGCGGTTTGGTAACGATTTGGTTCCACTGTCGGGCTTACTGGCTCACACCCGTCCCGCGCGCCGCCACGCCACGTCGGCGAGCCCCGCAGCCAGATCGGGCAGCGCGACGTCGTTGGCCGCCAGGACCATGGCCACCCGATCGTCATCCAATGCGGACATTCCCCGATAGGCCCCCGCAATGGCACCGGCCATGCAGCCGATCGTGTCGGTGTCGTCGCCGATGTTGGCGGCTCCCACGATGGTCAGCCACGGATCGCCGGCCGCCGCCACGAACAGGCCGATCGCCGCAGGGACGGCCTCCGCCGCGGGGAGGCCCGACCCGACGATGTCTGCGATGTCGCGAACCGCCTGGTCGAACGACGATGCGGCGATCCCGAGCCGAGCGGCCACGCCGATGCGACGCGCCACTGACGGACCGGCCACATGCCGGCCCTCCGTCGAGCCGATCGAGGCGCCCCGCTCCGCTCCGCGAATGGCTGCCCGCACGATGTCGTTGACGGTGACATGCTCGGTCAACGCCACCGAGACCGCACTGGCGATCGCGCCCGCGCTGGCGACGCCGATGTTGGTGAAGTGACTGGGCCGGCACGTGATGGCCGCCGTGTCGACGGCCGACGCAGGGTCGCCCGGGTTCACGAGCCCCGCCGGGGCGACTCGCATCGCGCCTCCGTTGGAGGTGCCCTGTGTCGTCTCACCAGGCTGTTTGCCCGTCTCGTTGGGATCCGCGCCGTTCTTGATGGCATCGATGGCCCGCCGCGTGCTCGGCCCCGCGAAGTGGGGGTAGTACTGCGGCATCCCCGACCATTCGATGAGCATGTCGCCCACGTCGCGCGCCGTGATCTCCCCATCCCGGTCGATCAGCTTCTGCGCGAGGAGGAGCATCTGACTGCTGTCGTCCGTGAACTGTCCCGCCTCTCGCCCCTTGGAGAACAGAGCGTCTGCCGGAGGCCGATAGAACTGATCGACCCGGCCCCCGAAGAGGTCTCGGATCTCCTCAATGCTCCGCTGCTCGGTCGGCGCTCCCAGCGCATCGCCCATCATCGCGTTGGCCAGCGAGGCGGCGATGCGGTCCTCCAATCTCTTCCGGGTGCCCAGAGAGGCCCGTCGTGTCGTGAGGTGTGTCATCGCGTCTCCTGTTCGGGTGGGTATCATCGGAAGGGCGAACGGTGCGGTCGCGGGCTGCGGCGCCGGGGTGTCCGCGCCGAGACGGGGGCGCACCCGCTGCGAGGAGCCGGACGGGGCTCGATCGAGCCGCGCCCCCCGGGCTCCGAGGCGCTGCAGGGTCGCGCCGGCGGATCGGCGCGCATCGCTCATCGCCTCCTCGGCGGTTCGTCCGGAGAGAAGGCTCCCGACGAGGGCGCCCGCGAAGCTGTCGCCGGCGCCCGTGGAGTCGACGACGGCGACCTGCATGGCTCCCTGGCTGAATACCGCGGGCGCCCCGGCGGACTCGAACAGGAAGAGGGCCGAGCCTTGGGCGCCGAACGTGACCACGACCACCTGGCGCGCAGTCGCTCCCGCCGCTCGACGGATGGCGCCGAGCGCGGCCGCGCACTCGGCCACGTCCACGATGCCGCTCCCATTCAGTTCGGCGACGGCCGCCCGATTGGTGATGACGACATCGGCCATCCCGATCTGGGCCCGACACCTGTGCGGATCGCTGCGCGCGAAACTCGCCTCGATGTCCACGCTCGCCACAGCCCCGACCGCCTTCGCACGGCGGAGGACCTCTTCACAGAAGGTGACGTCGCCGAGAGTGTGGACCCACCGGGCACCGGCCAACGAGGAGTCCGTCACGTCCTCCCTGTATGGCAGGGATGCCGATGTCCGGCTCCCCAGCAGTGCCTTCTCCCCCGTCTCGTTGAGAACGACGGCGCACCACCACGTCACACCCCCTTTCTGCACGCGCACACAGTCGGTCCCGATGCCCTCGGCCGCCAATTCGGCCAGGCAGGCCACCCCGAACTGGTCGTCTCCCACGCGAGACACCAGACGGACCGGAACGTCGCTGACAAAGCGCTTTGCCGAAACCGCGAAGTTCGCTCCCATGCCACCACCGAAGATGCCCAAGTGCGTTCCGATCACCTTGTCGTCGGACTCCGGCAGGCCGTGGGCCGAGACCATCAGATCCACCCCGGTGTCACCCACCACTACCAAGACGTCCCCGGCTGGAGCGCGCCCAGAACCCTGCGGGGCCCCGTCGACCATCGGATCAGCGCCGCCGCGGGGACGTCCTGGCTGCCGCCGACCCTCCGGCCCCGGGAGCAGATCGGCGAGCGTCGATCGCCCATCCAACCGGCCGCCGGCCTCCGCACTCTGACGATCCGTCACCGGCGGCCTCCTCTCGGACATGTGGCCTCCTTCGACCTCGTCACGAGTATGACAGAAAGCAAAGCGCTTTGCATCCGATTTCGACGACGGATCATCTCTCGTCATCGACCAGGTTAAATCGGGGATACGAGTCCGCCGCGCCCACCCGTTCGACGGACCGGCTTCCCGCCCGTATCGCGCACCGGACGGCCTCGGGAAAGCCGAGCCCCTCCGCGAGACCCGCCGCGAGGACGCCGACCACGGCGTCTCCGGCACCCGTCGTGTCTAGCACGGTATCGACGGGAGGCGCCGGCAGGGAGCCCGTCCCGGCTCCGTCGGACCATGCCGCCCCCTGTGCACCCAGCGTGACGAGGACCCACCTGGGCCCTCTGGCCGCCAACCCACGCGCCGCCAGCTCGGCCTGCTCCCGTCCTTCGGGCGCTGATGCGCCGAGGACGATCCCCGCTTCGGTCTCATTGACCACGAGGACGTCAACGAGTCGAAGGACGTCATCGGCGACAGGCACAGCCGGCGCGAGATTGAGGACCACCGTGACTCCGGCCGCCTTCGCCCGACGGGCCGCTGCGATATCCGCTTCGATCGGAACCTCTCCTTGGAGGACCAGCACATTTGCCGCCGAGAGGACGAAGACGGATCCGTCCATGAGGTCCGCGTTGACGAGACGGTTCGTTCCCGGCACCACGATGATGGTGTTCTCCCCCGCAGCATCCACGGTGATGTGCGCCGTCCCACTGGCCTGTCCCGAGACCGTCCCGAGGCACCGGGTGTCGACTCCGTGGCGCTCCAGCGCGGCGCGCAGCATCTCGCCTGCGGTGTCATCGCCGACGAGTCCCGCGAAGACCGAGCGCGCACCCGCATGAGCCGCCGCCACAGCTTGGTTCGCGCCCTTTCCACCCAGACGGTAGCTCACGGACTCTCCCGTCAACGTCTCGCCTGCTAAGGGAAACCGCGTTGTCGTGACCGTGATGTCTTGGTTCACGGATCCGAGTGTGATGACGCATCCCATGCTTGTTCGCTCCTTCGCCTCAAGGGACATCGCAGGGCACTGCCCGCGCGTCTTTGCGATCGCCGGCCGCGGCCGGGCCGCTGCGCCCCTGCGGCGCCGACCTTAGCAGGATCGACGGGCGCCGCCTGAGGCGCTTCCGGCTCACGGAAGTCCCGCGGGATCGCCGGCGTCGGCGACTCGGAGCGCGCACTCGGCGTCGGCCGCCTGGCAGAGGAGCTCGCTGGTCGAATGAGTCAGGGGCCCGACCAGGGTGTCCGGCCGGATCCTCACGCTTGGGAGGGGACGGGTCACTCTTGCCTCACCGCGGCACCAGCGGCTGCACCTGGATGAGCGTGACGTACTCCCGGGTCTCATCGGGATCGAGCATGATGAGCCGCCCCTGCTCGCGTGCCTCATCGAGGCCCCCGTCGCCCGAGGTCGACGGCTCGACGCCGAGGATATTCGTGCTCGCTGAAGCATCCCGCCACAGGATCGTCATCGGGAAACCCTCGGTCTCCTGGACGATCCGGCACTGGAATCCCGCCTCGTCGTTGCGGACACAGGTGGCCGCGATCTCCTGTCCGCCCGCCTCCAGATAGCTCACTCTCTCGTCCTCGTGCCCCTCGGACGTCGACAAGCGCAGCGGCAGGAAGCCCTCATCGAGTCGCCCGCCCTCCCTGTCGGCGAAGGGGCGGGCATCGCTGCTGATGACAGTGCCATTGGCGATCAGCGGCGCTCCCAAGTTGATGTGGTGGCGGAACATGTGCGGACACGGCTGATCACCGCGGTTGACGACCCTGTCCCGCACGATCACCGTGGGATGCCCGATCGCCACGAGCACCTGCCGGCGCAGCACGAGCAACGGGCCTCCCAATTCCGATTCGAGGACGTCCGCGCTGATCTCGAGCCAGGATCCCTCCAGACAGGCGGGGTCCGTTCCTCCTCCCTCCACGACCCGCCGCGCCCTCGACGGAATCCCATCGGAAGGAGGGCGTTCCCTCCAGAGGACGTTCGTCGCCGGCAGATGCCCGATGCGGCCGTGGAGCCCATAGGGGTGGCCGGACCACACCGAGGGCCGTCCGGTGTTGACCAGTCCGCAGGTGGCGAGCAGCCCTCCCCCGAAGGTCTTCTTCCACCCGAAGCCGCTGGGATCGTAGGCGAGAGGGTTCGGGAATCCCGGCGGAGCCGTCCATGCCAGACGGCTCCGCCCGTCATCGGCCCATCCGATGTCCATCGCGCGATCGAGGAGGAGGTCCAGGGACAGCCCGCCGGGATTCCTCACCTCGAGCACCGGCGATCCCCGGCCGACGCCCTCGTCGCGCACCAATCGCTCGACGCGATAAGGCCGCCCGCCGGACAGGTCCAAGGCCCCTCGGTTCGATTGGCCGACATTCGACACCGGTCTTAGCCCTCCCCGCGCACAGCGCCGTCGCGCGATCCGAAGGAGGCAACCGCGATCGCCGCGATCAGGATGACCCCGGTGAGCACGTACTGCCAGTACGACGCCACCCCCAAGAGGTTCATCGCGTTCGTGATGACCGTGAAGAGGATCGCCCCGAGGAACGTCCCCAGCATGGTGCCGCGTCCTCCCCGCAGAGCCGTTCCACCGATGACGACGGCGGCGATCACGTCCATCTCGTATCCGATCGCCATGTTGCCCTCCGCCGACGACAGCCTGGCCGTCATGAACGCCCCGCACAGGGCGAAGCACACCCCGGCGAAGACGAATACCAGGACCTTCGCCCGGTTGACCGCCATGCCTGCCAGCTGCGCGGCGCGCTCATTCGACCCGAACGCGCGCACCGTGCGCCCGAAGTACGTCCGATGCAGCAGGAAGGCCGTGATGAGCGCCAGAACGACGAAGACGAGGAACGGGATCGGAACCACTCCCAGGGATCCCGTCATCATCGACCGGTAGGCCGAGGACTTCACCGGGATCACCTTGCCGCCGGTCACGATGAACGCAAGGCCCAGGAACAGGTACTGGGTCCCCAGTGTCGCGATGAACGGGGCGATCTTCACATAGGTGACGAGGAGGCCGCTGATGAGGCCCCCAGCGGCACCGATCACCAGAGCGACGCCGATGGCCCCGCCGACCGTGCTCGTCGGAAGGACCATGGCCAGCGCGATCGAGGAGACCGCGATGACGCCGCCCACCGACAGATCGATGAGGCCACCCGCGATCAAGATCGTCATGCCGCACGCCGCGATGCCGACGAACGCCGTCTGGAACATGACGTTGTTGAGGTTTCCGCTGCCCCAGAAGGACGGACGGAGCATCCCGACGACGAGCATCAGCACGACGACGATGACCAACAGATAGTTCTTGGTGAGGAACGACCGCACCGAACTCCACCGCGATGCGGCCTCGTCTTGCGGACGCTGCCCGATCGCCTCCCGCACCTCATCAGTCGGCATCGCCCGTTCGCTCGGCCCACTCATTTCGCACCTCCCTGCAGCATCTTCCGGACGGCGCTGCGCTGACCCGAGTCGATCGCCAAAGCGAGGACCAGGAGACCGCCGAGCGCCACGTACTGGTACGACGACGAGACGTTGAGCAGATTGAGGGAGGAGTTGATCGTCGACAGCACGACGGCAGCGATGAATGTCCCCCAGACCCGCGGTCGGCCTCCAGCCATCGATGTCCCGCCGAGGACCACGACCGCGATCGCCTGCAACTCGAGTCCCTGCGACACCGAGCCGTTGACGACCCCGAGCTGGCTGGCGAGCAGCACGCCCGCGATCCCCGTGGCCAGGCCGCCCACCATGTAGGCGCCCAACAGGACTCTGTTGACGGAGATACCGGACTCGACGGCCGCCTCGGGATTGCCTCCCACGGCCACGACATGACGGCCCGTCGACATCTTGCTCATCGCGAACCAGAAGACGAGGCCGACGGCCAGCGAGATCACGAGGGGCACGGGGAGCGGACCAAGCGATGACGTCGAGATGGTCTTGAATCCCGCAGACGCGATGGGGATCGGCGCCCCGTTGGTGAAGAGGAGGACCGCCCCGCGGAACACGGTCATCGTGCCCAGCGTGGCCACGAAGGCGGGCACCCTGAGGCGGGTGATCACCAATCCGTTGACGAGCCCGAGCAGGCAGCCGAGCACGATCCCCGCTCCCACCCCGACGACGGGACCGGCGCTGTTCACCGCGGCGGCCACGACGCAGGCGGACAGCGCCTGGGCGGATCCGACGGAGAGGTCGATGCCCCGAACGGCGATGACGATCGTCATTCCGTATCCCACCAGAGCGAGGATCGCGGAGTTCACCAGGACGTTCGTGACGTTTGACGAACTCAGGAAGTTCGGGACGAGCAATGCCGAGGCGCCGACGACGAGGATGAACGGGATGGCGATCCCCGACCCCTGGAGCATCCGGCGGAGGGACTGGGCCCGCCGAGCCCGTTCTGCTGTCGCTTCCTTCTCGAGCTCGAGAAGAGTCTCCGCCCCGTCGTTCTGCATTCTGCCCTCACTCATGTCTCATCGCCCCCTGTCCCACTGATGCACGAACGATGTTGTCCTGGGTCAGCTCCTCGCCGACCAACTCGTCGACCTGCTGGCCGGCGAAGTACACGACGCAGCGGTCACAGACCGACTCCAGCTCAGGGACGTCGGACGACGAGACGACCACGGACACGCCTTGGGCGCTGAGCTGCCGGATCAGTTCGTAGATCTCCACCTTCGCCCCGACATCGACGCCTCTCGTCGGTTCGTTGAGCAGGAGCACGCGGCATCCGGACTGGACCGCCCGGCCGAACAGCACCTTCTGCTGGTTGCCGCCGGAGAGACTCCCGATCAGTTGCCGGCCGTTCGCCACCTTGATCGACATCTGCGAGCGGAGGCCGCTGAACTCGGCTCGCTCGTCGGAGACGGAGGGCAGAAGCCGCTTCGCCAGACTCAGCGAGCGCTTGTCGCGGGCGACCATCGAGTTCTCGATGACCGAGAGATGCGGGAGTATCCCCTCCGACTTGCGGTCCTCGGACAGCATGAAGATGCCCGCAGACATCGCCCGTTTGACGGAGCCCAGTCTCACCGGCCGCCCACCGACCTCGACGGTCCCGCCCCGGGCGGGGAGATCGCCGAAGATCGCCCGGGTGAGCTCCGACCGCCCGGATCCGGCCAGACCCGCCAACCCCAGTACCTCGCCTTCGAAGACCTCGACGGAGAACGGGGCTGGAAAGGCGCCGATCCTCACATCGCGCACGCGCAGGGCGACGGGTCGAGACTCCTGAAGCTGATCGGAACGGAGGAAAGGCGTGGCCTCGCGGCCCAGCATCTGCGTGACGAGTTGGTCCTCGGTGATGTCGGAAGTCGGCTGTGTCGAGACGAGGACGCCGTCGCGCAGCACGGCGACCTCATCACAGAGCTGGAAGACCTCGCTGAGATGATGGGACACATAGATGACGGCCTTGCCGGACTCCGCGAGCCGACGGACGATGCCGTGCAGCCGCTCGATGTCCACATCGTTGAGCGCGGCGGTCGGCTCATCCATGATGAGGATGCCGGAGTCCTGCGACAGCGCGCGTGCGATCTCGACGAGTTGCCGGTCGCTCACCGTCAGCGACGCGATCGGCTGGTCGGGATCGATGTCGAGGCCGAGCTCCGCCAACAGGGACCTCACCTCCGCTGTCGTCCGGGCCTCGTCGACGACTCCGAAGCTGGTCTTCTCCCGTCCCAGGTAGATGTTGTCCGAGACACTCAGTTCGGACACCAGTTTGAACTCCTGGCTGACCACCGAGATCCCCGCGGCCTGAGAGCCTTTCGCGCTCGAGAAGACCCGATCCGTTCCCCGGACGTTCACGACCCCGGATGTCGGTTGCTCGATTCCGCCGAGAATCCGGATCAGAGTGCTCTTCCCCGCTCCGTTCTCCCCCACCAGGCCGAGGATCCTCCCAGACTCCACGGAGAGGCTCACGCCTTTGAGAGCGCGGACGCCGGGATATTCCTTGACGATGTCCTCTGTCTTCAGCACCACTGCCACGTTGGACTCCTTACTGGGAGTCCGGCGGGAGACGGCCCTTCAGGACTGTCTCCCGCCGGATCTCCTCTACTGCTCCGCGGCCTTGTCGGAACGGAACTGAGCGAGGTTGTCGCTGGTCACCATCTGCACCGGGAAGAAGATCGTCTTCGCTGCCGCGTCGTCGAACGACACGTTCTCCCCCTTGAGGAGCGCCATGACGGTGTCGACGGCCTTGATTCCCTGACCATACGGATCCTGAGCCACCGTCGCACTCATCTTGCCTTGCTCGATGAGATCGAGCGCGCCGTCCGCGCCGTCGAACCCGATGAGGAGGAAGCCGTCCGCCACCGACTTCCCCGCCGTCTCCATGGCGCGCTCCGCTCCGATCGCGGAGTCGTCATTCGCCGCATAGATGACTTCGAGGTCAGGGTTCGCGGAGAGCATGTCCTGAGCCGCGGCGAAGCCTCCGTCGACCGTGTCGTTGCCGTCGAGGGAGGAGACGATCTCGAACCCGTCGGTTGCTTCGATCGTGTTGACGAATCCCTCGACGCGCTGCTCACCGACGACCGAGCCCTCGTGGAGTTCGATCACGCCGATCTTGTGGGTGCCCTCCTTGTCCGAGAGTTGGTCGACGACGTACTTCGCTGCGAGCTCGCCGCCGTTCTCGTTGTTCGACAAGATGTAGGCGTCGTAGTCGCCGCCCGTCCCGATGTCTGCGATCACCACCGGGATCTTCGCCGCATGGGCCGCATCCACGGTGGTCGGCAGGGCGTCGGGCTGGACGGGGGTGATGACCAGGCCGGAGATCCCTTGGTTGATGAGGTCGAGCGACCCTGAGACCTGGGCGGATTGGTCCGATTTCTGGTCGACGACCGTGACCTCGACACCGTACTTCTCCCCGCCCGCCTTCACGCCAGCCGCGTAGGACTGCCAATAGGGGTTCTGCAGGTCGTAGACCGAGTATCCGATCTTGATCGGATCCTTCGCCTCGAACGTGGCGGATCCCGAGGCCCCAGAGCTCTGGGACTGCGATGAGGACGCCGTCGCGTCGTCTGCGCCGCTCGCGCATGCCGACAAGGCGAGTGCGGCAACGGCCGACACCGCCAGAAATGCCTTCTTCGATTTCATGTCAGTCTCCTTTGAGAAACGTGAATCGGCTTCCGGGTGGAAGCGCCTGTGCTAGACGATGTGTGTGATGAGCCGTCCGGAGTTGGCTTCATCGGCGAGGAAGGTGTTGTCGTGAAGGCCTCTCCACGATTCCAACGGGACCGGTTCGTCCTTCTGGTCCTCGGTCGGCTCGTGGCTGTAGGTGGAGATCTCGCGCACGACCAATGGGACTTCCGAGTCGGCGGCGCATCGGAAGGCGTGCAGATGCTTCCGCGGCATCACGAACTTCGGGTCCCCAGGCCGCAGACGCACGAACCTCGTGAGCCGGGCGTAGGACTCCTCGCGTCCGGCCGGAAGAGCGACACCCGCGGGCCACTCGTCTCCGACGGGCATTCCCTCGAACGAGAGGGTCTCGCCGAATCCCCCGACCTCCTCAGGCGAGTAGAAGACCTCCATCTCGCCCATCAGCACCTCGTACGACTCTGTCTTCCGCGGATGCAGATGCGGAGGGCAGAACTTCCCCGGGTGCATGATCATCAGCTTGTCGCACAGGCCCGAGTACTCCGCGAACGCTGCGGCCTCCACGGGAAGGCCGTCCACAGCGGCTTCGTTGAGCGCCTGGAAGATGATCATGACCTCGAACGGATCTCCCGACCACAGGCCGCGTTCGAAGGCCTCGTATTGGGATTCTCCATAGACGATGCCTGCACTGTCGTTGACCATGTCATCCGTCATGGGGTACCGGAGTGCCCGCGCGAGCGCCGCCGCGTCGTTCACCCACTGGTCATACTCCAACCTGGTCACAAAGGTCCTTGTCATCTCGTCTCCCTCGAACGATAGTTTGAACCGGTTCACCTCTGAACCGGTTCAAAGCTACCTCTGGCGGCGAGCTGCGTCAAGCGTCACACCGTAACGACTACATAACGCTCGTGCCCGCCTCCACCGAAGCGACCGACGCCCGTTCGATGAGTTCGGGGGTGAACTCCACATGCTCCTCGACGCCGAGCGCCGTCTTCGAGATCAGCAACCGCGCCGCCGCCTTGCCGATCTCATAGGCCGGCTGGCGGATCGTCGTCAGGGGGGCAGAGAGGGCGCTGGCGAAGTCGACATCGTCGTACCCCATGATTGAGACATCCTGGGGGACACGCAGCTCTTGGTCGTTGGCCTGGACCAGCGCGCCCAGCGCCAGCATGTCGTTCACGCAGAACACCGCCGTCACGGTGCCCGATCCGACCAGCTCCGACGCCGCGCGACGCCCTTCCTCGACCGTCAGATCGGAGACCGTGCGGAGCACGAGGACCTCATCGGGGTCCAGGCCGCGCTCGCGAATGGCGTCGACAACGCCTTGCCGGCGCTCGGCGCACCATGACACGAACTCGGGACCGTTGATCATGCCGATGCGACGGTGGCCTCGATCCAGCAGATATCCTGCGGCCAGCCGGGCGCCCTTGACATTGTCAGCGCTCACCCACCGTCCACCGGTCCCTTTGCTGAGCTTCTCAAGGGTGACGACGCCGTATCTGCTCGTGGAGAGGGGCGCCCACTCCTTGGGCCTGTCCGCGATGGGGGCGATGACGAGTCCGTCGACACCCTGCATGAGCAGACCGGCGAGCACGTGCTTCTGCCGCTTTCGGTCCTGACGGGTCGAACTGACGATCATGGTGAGGTCGTGCTCGTCGAGTACCCGCTCGATCCCACGAAGCACCGTCGCCCAGAACGGGTTGCCGACATCGGGGACGACGACGCCCACCAAGTGAGACTTCTTGCTCCGGAGTTGACCGGCGGCGCGCGACCCGACGAAACCCAAGTCCTTCATCGCGGACTCGACCCGTGCGCGCGTCGCCTCGGAGACATTCTCCGGTCGATTGAGGACATTCGAGACGGTCCCCACGGACACCCCCGCGAGTGCGGCGACCTCCCTCACCCCGGAGACACTCGAGCTCTGGGGTCTCGCCCCACTCGTCTCGACGCTCATTCGCAGGAACCTCCATCGACGCGGGGAGTCGGCCGCGAGTCTATCAGCGGGCCAATGGGCGGGACCGCAGTGGTCCTCCCCTCACACCGCGCGCAGAGCCCGTGGCTTCCACCGGCCGCCCAGCCGACCGGATGGATGGCGCGCCTCCGCGCCCGCTGGCCGACCTCCGGCACGACCGAGCCGCTCAGTGCCGGTTCCGCTCGTACGCCGTCATCTCACCGATGCGGCGGACGTGGCGCTCGTCGCCGGAGAACGCCGTAGACAGAAACAGATCGATGAGGCGGATGGCCTCCTCCTCCGAATGCTGGCGCGCGCCGATCGAGACGACGTTCGCGTCGTTGTGCAGGCGCGCCAGCTCCGCGGTGGCATCGTTCCACACCAGGGCCGCGCGAACCCCGTCGACCAGGTTGGCGGCCATCTGCTCGCCGTTGCCGGATCCGCCCAGGACGATGCCGATGCCATCGGGGCCGTCGGCCGCGACGCCCTCCGCGCAGGCGAGGCAGAACGGCGGGTAGTCGTCCTCGGGGTCGAAGACCTCAGCGCCGTGGTCGACGACCTCCCACCCCTCCTCGCGCAGATGGCGGCTCACAGCCTCCTTGAGCTCGAACGAGGCATGGTCGGAACCGATGTGGACACGCTTCACTGTTTCCTCCTGGCTGAGTGGATCCTGACGACCGCGCGGCAGCGGCGCCCTCGGAGACAAGACTAGGGCCCCGGCCCGGGCGGACGATTTGCGATCGTCCGCCCGGGCACGGCACCGCCCGATCGGGAGACCCCGACTGCTCGGTCGTCAGGCCACCACCGGCGTGACCGGCTCCTGTCCCCGCAGCACCGCTCGCACGTTGTCCATGGCCAGGCGGCACATGGCGTCACGGGTGGCCTCGCCCGCACTCGCGATGTGGGGGGTCACCACGATCTGAGGGCGGGTGAGCAGTTCGGGGTTGACCGCGGGTTCGCCCTCGAACGTGTCGATGCCCGCCCCGCGGATCTCGCCGGCGTCGATGGCCGCGATGAGTGCCTCCTCGTCGACGATGCCGCCGCGCGCGGCGTTGACCAGGTACGCCGTGCTCTTCATCAGGGACAGCTCCCGGGCGCCGATCATGTGGCGGGTGCTCTCCAGCAGCGGCACGTGCAGGCTCACGACATCCGACGTCGCCAGAAGCTCCTCGAGAGGCCGGATCGGGACGCCGTCGACGTCCTCCCCCAAGGAGCGCGTCGCATCGGCGGCGATCACCCGCATGTCGAACGCCCTCGCGCGCCGGGCGACGGCCCGTCCGATCCGGCCGAGCCCGACGATGCCCAGCGTCGCGCCGGCCGAGACGTCCAGGCCGACGAGCATCCGCGGCCCCCACACCCAGGAGTTCCCCTCACGCAGGAACCGGTCGCCCTCCACCAACCGGCGCGCGAGCGCCAGGATCAGCGCGAACGTGTGGTCGGCCGTGGCGCCGTCCAGCACCCCGGGCGTGTTGGTCACGACGATGCCCCGCCGTTTCAGCAGATCGACGTCGATGTTGTCGAACCCGACGGCCACGTTCGCGACGACCTTCAGCTGGGGGCCGGCGGCATCCAGGAACTCCTCGTCGATCCTCTCCGTGAGAGTGACCACCGCGGCATCCGCTCCCTTGACGCGGGCGAGCAGCTCCCCGCGCGACGGCGGCTGCTCCTCCCCCACGTTCACCGAGAACTCGTCCGAGGCCCGGACCTCCGCCATCACCCTGTCGGTGAGCAGGCGCGCGATGTAGATGCTCTCCATGTCATGTCCTTTCATCGGTGTCCCCGCCGCGCGAGCGTCCGCTCAGCCCAGCTCCGGGATCAGTTCCATGCCGGTGCGCTTCTGCCAGATCGTCCGGAAGACGTCCCAGCGCGCGTCATTGACCTCCACCCATTCGGGGCGCGGCGAGAGATGCCGGGACGCGATGGGGGCCAGCGCGGCGCCCTCGGCCAGCTCGGCGCACATCCCTGCGGCCCCGATCGCCGGCAGGTCGGACTCGTCGACCAGGTCCAGTTCAGCCCCCAGCACGTCGGCCAGCATCTGGGGGAAGCACTCGTTGCGGCCGAAGGCCCCCGTCAGGTAGATGGACCCCGAGCCGGGCGCGACGCACGAGTTGAGGACCATGCGATCGACCAGCAGGACGCCGTCGACGATTCCGCGCGCCGTCTCGACGTGCGTGGTGCCGCGAGTGACCTCCACCAACTCTCCGCACGCCGACTCGAGCCACAGCGGACCGCGTTCCCTCATCACGTGGGGAATGAAGTACGGGGAGACGATGGCGCGGTCGCGCTCGATCGAGAACGCGTCCTCGATCATCCTCCCGACGGCGGCGCCGCCCGACCCGTACCCGGAGATCACGGCGCCCGCAGCCAGGGAATCCCCTCCGTTGGTCACCCCGTTGATCAGCCACTCGCCCGGCCTGTTGCCGCACCGCTGGAGGGCGCGGGCCCGGAGGTCCGGCGCGGACAGACACGAGTTGATGACATGCGTGGTTCCGATGATGAAGAAGGGTCTGCTCCCCGGCCGGGTGCCCAGACTGTACGAGGCCGCCGGGGTGTCGGCCGACCCCACCGTCACCGGAATCCCGCAGGGGAGCCCGAAGGCGTCAGCCGCCTCGCGGGTGACCGCCCCCAGGACCTCCAACGGCCCCCTCACCGCGGGGAGCTGTCCGACCGGAATGCCCAGCGCCTCGGCGGACTCCGCGATCCACCCGTTCTCCGGGTGGATCGTGTCGTAGATGCCCGTGTAGGAGGCCTGGGTCGGGTCCAGCGCCGTCTTCCCGGTGAGCAGGGCGCCCAGCCAGGTCCCCGCCAACCCGAAGGTCGTCATCTCCGCGAAGGCCTCCGGATCGTGGTCCCGCAGATAGGGATGGGCGACGGCGATGTAGGTCGACTGCGACGGATGGTTGCCCGTCGCGGCGACGGCCTCGGCCGACCGGTTGTCGGAGTACTTGTTGAAGTAATAGCGCAACGCCTTGTTGTCCCACGTCACGCCCAGTCCGACGGCTCGGCCGTCCGCCCCGAGCGGCACCGCCACCGGGCAGTGCACATCGATGCCGACGCCCTTGACCTCCGACAGCGCGCCGCCCAGGGCGCACAGCGCCGCCGCGATCGACGTGCGCCACCCGTCGGGGTCCTCACGGCCGGCGTCCGCGTCCCGGCACGCGGGATGGGGCACCCGGGCGCGCGCGACGACGGTCCCCTCGGCGTCGATGATGACGGCCTTGGTCGCTGTCGTTCCCAGGTCGATTCCGACATACGTACTCATCGTTCAGCCCTCCTCGGTTCACGGTTCGGGTGAGATCCCTACTTGAGGAGCTTCGCCGCCTCAGTCGGGGTCGCCCCGTCGTGGATGACGGCCTTGAGCGCGGTGACCATGGCCCCGGGGTCCTCCGCCTTCCAGATATTGCGGCCGCACGTCATGCCCACGCCGCCCGCCTCCATGACGGCCGCAGCCTGCTCCAGCACATTGATCGGCTTCGGGGCGGGGGCTCCGCCGGCGGCCACGACGGGCGTCGGCACGGCGCGGCACACCTGGGCGAAGTCCTCGGCGGAGCCGGTGTACCAGGTCTTCACGATGTCGGTGCCGCACTCGGCGGCGGCGCGGGCGGCGTAGACGACGGACTCCGTGGAGCCCTTGCGGTCGCCCCACAACTCGCCGGACGGGTAGGCGTGGCAGATCACCGGCAAACCCCACTTGTGGGCCTCACTGGTCACCTGGCTCATCATCTCCAGCATCGCGACCTGGTTGTCCGACCCGGCGCTGATGCCGATCGCCACGGCGTCCGCGCCCAGACGGATGCAGTCCTCGACCGTGGCCACCGTCGCGTCGTACGTCGGATGGAAGTCCACGCTGAAGGTGGAGGCCTTGACGATGAGCGGAGTGGTGTACTCCGTGTCCCACAGCAGATGGCCGGCGATGCCCTTGAACACGGTGAACGCGTCGGGCCCGGCGGCCATGATCCTCGTGAACGTCTTCTTGATCTCGTCGAGGCCGGGAGCGACGCCGCGTGGGACCGCCTGGTCCAGGGCCACCGACATCATCCGGCCGTCAGCGCCCAGCAGTCGACGCAGATGCAGCTGCCGCCCCAGCGCCGACGTGGTCCCCACGGGGTTGATCGAGTACACAGACATATCGCTTCTCCTTGTGTGGTGCGGCGGTTCGCCGCGGTTCTGACAGCAGTCGCCCGGGCCCGCCGTGGCGACGGCGTTGCCGAGCTGTTCGATTCGAGGGGGATGCGGTCGGACTGGCCGGCCGCGGGTGCGGGGCCGGATCAGGCCCAGGGGTCCACGCCGACGCGCATGTCGGCGCCCGACGCGGCCAGCTCGATGGCCTCGACGGCGCGGTCCAGCGGGAGCTGGGTGCCGATGAGGTCGGCCACCTTGAGTCGGCCGGAGTCCACCATCGGCGCGATCGCCTGGAAGTTCTCCAAGCGGCACGAGGACGCGCCCACGATCTCCCACTCGTTGTAGTGGATGTCGTTGGCGACGAACTGGAGCGTCGCCTCCGAGTTGAAGCCCGCGAACACGGAGATCCGCGCGCCCGGCGCGAGCACGCCGAGGTAGGGCTCCATCGCGTCGGGACGGCCGATCGCCATGATGACGACGTCGACGCCATCGGGCTCGATCTGGCGGATCCTGTCCGCGATGTCGTCGGAGGGGGCCAGGACCGCGTCGGCGCCGGAGATCCGAGCCAGCTCGTGGCGCTGCTCGTTGGGCTCGACGGAGATGACCGTCGCGACGCCCTGCGCCTTGGCCAACCGGATGTGCATCTGGCCGAGTGGGCCAGCACCGGCGACGAGCACGCAGTCCGCGCCCTTGACCTTCGCCAGGTTCTCCCCGTTGAGCGCGCAGGACAGGGGTTCCACGATCGCCGCCTCGCGGGCGCTCACGTTGTTCATCGGGATCAGGTTCTGGCGCGCGTTCGCCGGGATCCGCACGTACTGCGAGAGCCCGCCGTCCAGCTGGTAGCCGAACGCGACGCGCTGCCGGCAGATGTTCGGGTGGCCTTTGCGGCACGCCGAGCAGGTTCCGCAGGGGACCAGCGGGTACACGCACACCTGGTCGCCCATCGAGAGGCCCTCCGGCAGCGGGCCGTCGCCGTCGACCACCTCTCCGGAGAACTCGTGGCCGAGGGTCGACGGGAGAGTGACGTTGCGCTTCTTCGCGCCCGTGTAGATCCGGACGTCCGTCCCGCACAGCAGGGCCCCGGTGACTTTCACCAACACGTCGCCGCTGTGCAGAGTGGGAACGTCCACCTCCTCGATCCGCATGTCATGCGGACCGTAGAGGACCGCCTTCCTCATCTTCTCCACCATTGCTCTTCCTTCATGTCTCGCTCACGCGAGCAGGATCTGATGCACCCCGCTCTCGCGCAGCCGTTGCAGGTCCGCCTCATCCGCTCCGGAGTCGGTGATGATGTTCCATTCGTGGGGCAGCCTCGACCAGTAGGAGAAGTTCCCGGGACCGCGGAGCTTCGAGGAGTCCGCGATCACGTAGACGTGCTCCGCGTGGGTCAGCATCAGGGACTTCAGCCGGCCCTGGTCGTAGGTGCGCGACGCGATCCCCCTGACGGGATCCACCGCGTCCGCCCCGACGAAGGCGTAGTTTCCGTAGATGTGCTCGAGCATGGCCTCGGCCTCGCCGCCGCAGATGGTCTCGTTGATGCTCCGCAGGCTGCCACCCAGGACCAGGACGTGGACCCTGTCCTGGGGGACCAGTTGGACGATGCACCGGATGCCGTTGGTGACGACCGTGAGATCCAAGCTGTTGGCGATCTCCGAGGCGACGCACTCCGAGGTGGTCCCCGCATCCAGGATGACCACGTCGCCCGCGCCGAGCATCGAGACGGCGCGCCGCGCGATCCTCGACTTCTCCGCGGAGTGAAGGCGCTGCCTCTCCGACATCGCCAGCTCGAGTCGCCCCGGCGCCAGCACGGCGCCGCCGTACGTGCGGGCGACCTGGTCGGCCTCGGAGAGCGCGGCGAGATCCCGTCGCACCGTGGCCACGGAGACGCCGAGCGCCTCGGTGAGTTCGTTGACGGGGAGGGTGTTGTCCGGTGCGGCAGCGAGGAGGGAGAGGATCCGCTGCCTGCGTTCCTGAGCCTCCCGTTCCCGTTTGCCGGCCGCTTCGGTGTCGTCGTGAGCTGACGCGTTCCCACGTGCCATCGGGAGGTCCTCCTCATGCTCGGTCCACTCGTCGGAGTGGTGAAGTGATGAGTCGATCTTCTCACGCGCACCGTTGTCACCTCCTTCGTCTGGTGCGATGGATCGGGGGCCGGGACCGGCCTCGCGCGCCGGATCCCTCGTGGCCGTCAGGCCTTCGCCGCCACGAACTCGTCCTCGCGGAACGGGATCTGCTCGACCTTCGGGAGCACGAGGCCGAAGGTGAGCGCGCCGACCACGCACACGATGCCGGCCAGCGCCAGGGGGATCACGAAGGACCCCGTCGCCTGGTAGATCGCGCCGATGATGATCGGAGACAGCGCCGACCCGATGTTCGAGAAGAAATTCTGCGTGCCGCCCAGGACGCCCACGGTGGATGTCGGGACGACGTCGGCCGGCAGGCACCAGATCGTGGTGATCGTGAACGAGCTGGCCATGTACGAGATCGACATGAGCACCAGGGCCTGCCAGGCGGCCGGCGCCGCGGCCGAGAAACCGATGAGCGCGCACGCGAGCATGCCGACGACCAGGCAGGTCTTGCGGGCCTTGGTCACCGACCAGCCGCGCTTGAGGAGCAGGTCGTTGGCGAAGCCGCCCAGGTAGGAGCCGAGGATCGCGCAGATCGGAGGGATCGCGCCGAAGACGCCCAGCTTGAGCAGATCGAAGCCGCGCTCCTTCACCAGGTACGTCGGGAACCAGGTGAGGAAGAAGGTCACCATGAAGTTCACGCAGAAGAAGCCGATCATCATGGCCCACACGGTGCGCTTGGTGAGCAGGCGTGCGACCTTCACCGGCCGGTCGCCGGCGGCGGGCCCGGAGGACGCGGCGACCGCGGCGTCCTCGGTGATGATCTCCATCTCCGCGACTCCGACCGACTTCGCGTCGACGGGCATCTTGTACATCGCCCACCAGCCGATGGCCCACAGGACGCCCAGCACACCTGCGATCAGGAACACCATGTGCCAGCCCCACAGGCCGATGATCGCGGCGATCACGGGCGTGGCGACGGCCGTGCCGATGCGGGCGCCGGAGTCGTAGATCGAGGTCGCCCGCGCCCGCTCGCGCTGCGGGAACCATCGCGACACGGTCTTCGCACTGGACGGATAGGCGCCGGCCTCGCCGATACCCAGGCCGAGCCGCAGGCCGAGCAGGAAGCCGAAGCTCCGGGCGGCGGCGGTGAGCAGCGTGAAGACGGACCACAGGAAGACGGAGGCGCCGAACATCACCTTCTCGCCGAAGCGGTCGATGAGTGAGCCGACGGGGATCTGCATGAGCGCGTAGGTCCAGGAGAAGGCCGAGAGGATGAGGCCCTGCTCGCTGGGCGTGAGGTGGAAGTCCTGCGTCATGAAGGGCAGGGAGACCGAGATGGCCGAGCGGTCGATGTAGTTGATCGCCAATCCCAGCGCGCAGACCACGGCGATGAGCCACCGGACGTTGGTCGCGCCGGGCTTGCGGGTCACAGTGCGGGCGGGTGTTGACATGGAACCTCCTTGTGCCTGACATGCTGCGTATCGCAGTCATGGGAACATCTTGTTGTGCGCGTTCTCATCACTGATATCTCCATCTATGATCGCTTCAATCTCTAACGCTGTCAAGCGATCCGATCGCAGATGCCCTCTTCTGCGATCGAGTCACTCATGAAATGCACATCAAGACGGTCCGCCATCCCACTTATGCACCATGCGGCCGAACGGCTCCTTGAGATGTGCGCGGTTCGATCACCTCATCCCACAACCCGCCGCCGAATCGTCCTAGGATGGTCGAGACAGATCGCCGCCGGAGGAGGTCCCATGCTCGTCGTCTGCGCACCCGACTCGTTCAAGGGCTCGTTGAGCGCGGTGGAGGCGGCCCGCGCGATGGCCGACGGCGTCCGTGACGCCGACCCGCGCGCCGTCTGCCGCGAGGTCCCCATGGCGGACGGCGGCGAGGGCTTCGTCGACGTCATCGTCGCCGCCCTCGGCGCTCGACGACTCACGGTGGCCATCCGTGACCACGCCGGCGCCCCCGCGAACGCCGACGTGGCCCTGGCCGACGGCACGGCCTATCTGGACGTCGCCTCGGCCGTCGGCCTCACCCTGGTCGCCGACGAGGGCCGCGACATCATGACGGCCGCCAGCCAGGGCGTGGGCCGGCTGGTACTCGCCGCCCTGGACGCCGGGGCTCGCCGACTCGTCATCGGCCTGGGAGGGTCCGGTACCAACGACGCCGGCGCCGGCATGCTCGACACGCTCGGCGTCCGCCTCCTCGACGACGAGGGCGCCCGCGTGGCCCCCTCCCCCGCCGGCCTGGCCTCCGTCGCGACCGTCGACGCCACCGGACTGGATCCGCGGCTGGCGGCCGTCGAGGTGGTCCTCGCCTCCGACGTCACGAATCCCCTGGCGGGGCCCGACGGCGCGAGTCGCGTGTTCGGACCGCAGAAGGGAGCCGGTCCCGAGCAGGTGGAGCTGCTCGACCGCGCCCTCGACCGCTTCGCGCGGATCTGCGCCCGCGCCACCGGCGCCGACCACGCGGGCGATCCCGGGGCCGGCGCGGCCGGCGGGCTCGGCTATGCGTTCCTCGAGTTCCTCGGCGCCCGGATGCGCCCCGGCGTCGACGTCGTCGCCGACGCCTTGGGCCTGCGCGAGCAGATTCGCGGCGCCGATCTGGTCCTCACCGGGGAGGGCTCCGTCGATGCCCAGACGCTCGGCGGCAAGACCCCGATGGGCGTCGCCCGCATCGCCCGCGACGAGGGCGTCCCCGTGGTCGTCGTGGCCGGCGCCGTCAAGGACGACGCCGACGTGCTGCTCGACCACGGCGTGACCGCCCTGGTCCCCACGCCCCGCACCGCCGCCCCGCTCGCGGAGCTCATCGCCCGGTCGGGCCGCGATCTGCGCGCCGCCTCCGCCACCGTCGCGCGAATCTTCCAGGCCGGGCGGGACGCCGCGCGCTGAGTACGACAGCAGTAGCCCTTAGCGGGCGTCGCGGCTCGCCAGATGCGCGTAGACCGCCTCCGACAGATCGCGGACGCGTCGCGCGATGTCCCGGCCGGTCGGGGTGAGCCCGTAGAGAGGCCGGCCGTCGGGATCGACGGAGCGCTCCACGACCCGATCGCCCTGAAGGGTGCGCAGCGTCTGGGCGATCATGCGTTCGGAGGAGCCACCGACCCGGCGGTGGATCTCGCCGAACCGCGTGCACCCCTCCTCCAGGGCGAGGAGCACCAGCGGCGCCCACCGCCCCGTCACGTCGCGCATCGCCGCGTGAGACGGGCATCCGACGCTCAAGACGTCGAAGCCGAGCGGCGCCGGCGGGCCGGATGGGCCCGGCGTGGCAGCGGCCGTGTACGCCGCAGAGCCAGACGCACGGGCTGTGGCAGTGGACACGCCCGCCGCGGAGTCAGGCGCGCCGGTCCCCGAGGCGGTGGCAGGGCCGGCCGAACCGGTCGCGGAGCCGGACGCGCGGGATACATGGACGGGCACAGACATGGGCGCTCCTCTCCGGACGACACGCATGGACCTGTTGACAATTCATCGTACCTCGACTTACGTTTCGTTAGCACTTACGATTCGTCAGCGATCCGGCGCGCCGGGCGCTCGGGGTCGGCACGGTGTCGGCGCCGCGCTCCGACTCCGGATGCCCCCGCGATCCTCGCACCGCTCACCACGACACCGCGGGCCCGCCGCCCGACGGCCCCCTCACGAAAGGACCTCTCATGACTCTCGCCTTCACCGGAGCAACCGGACACCTGGGCGCGCTGGTCGCCCAGGAGCTGCTCGCCCGCACCTCCCCCGATCAGATCGTCGCCCTGGCCCGCGACACCTCCAAGGACTCCGCCCGCGCACTCGCCGACCGCGGCGTCCAGGTCCGCGCCTTCGACTACGACCAGCCCGGCACCCTGGCGCCCGCGCTGGAGGGTGTCGACCGGCTGCTGCTGATCTCCGGCAACGCCGTCGGCCAGCGCCTCCCCCAGCACCGGGCCGTCATCGACGCCGCGACGAAGGCCGGCGTCCCGTTCGTGGCGTACACGAGTTTCCTCCACACCGACACCGCCCGGATCATCGCCGTCGCCCCCGAGCATCAGCAGACCGAGGCGCTCCTGGCCGCCGCGCCCTTCGACGTCGCCCTGCTGCGCAACGGCTGGTACACGGAGAACTACGCCGCAACCGCCCGCCAGGCCGCCGACTCGGGCGAGCTGCTCACCAGCGCCGGCGCGGGTCGGATCTCCTCGGCCACCCGGCACGACTACGCCGAGGCCGCAGCGATCCTCCTCACCGCCTCCCAGGCCGCGCCCGGCACCTACGAGCTGGCCGGCGACACCGGCTGGTCGCACGCCGACCTGGCCGCCACGGTCTCGGAGCTGTCCGGCCGCCCGATCGCCGTCCGAGACGTCTCCGCCGACGAGCAGCGCGCCGCACTGAGCGCCGCCGGCCTGCCCCAGGGAGCCATCGACTTCGCAGTGAGCACCGATCAGGCCATCGCCGCCGGCGAGTTGGAGGATCCGACCCCCGGCACGCTCGCCGCCCTCCTCGGCCGACCGACCACGACTCTGCGGGACGCCCTCGCACCGCTCTTCGCCTGAGGGGCGATGGAGGCCGCAGCACCGGCCTCCGCGTCCGCCGGCACGGACACGCCGGGACGCGCACGATCACCGGGTGGAACGCCGGGCGCGAGCCGTTGGTGCCGGCGCCCCCCACGGGCCCGGGGCG
>JAFAAX010000070.1 GCA_023426345.1 Actinomycetes bacterium
GCCCAGCCCGCCGCGTACCCTGCGGCGTAGCCGCGGGACCCGGTGCGGGCGGCGCGCGCCGCGGGGGCCGAGGGCGTGAAGGCGGGCGCCCAGGCGCGCTCACTCGACATACTCGTCCTCCCCCTCGCGGTTGATGACGATCTGCCCGCTCTCCTCGTAGGAGCGGATCACCGTGACGACGGTGCCGCGCGCCTCCTGGACCTGCGACATCCGCACGGGCCCGACGGCGCGCTCCTCCTCGTGGAGGTCCTCGCGGCGGTTCTCCGACAGGTTGGCCTCGATCTTGCGGCGGACGTCGGGCAGGGCGCCCTTGAGGGCCGTCGCCAGGACCTTGTTGTCCACGGCGCGCACGACCAATTGCACGGCCAGGTCCTCCAGCAGCAGGGTGTCGTCGAACGTGAACAGCTGGCTGCGCACGATCTCCGCCAGCTCCGTGTCGCGGGCGGCCAGCTCCTCCAGCACCTGCTTCTCCGTGCCCGGATCGGTGCGGTTGAGGATCTCGACCAGCGGCTGGATGCCGCCCACGGAGGCGTACTCATCGCTGGTCAGCATCATCGTGGCGCGGCGCTGGAGGTTGTCCGCGACCAGCGAGACGACCTCCGGGGAGGACTGCTCCATCGTCGCGATGCGCAGGGCGACGTCGGCGCGCAGGTCGGGCGCCAGGTTCTTCATGATCGCGGACGCCCGGTCCGCCCGCAGGTGCGCGAGGACCAGCGCGACGGTCTGGGGGTGCTCGCCGGACAGCAGGGAGTGGATCTGATTACCGTCCGCCTTCTGGAGGAAGTCGAAGGGCTGGCCCGCCAGCAGGGAGGACAGGCGGTCCATGAACTGCGCCGCCTTGTCCGCGCCCATGGACTCCTCGAGGAGGCGCCGGGCGACCTCGAGCCCGCCGATGCCGGCGGGGGCCGCCCCGCCGAAGGCGCGGGCGTGGAACTCGCGGAGGACCTCGGCGGAGAGCTCCGGGCGGACGGCGTCCATCCGGACGATCTCCGCGGTGAGCTCCTCCACCTGGGTGTCCGTGAGCTCCGAGAGCACGCGGGCGGCCCGCTCGTGGCCCAGCTGGAGGACCAGGACCGCGGCCTTCTGGACGTTGGTGAGGGGGCTCATCGGTGCACCGCCAGCCATTCCTGGAGCGCCGACGCGACGGCCTGGGGATCCTCGTCCGCCAGGTGCACGATGTCGGAGCGCATCTGCTCATCGGGATCCGGGCGCGCAGGCATCACGGAGGTGCGCACCAGGTCGTCCTCGTCCTCGTCCTGCTCCTGGGCGGCCCGCAGCCGCTGGGCCAGCTCGTCCTCCGTGAGGAACCGCCGCTCCTGGTCCCGCTCCTCCTGGGCCGCGGCCCGCTCGCGGGCCCTGCGCCGGCGGCGGGACCGCATGACCAGGAGCGCCGCGAGGAGGACGAGGAGCAGGATCGCGCCGCCGATCTCGGCGGCGAGCAGCTGCTCCTTGTGCCGGGCCGCGGCGTCGGCCTGCTGCTGGGCGAGGGCGTCGGTGGCGGCCTGCGCCGTCGAGGTGTCGAAGTCGGCCTTGACGACGGACAGCGTGTCCCCGCGCTCCTCGTCGATGCCCGCCGCGGCGGACACCATGGCCTTGAGCGCCGAGTCCGACATCCCGGCCGTCGACTGGCGGTCGACCACCACGGACACCGACTGGCGGCGCACGCTGCCCGGGGGCGTCGTGGTCTGCTCCGTCACCTTGTTGACGGAGTTGTTGACCGTCGAGTCCTCGCTCGAGTACGTGCCGTTGCCCGACGTGTCGCTGGGGACCGCGATGTTGTCGGTGCCCAGCACGCCGCCGGCGGCCGCGCCGGAGCCGGTGTAGGTCTCCGTCTTCGTCGACGAGGACAGCGGGGGGACGCCGTCGGTCGAGCTGTAGGTCTCCGTCGTGCGCTGCGTCGTGTCGGCGTCCACGTCCGTCACCACGGTGACCGCCGACTTCCCCGATCCGACGACGCGGTCGAGCATGTCCTGGACCTTGGCGGCCACGGCCGTGTCCCGGTCGGTGGTCGCCCCCGTGACGTCCGTGGCCGCCAGCGTGAGGTCGCGCCCCTGGTCGTCGACCACGCTGACGTCCGAGGCGGAGAGATTGGGGACGGAGGCGGAGACCAGGTTCGTCACCGCGCGCACGTTGTCGCCCCCGAAGGTGACGCCCGGCTTGAGGGCGACGAACACGGACGCCGTCGGGTCCTCCTGCTGGTCCGTGTAGACGGACTGCTCGGGGATCGCCAGGTGCACGGTCGCCGACGCGACGCCGTCGATGGAGGAGATCGTCTTGGCCAGCTCGCCCTCGACGGCGCGCTGGTAGGTGACCTGCTGTTGGAACTCCGAGGCGCCCACGCCCATCTTGTCCAGCAGCGCGTACCCGTCGGACTGGGCAGGCAGGCCGTTCGCGGCCAGCTCCAGGCGCACCTTGTCCACCTGGTCGGCGGGCACCAGCACGGTGGAGCCGCCCGCGGCCAGCTCGTAGTCGACACCCTGCGCGTCCAGCTGGGCCACGACGGCCGAGGCGTCGGAGTCGGACAGCCCGGAGTACACGGCGCTCATGGTGGGCTTGCTCAGCCACCCCGCCAGCGCGACGGCGCCGACGATCACCCCGATGACGGCCACCAGGGTGAGCGTCCGCTGAGGGACGGAGAACGCGTTCCAGAATCCCTTGAGCCGGTCGGTGACGGAGCGGATTGCCGTGGGCATCTCAGGCTTGCATCCTCATGATGTCGTTGAAGGCCTCCACGGCCCGGTCCCGCAGCGTCGCCGTCAGCTCCAGCGCGAGCTGGGCCTGCGTCGCCGCGATCGTGTAGTCGTGGACGTCGTCGAGCTGTCCGGTGACGGCCTGGACGCTGAGGTCGTCGGCCGTCTGCTGCTGGGCCGCCAGCCCGTCGGCCACGCGCCCCAGGACGGCGGCGAAGTCGCCGGACGCGGAGGACGCGGCCGTGGAGGCCTGTCCGGACGTCGCGGCGCCGAGCGCCTGCGCGGCGCCGGGCGCCGTCACGGCCAGCGGGGCCACGCCGGCGACCCCCTCGATCGCGGCCATCAGTTCCGCCCGATCTTCAGGGCGGCCTGGTAGGCCTCCGTCGCGCGCTGGATGACCGCCGAGTCCGCCTGGTAGCTGCGTTGGGCGACGATGAGCTGCGTCATCTGCGAGGCCATGTCGATGGACGGGTAGCGGACGTAGCCCTTCGCGTCGGCCAGGGGATGGTCGGGGTCGTAGACCAGCCGTCCCTCCGCGGAGCCCAGCTCCACGCCGCGCACCTCGACGCCGCCCTGGCCCGAGCTCAGCGGGCCCGCCACCACGAAGCGCTCGCGGAACGCCGCCTCGTCGGTGGAGGTCACGGTGTTGACGTTCGAGATGTTGTCGCTGATGGCGTCCATCCACTTGCGGGTGGTCGTCATCCCGGTGCCCGCGATCCCGATCGCGCCGAAGGTCGTCATGGTCAGCGTCCCATCGCCGTGCTGATGTTGGTGAACGTGTTCTGGATCGCCTGGGTGGCCAACTGGTACTTGAGGTTCGTGTCGATGTTGAGCAGCGTCTCCTCGTCCAGGTTGACGTTGTTCCCGTTGGTCTGGGCGGGCTCCAGCGACCGAGCGACCTGGATGGGCGCGTCGCCGCTGCCGTGGGCGTAGCTGGCCGCCAGCGCGTCCTCGAAGGAGACCCGCTGGGCCGTGAAGCCGGGGACGGCGATGTTCGCGATGTTGTCGGCGATCACGCGCTGGCGCGTCGACAGGCCGTCCAGCGCGGTGACGACGGCCTGGAAGGCCACGGAATCGAACACAGAGGGAATCCTCTCTTCCCAGCGTCGGCCGATCCATGGCCATCGTTCGAGCGATCCATGCTCGTCCTACACCATCGGCACCGCGCGCGATGTTGTAAGAGTTCTGGGACAGAATTCCGCGCTCACCCCGTCGTGTCGATGTACACCGGGCCGGCCGGACCGCGGTCGTCCAGCTCCCGCGACGCCTGGAGGTGGCGGGCGTTGGAGGCCTGCGCCTGCTCGAGCCGGTCGATGAGGTCGTGCTGGCGCCGCTGGAGCTCCTGGGCACGGCCCGTCAGTTCCGCCGGCATCGACCCCAGATCCCCGGGCGAGGACCAGGCGACGGAGCCCCACTCCTCGCCGCCCTGCGCCAGCTGCGACTCCAGCCGCTCGGTCTGATGCTCCAGGTCGTCCAGGACGGCCGCCCAGCGCGCCACGCGCGCGCGGTGCTCGTCCATGGGGCTACGCCACCCCGAGGTCGCCCTCGGCGGCGGCCTCGGGGGCGGGGACGGCCGCCTGGGCCGCGGCCTCGTGCCAGGTGTCCCGCAGCGGCGCCGCCACGTCGCGGCAGGCCTTGAGCAGATCGGCGCTGCCGGAGACGTTGGCGCGCACCAGCGTCACGGCCAGGTAGTCGTACAGGGCGGCCAGGCGGCCCGCGCCTTCCCACGCCGACCGGTCCAGGCTCAGGCTCAGCTGGTCGACGATCCGCTGAGCGTGGGACAGCCGGTCGGACGCTTCCTCGCGGTCGCCCCGCTCCAGGGCCGCCTGCGCGCGGTCCATGTCGAGGACCAGGCGGTCGTAGAGCAGCACAACCAGCCGCTCCGGCGTGGCAGTGGCCAGCGACTCCTCCCGCATCCGCGCGAGCGTGCGTGCCGTGTTCATCGCTCCCCTCCTCAGGAGTTGCTGCTGGTCGTCTTGACCAGGTTGGCCAGCTGCGTCGTCAACCAGTCCGACGTGGTCTTGAGGGACTGCAACGTGGTCTCCATCGCGTTGAACTTCGCCTGCAGGGTCGCCTTGCGGGCCGCGATGCGGGTGTCCCAGTCGCCGATGCGCTGCTCGAGATCGGTGTAGACGCTCTGCTGCCCGGTGATCTTGGTGGTGATCAGGCCGTCGATCGGATCGGAGTAGGTGGTGCCGACGGCCTGGACGCGAGCCGACAGGGCCGTGGCGAAGGCCATGGTCCCCTCGGGATCGTCGGCCAGGGAGGCGGCCAGCACCTCCTGGTCGATGGAGATCGTGCCGTCCTTGTCGACGGAGATGCCGAGCACCGTGGTGGGCGACTTGCCGTCGACGGGGTAGGTGAACGCGCTGATGAGGTCCTGCGTGAGGGAGCGGACCGCCGTGTCGCCGGCGTAGATGCCGCCGGTGACCACCGTGTTGCCGTCGTCGTCCGTGGTGGTCGTCTGTTTGGTGCCCGCGGCGATCGCGCTGATGACGGTGGCGACCTGGGCGACCATCCCCGTCACCAGGGCCGTCCGGGCGGCGGTGTCGGGCGTCAGCGAGATCGTCACGGGGTCCGCGCTGGCGGCGCTGACGGTGATCGTCGTGCCGCTGAGCAGTCCCTCGAAGGTGTTCGTCGCGCTGGTCACCGTGCGTTCGGCGCCCGTGCCGCTCCACAGGACCACGGAGGCGTCCTGGGCGGTGGTGATGACCGTGCCCACCGCCGTCGGCGACTCGCCCTCCGTGCCGGTCCCGGCGGCGACGCCGAAGGCGTTCGCCTGGCCCGTGGCGCCGGTCAGCTGGAGGACGTACTGGGAGGTGTCGCCGGTGCCGCTCACGCGGACCAGGGACGCGGAGATCCCGAGCTTCGCGTCGTTGATCGCCTGCGCGATGTCGGCCGGGTGGTCACCGTCGATGGTCACCGTCTGGGACGTCCCGTCGGCCATCGTGAACGTCAGCGCGCTCTGGCCGGCCAGGTCCGCCGCGTCGATGAGGCTGACCTGGGCGCGCGCGACCTGCTGGACGGTGAGGGACAGGGACGAGGCCGCGGCTCCCGTGCCGGCCGTCACGGAGACGGAGCTGGACGAGGAGGTCGCGGTGAACACGTCCCACGAGGCCGCCGTGCCCGCGGACTTGGCGGCGCCGGTGAGCGCGGCCAGCTGCGAGTTGAGTGACTGGAAGGAGCTGACCAGCTTCGAGATGCCCGTCGCCTTCGTGGACAGCAGCGTCTGCTCCTGGGACTCCGCGGCCACCAGGTTGTTGATGAGGGTGGTGGTGTCCAGGCCGCTGATGAGCCCGTCGATGCCGATGGTCATGTCCCGTCCTTTCTGCGCGTCTCACGCGGGTCCTACGGGTCGGTCCCCGCCCCCCCGGGGGGCCGGGCCGCCCCGGGGTGGGTAAGACCACGCGCGGCCCGTTAGCA
>JAFAAX010000125.1 GCA_023426345.1 Actinomycetes bacterium
GCCCAGAGCGCCCGGTGGCCCGGCGTCCGCGCGCGGCCCGCGCGCCGCGCGCACCGCCGCCGGCCGTCTTCTGCCTCCGCCCCTGTCGCCATGGTGCCCCCTCCGCCCTCGCCATCATCCGACGGGCGACCGGCGTCCCGCTGGGTTCGTCCACAGGTCCGGCCGTCCGGATGCGACATCCACACGCGCCCCCTCACCCGGCGCCGGCGTCCACAGGCCGTGGCGTTCGCGGGTCGGCATCCCTGGCGGCTCGGCGAAGACTCTTCCCGCCGCCGAACTATACGTGTATAGTCAGTGGCGGAGGGGCTCCTCCCCGACCGGACGGAGCCCGGGACCCGACGGAGGGAACTGAGGGTGTACACGATCGACGAAGCCATGACGGTGGTCCATGCCCACCCCGGCCTGGTGGTGCTGCTGGCATTCCTGACCTACGGGTTCGGGTTCTCCCAGTACATCACCAGCATGTGGATGCAGCGCCGCAACAAGGACTGCCCGTTCTTCTTCTGGCAGCACGCGTGGTACTTCGGCCACGACATCACGTTCGTGCTGCTGTTCAGCCAGTGGTTCTTCGTGGTGGACTTCTGGTTGTTCAAGGTCCTGTGGGCCGGATGCGTCGCCTTCGTGGGCATCGAGATCTACTCCCTGTACCTCACCGTGAAGAACGAGCGCCAAGCCGTGTGGGGCCGCTTCTACTCCCAGCCCGTCACCGAGGCCCCGGCCTGGCGGCGCGCCCTCCTCACCTACGCCATCGGCGCCATCGCCTTCCAGTCCATCCGCGTGCTCATCGGCGACCCGATGTGCCTGGTCCTCATGATGTCGACCAATGCCACTCTGGCCATCGCCACGCAGTTCAAGCTGGAGGCCGACACGCGCTACCGGCCCGGCGATGTGGCCTTGGGCTGGTTCATCCTTCTGGGCACGCTCTTCACATTTGCGCCCTTCGGCTTCTTCACCACGGTCATCCAGGTCCTCGACCAGCCGTGGTTCTACGTCCTGGGCGTCGTCGCGTCCCTCTGCGCCGCCCGCTATCTGGTGATCGCCCTCAGGCAGTCGCGTGCGCGCGCCGCCCTTCCCGCGGACGGCGCGCCCGCAGCCCGGCCGGTCACGGCTTGACGGACGGAGGCCCAGATGTCGTGGTATGACGCACTGATCGAGGCGTACTCGCTGGACAGCCCGAACATCGGGCTGCTGGTGGCGTCCGTCATCACTTTCGGATTCGGATTCTGGGAGTACATCTACAGCTTCCGACTCACCCACCGGGAGGGCGTGGGCCCCTTCCCGATCTGGATGCACACCTTCTACTTCGCGCACGACAGCTCGTGGGCGGTCATCCTGTTCCTCGCGGCGTCGCGCCACCACTGGCACTGGTTCCTGCTCGGCGGATCCGTCGCGCTGTTCGTGTGGACGCTGTTCGAGCTCTACAACCTGACGGCCGCCGTGCGCTCGCCCATCGAGCGGCGCGAGGACTTCTCCCGCTATCTCGGCGACGAGGTCACCGCCCGGCAGGCGTTGTCGGCGATCGTCGTGCAGATCCTCGTCTTCTATGGCCTGGTCAATGTGCTCATCCAGTTCATGGGCCAGGGCTCCTTCTTCCAGTGGGCCGCGATCACCAACATGGTGATGGCGACGGGCCCCGGGACGGTGTGGCTCCGCCGCGGGTCCCGACGAGGCAACGGGATGGGGATCGCCCTGGTCATCCTGGGGGGCACCGTCAACACGTTCCTCCCCTTCGGCATGTTCGCCGGCGCCCTGCCCCAGGTCTTCGACCGACCGTGGTTCTACATCGCCGGCGTCATCTTCAGCGCGATCGCCCTGGCGAACGTCGCCATGGTCTCCCGCTTCCCCGCCAAGGAGAGGACCGCGGGCCAGAAGCATCCCATCCGATGAGGTCGGATGGACGTCCCGCCGCCAGTCGATAGTCTGGCGACATGGCGGACGCATCGGGGATCAGTGCCGGCGGCGAGCCCGCGCGCCGGATCGGCGGTGCGCACGACGAGATCGTGCGCACCGCCTATCGGCTCTTCATCGACGTCGGCTATGAGAAGGCGACCTACGCGCTGATCGCCGAGCGCTCAGGATTCGAGCGCACCCTGGTGCAGTATCACCTCCCGAGGAAGGCGGACCTCGCGGCGCATTTCCTGACCGACGTCCTGCGGATCAGCGAGCGCGTCCTCGCCGACCTCCGCCTGGCCGACTCGGACGAGCCGATGGGCTACCGCTACGTCCTCGCCCAGGTCTACTACGCCGTGCTGTCCGCGCCGGCCCTCCACGGCTTCGCCGTGGAGGCGCTCGACCGGCGCTCGATCGTCAGCCAGGTGCTGGACCGGGACATCGAGTGGAACCTGCAGCTGGTGCGCCCCGATCAGGAGCGCCGCCAGGCGCTCATCGACGACTCGATCATGGCGGTGGGGGGCGCCTACGAGTTGCTCGCCCATCGGCTGCGCGCCGGACGCGACGCAGAGCCGGCGGACCTGGCCGCACGCACCCTGCTCGGCGCCGTGCGCTGTGAGACGGCCGAACGCCTGCCCACGGAGGACACCCTGGCCGCCCACACGCTCCCCCCCGATCGCCGGGAGGACGCCGCCCGGCGCGTCATCGCCGCCCTGCGCGACGACGCCGGAGACTGACCTGTCCGGCTGCGGCCGGGCAGGGAGGGATCAGGACCGGCGGAGCACCACCTGCTGGCGGACCAGGTACACGACGACGATGAGCAGCGTCAGCCCCAGCATCGACACCAGCTGCGGACGCGCGGTCGGGCTCCACGCCATCAGCGCACCCATCCCAGCCAATGCCACCAGCGCGGCGATCGCCACGGGCCGTCCCCCTGGCAGCCGGATCGTCAACGCCCCCGCGCGTTCCAGGACGTCGTGGAGCCGCAGGTGGGAGACCAGGATGAACACCCACACGATGAGCAGCGTCATGCCGATGGCATTGATGAGGATCCCGAGGATGCTCTCAGGGAGGAGCCAGTTGAGGGCCACGGACACCAGCGCCAGGACGATCGACAGGCCGACCGCCCGGCGCGGGGTGCGCCCGCGCGCGATGTCCCCCGAGGCCGTCTCCTCCTCCAGCGCCGCAGTGAGCGCCGCCGCCGCGCGACCGGCCTCGAGGCCGCCGGGAGCCGCAGCGGCCCCGGGCGCCTCGGGGGCCCCGTCCCCCGCTCCCGCCGGCGCCTCCCACTCGGCCGGCCCGGCGGGCAGGGGCCTGCCGACTGCCTCATCGGCGGCCGGCGCGGCAACGGGGGCGTCCTCGTCGGCATCGGCGTCCCCGACCAGCCACCGCGCCCCCATCCCGCGGGCAGACAGCGAGTACGCCATCCGCGACGAGGCGTAGATGTTGGCGGAGAAGGCGCTGACCAGGGCCACCAGCACGACGGCCTCCATGAGGCGCGCAACGGCGGGCACGCCCGCCATGTCCAGGATCGCGCCGAACGGGTTCGATGCCATCTCCGGGGAATCCCACGGCAGCAGGCACACCATCAGCACGACCGAGCCGACGTAGAACACCAGGATCCGCCAGATCACGGACCGGATCGCATGGCCGACGGCCCGCTGCGCGTCCTGCGCCTCGGCGGACGCCTGGGTGACGATCTCCAGCCCGCCGAAGGACGTGATGATCGCAAGCAGCGCCGCGGCCACGCCCGCGAGCCCGCGCGGCGCGAATCCGCCGTGGCCGAGGATCGTCTGGGAGACGGCCTCCTCGCGGCCAGGGAGAATGCCCGTGACCAGTCCCAGTCCGACCAGCAGGAACATCACGATGGCCGCGACCTTGAGGCCGGCCAGCCACGCCTCGACCTCGCCGAAGTCCCCGGCGGCCAGCAGGTTGACGCCACCCAGCACGACGACGATGACCAGCACCACGGCCCACTGCGGCACCTGCGGGAACCACCCGGTGACGATCGCCGCCGCCCCCGTCGACTCCATGCCGAGCACCATGATCAGGGTGAACCAGTAGAGCCATCCGACCGTGAACCCGGCCCACCGCCCGATGCCGGCCTCCGCGTAGGTGGAGAACGACCCCGACGAGGGCGTCGCAGACGCCAGCTCGGCCAGCGCGTACATGACCACCACGGCGATGGCGGCGGCGATGACGTAGGAGACGAGGACCGCAGGCCCCGCCTGGGCGACGGCCTGCCCGGTGCCCAGGAAGAATCCGGCGCCGATCGCGGAGCCAAGCGCCATCATCGACAGGTGCCGCGTCTTGAACCGGCGGGTGGGCTCGGGACGGGCCGGGCGCGCACAATCGTTCGCGGGCACGGCGTGCGAGGTGGACACGAGTGGTCCTTCCAGAATCGACGAGGGCGTCCTGTCGGCCCATCGGACGGCCCGCTCGATTCTAGAGCGGCGGTTCGCGACGCGACCCCGCCGTCCAGCAGTGCCCCTCCCCGCGAGGTTCGCCCACGTTGTCCTGTGGCGGGGTCTCTGTCGGTGGCGGGATCTGGTGATGTCGTCTGGTGCATGGGTGTCCGCCCATGGTTGAGGGAAGCTGAGGGGCCGGTCGAGGGATGCCCGGGAGCGCAGCCACCCCGTCATGGTCCGCGAGGCACGCCCAGGGGCCGGGAGCCGTTGGTGAGGATGGCGCCGTGGGCGTAGCTCGCTGGTTCCTCGGGCACGTCCTGCCGACCCGGCTGCTCCCTGCGGGAACACGAGGTGGCAACGCTCCGGTCGGCGTTGCGACCTCACGTTTCTGCATCGGGCTGCGCGAAGTTGAGGTGGGAACGCAGCGGCGGACGTTGCGACGTCATCTTCTCGCGCCGGCCCGTCTGGGATCACTTCGCCGCCTCAGGCGGGGCCGAGGGGCGCGATCAGGTCCGGGCCGTCGTTGCGCACGCTGCCCACGGCGCTCCCGACGCGGCGTGGCACCAGTTGCGGATCGGGGATCGCGCGCAGCAACCGATTGACACCGTCAAGATCGGTGAGATCTGGGTCCAGCCACGCGTCCCAGAGCTCGGGCGGGACGACCACCGGCATGCGATCGTGGATCCGCCCCAGCGCGTCCGTCGCCGCCCGCGTGACGATCGCGCAGGTGAGCAGCCAACGGCCGTCGTCCTGCTCGCGGCCGGCGCGGACCGGGCGCGCTCCCGCGCCGCCGCCCGGATCCGGGGATGGCGCCCGCCAGGCCTCATAGAGACCGGCGAAGGCCACCACGGGGTCGCCCTCGTCAAGGGAACGCCCGCCCCCGGAGGAGAGGAACCACGCCTGCTTGGGGCCGGACCCCGAGGAGGGCGCCTGCCATTCGAAATAGCCGTTCGCGGGGATCAGGCAGCGGCGGCGCGCGGCGGCGGCGCGGAAGCTCGGCTTCTCGACGAGCGTCTCGGCGCGGGCGTTGATCATCGGGCGGTCCGGGGTCCGCGCCCAGCCGGGCACCAGGCCCCACTGGAGGGATCGGAGCTTGCGGCGGGCGCGCGGCATGTCGCGGGACGGCGCGGGCGCGGTCGGGGAGGACGAAGACGCCGGCACGGACGCCGGCGGAGAGGAGGACGCAGGCACGGGCGAGGACGGGGACGCGGGCGCCGCCTGGTCGAAGACGACGCGGATCTGCTGGGACGGCGCCTGGTTCCAGGAGGCCGCGTGCTCGCCCTCCAGCAGATCGACGCCGAACAGGGAGACCAGCCAGTCGTCGTCGGCGAACAGGGCGAATCGGCCGCACATCAGGAGCGCTCCCGCCTGTCGAAGGCCGCGCGCAGCCTGCGGACCTGCGAGGACGTGAGCGTCAACGTCCACTCGGAGTCCTGGGGGAGCATCCAGCGGCGCCGGTGGGCGATGGCGGTGAAGCCCACGCCCACGACGATCGAGACCAGCATGCCGAGGTTCGGGTGCCCCGCCTGGGCCATCGCGGCCATGAGCGCCGCTGACACGAGCGCCGGCGTCGCGTACAGCGTGTTGCCCCCGAACACCCGGGGGATGTTGCCGGCGCAGACATCGCGGACCATGCCGCCGCCGATGGCGGTGATGAGGCCCAGCAGCAGCGCGGGCACCACGCCCAGCCCGGCGTTCAGCGCGCGCAGGACGCCGGTGGCCGCCCAGCAGCCCAGCGCCGTGCCGTCCGCCAGGATGAGGATCACGCGCCAGGGGCGCGACTGGAGCTTCCACAGCAGGGCGACGCCCGCCCCCACCAAGGCGACCGGCAGGTACCAGGGATCCGTCAAGGCCACCGGGCGGCCGGCCTGCAGGAGGACGTCGCGGATCATGCCGCCGCCCAGCCCCGACAGGACGGCCAGTACCGCGAAGCCGACGGCGTCGAAACGCTTCTGGCGCGCCATCTGCCCGCCGAGGATCCCGTTGATGAGGACGCCCGTGAGATCCACGGCCCGGAAGACGTGCGCCGGATCGATCTCGGACAGCAGGGACCCCGCGGACAGCAGAGGCAGCGCGGACAGCAGGGACGGCACAGGGAGCACGGTCAGTAGTCTGCCTGATCCTGGTAGGACTTGAGATCCTCGATGGGCTCGAGATGGACGGACACCCGGATGTCGGGGACCTCGGCGACCAGGGCGTCGATGATCTCCTCGCTGAGGTCGTGCCCGTGCTGGACCGGCCAGGCGCCGGGCACGAGCAGGTGGAACTCCATGAACTCGCGGTTGCCGCCCTGGCGCGTGCGCACGGCGTGCATGTCGATGACGCCCGGCTCGCGATAGCGGTCGAGCACCGCCACCAGCCGATCGTGGACGTCCTGCGGCAGGGCGATGTCCATCAGCCCGTCCACCGCGTGGCGGATCAGGCCCCACCCGGTCCACAGGATGTTGATCCCGGCCAGGATCGCGACGACGGGGTCCAGGACCTGCCATCCGGTCACCGCCACCAGGGCGACACCGATGATGACGGCCACCGAGGTGACGACGTCGGTGAGCAGGTGCGTCCCGTCGGCGTGCAGCGTCGCCGAGCGGTGGACGGCGCCCTGGCGTCGCAGGAACAGGCCCACCGCCCCATTGATCACGGAGGCCACGACGACGATGACGAGGCCGAGGCCCAGCTGCTCGGGCATGCGGGGGTGGAGCAGCCGGTCCACGGCGGAGGCGATGATGAACCCCGCGGCGACGAAGATCATCACGCCCTCGATGACGGCGGAGAAGTACTCGGCCTTCGAGTGCCCGAAGGGGTGGTTGTGGTCAGGCGGTCGGATCGACACCTTGAGCGCGATGACGGCGATGACCGCGGCGACCAGGTTGACCAGGGACTCCGCGGCGTCCGAGAGCAGGCCCACCGACCCGGTCAGTGCGGCGGCCGTGCCCTTGAGCAGGATCGTCGCGACGGCGGCTCCCACCGACAGCCAGGCGTAGCGGCTGAGGTCGGGCGGGGGCGGGTAGCGCACCGGGGCGCCGGCGGCCGGTGCGGCCGTGGGCGCGTCAGCGGTCTGCCGCGAGTCCGGCGCGGATCCGAGCGATCCCTCGATCCGAGCGTTCACGTGAGCGTCGCGGTCAGGCGCGGTGTCGCCGCTTGTCGGCGTCTGGTCAGGCACCCCCCACACGGTGCCACCCGGTCGGGCGCCTGTCCACGAGAGCCCCCGAACATCGGGTTTCGGTCCTCCGCAACATCGACGAGGGCGGCGCCGGCTCCGCCGGCGCACCCGCGCGGCCGGGTCACGCGGTCCCGCCCGGACTGCGGGCGCGCAGGACCGTCCGCGCTCAGGCGGCAGGGCCCCGCCCAGGACCGTCGCCATGACGGCCTGCCGGACGGACAGCAGCGCGGGTGTGCGGCGCTGTCCGAACTCAGTCGAGCTCCTCGACCTCCACGTCGATGTACTCCTCCACCGGCCGACGGCTCGCGCCACTGACCAGCCGTCCCCGCACGGAGGAGGCCACGTCGTCGGCGAGGCGCAGCCCTTCGGCGTGGACGGCGTCCGCGATCCGCTCCCCGGCCGCGTCCAGGGGCCGGGCGATCACCGGCGCCTCCCGCAGCCGGGACAGGGCGGAGCGGATCTGCTCGTAGCGCTGCCGGCCGGCCTTCGCGCCCAGCACGTAACCGATGCCCAGGCCGATGATCAGGCCCATCTTGTTCGCCATCCGCGTGCGTCCCCTCGTCGCCGGGTCCTCGTCCGTGGCCGGCCGTCCATCCGCTAGCCGGATCCCGCTGCGCCCACCCTAGACGACACCTCACCCCCACCCCCACCCCCACCCCCGCGACTTCGGTGCTCTTTCGCCGCGACTTCGGTTCTTCTCTCCGCCGAGTTCGGTTGGTGGCTTCTCCGCCGACTCCGGTTCATTCGCCATTGACGAGGGCGGCGCCAGCGGCGTGTCCGTCGGGGCGGACGGACGGGCGGTGGAGGCTTCGTCTCATCGTGAGGAGCCGGAGCCGCGTGGAGGAGCCACCGTCGGTGTGAGGAGCCTATACGCCAGCTCCTCACACCGACAACAACTCCTGACATCGACAAGCACTCCTCTACAACACGGATCCTGCACCGGATGGCCGAGCACCTCACCAACGCGAATCAGGTCTCGCGGGTGGGGGTGTGCTCTCACGGCATGTCTCAACGGTGGCGGCACGCCGAAGGCAGATCTCGCGAGTCATTTCGCACCATCGCGGCCTGTTCTGAGCCGCGAGACATGCCCGGGGCTGACCCGGGCCCACACCCCGTGGCGGAGAAGACCCGCGATCACCCCGACAACACCCACATGCCGCCATCGGGCGGGCTCGGATGTTCGGCGTCCATGGGAGCGCCGGAGTCCCCGCCGACACCCGCGCCGCACACGGACCCACCGCGCCCGCAGGGACAGGTCACCCCGCACACACCCACCGGAGTTTGCCCTCTGACGGCCGCATTCGCGACGCGACTGTCGACGTGACCAGGCCGCGCCGAACTCACGGGGGAACAGGACCGAAGTCGCGGGGAAACAGCACCGAACTCACGACGAAACAGCACCGAAGTCGCGGCGTCTCGGCGACTTCGGCCACAGGCAGGTCAGGCGCTCCAGCACCATCCGGTCCTGCGGCCACGGGGTGTCCTCGGGCCAGGCCTCCTCGACCGGGCGGCCGGCGTGCCCGCGCAGGAAACGGACGTGGACGCGTCGCCAGAAGTCCAGGGAGAGGTCGCCCTCGCCCTCGGCGGCGGCGTGCTCCTCGGAGACCTGGTCGAAGGGGACGACGTCCACGGCGTCCGTGCGCACCAGCGCCCGCGGGATCCCCGCCCCGTCGCAGACGATGCCGAGCGCCCCGACCTCGGGGAGGGGCTCGTCCTCCTCCTCGTACTCCCACAACGGCCCCGCCGTGGCCGTCTTGCGCCCGGCGAGCACGAGGTCCACCAGCTCTGTGGCGATCCGGGCGCTGTCCCCGAACTGCCAGGCCGGGGGCGGCACAGCCGCCACCGGGTTTTCCCCCAGGTACACGTCCAGGTCGGACAGCCCGACGCGGGTCCGCGCGTCCTCCCAGAAGAGCCCGACCAGGCGCTGGTCGGGGGGCAGCGGCTGGTCGTCGGACCAGGCGCGCCGGTCGTCCGCCAGCGCCTCCGCCTCGCTCTGGCCGGAGCGGTCCTGCGCCTGCGCGCCGGCGGGGCCGGCGCCGTCCTCGTCGATCGGTGTCATGGCCCCATTGTCGCGCGAGGACGCGCCCCGCCGCACGGGATCCGCCCGCCGGCGAGGGACGACGCGAGTTCACCGAGGGACGAACCGCGAGATGATTCCCCGCGCACCGCCGCCGCGACCAGTAGGTTGGAGGCGTGAGCGACGTGCGGATCCGGACTCCTCGCGGGCTGTCGCTCGCGGGGACCTTCACCAATCCCGTCGACGCGGTCGACGCGGCGGTCCTGTTCTCGCATTCCTTCCTGGCGAACCGGCACTCCGGAGAGCATTTCGACCGCCTGGCCCGCGTCTACCGGGCCGCCGGGTACGCCACGCTCGAGTTCGACTACTCCGGGCACGGCGCCTCCGACGACGACATCATCACGTCCGAGGGCCAGATCGAGGATCTGCGCGCGGCGTCGGGCTGGCTGGCCGATCAGGGCTTCCCCCGCCAGCTCATCCACGGCCATTCCTTCGGCTCCGTGACAGCCCTCCTGGCGCGCCCGCCGGCGGCGGAGACCATGATCCTGTCCGGCGCCGTCACGGGCCCCGTCAGCTACGACTGGGAGGCGATCTTCTCCCCCGTCCAGCTGGACGAGCTGGAGGCCCACGGCGTCACGACGATCCCCGACGACTCCCCCGGACCGCGGCGCAACTTCACGATCTCCAAGCAGACCCTCGTCGACTTGTCGATGGTGGACACCCACCGGCTCCTCGACAGCCTGGAGCACCCCGTCCTCATCATCCACGACGCCGACGACGAGCAGGTCGGGCTGGTCCAGATGACCCAGGAGAACTTCTCCCGGCTGCCCGCGGGATCCCAGGTGGAGGTCGTGCGCGGCTCCCGTTTCGGCGCCGGTGAGAATCCGCGGGCGCTCTCCGACCTGTCATTGGCCTGGTCGCGGGCGCACCTGCCGATCATCCGGTAGACCGGAGCCGAGGGCTGGGCGACGGCGCACGCGTCCTCGCGTAGGCTCAGGGCATGTCCGACACGTCCTTGCCCCGGGTCCCCGATGACGACGACCTCTTCCGCGCCTTCGCGCAGTGGCTGGACGCCCAGGACGAGGTCGTCGCGCCGACCGTCGAGGACGAGGTCGCCCTGCTCCGCGAATTGGCGGCGCTGGCGCGCGCGGAGGGCTCGGACCTGGGCGGCCCCCACGGCTTCGACGTGGTGATGAACCGGATCCTGGGGTCGCTCCTGGACACGCCCGAGCCGAAGGGCCAGGAGGCCACGAGCGGCGTCCTGGCGCGGATCGCCGTCCTCGAGGAGTACGCCGAGTTCCGCGCCGATACGGAGGACGATCCCGCCGAATGGGATCAGATCCTCGACGTCTTCGAGCGGGCATCCAGCGATCCGGAGGACTGACGCCCCGGGCGGTGCGGGCGGTGTGGCCGGCCGCCGCCCTCCGTGCCACGATGGTCGCCATGGACGCTATGGACGCCGCCGGCGACGAATTCGCGATCCTCGCCCAGGAGGCCGCCGCGCGCGGCCTGTCCGACAGGATGCCCCCGGTCCGCCGGATCGCCTGGGGAGCTTCGGGCCTGCCCGTCGACGAGGGCGACTCCGGTGGCCGGGCCGGGTCCGTCGTCTCGGGTCTGCTGTGGGGGGAAGCCCCCCGCCATGTCGTCCTCCTGCACGGCGTGGCGCTCAACGCCCACACCTGGGACGCGACGCTGCTGCACTGGGGCGTGCCGGCGCTGGCCCTGGATCTGCCGGGCCACGGCGACTCCTCCTGGGTCGAGGAGCGTCCGATCTCCCCCGCGCGTCTCGCGCAGAGGATCGTCCCCGCGCTGGATCGCGCGTTGGCGGCCGGTGAGCTGGAGGCGCCCCTGATCCTGGTCGGCCAGTCCTTGGGCGGCCTCGCCGCGGCGGAGCTCGCCGCGGCGCGCGCCTCGCGTCCGGGCGGGTCGGACATCGGGCAGGTCGTCCTGGTCGACATCCTGCCCGAGGACGCCGCGCCGGATCCCTCCAATCCCGCCGCCGCGGCCATCGCCGCCTTCCTGTCCGGACCCGTCGAGTTCCCCTCGCGCGAGGTGCTGGTCCAGGCGGCGCTGGCCGCGGGACTGGGCGGAGACGACCCGGAGGGGGTGCGCCGGGCGGTCTCCCTCAACACCCGCGTCCTGCCGGACGGGCGCGTCGAGTGGAAGCACCAGATCGCGCGGCTGGGCCCCGGGGATCTGGAGATGGGAGACGGCGCCTCCCAGTGGGAGGCGCTCGGCGCGCTGGCCGGGCCGGTGGGGCTGGTGGCCGGCACTCGCGGCGTGGTCGCCGAGTCCCAGGTCGCCCGCCTGCGCCGGATCCGTCCCGATGCCCGCGTCGCGCGCCTGGAATCGGGCCACAACATCCAGGAGGACGCCCCCGAGTCCCTCGCCCGCGTGCTGGAGGACCTGGTGGGGCCGAGCGCCCAGGCGTGAGCCCCGGGCCCGGGGGCGCAATCGCCGCGATCTCCTTCCGAGAGCGCTCTCAATTGGAGTAGCCTGCTCGAGGGCCCGCTGCCGACGGAACGGGTCCGTCCGGCCTGATCCCTGCCGATCGGGCTCCACCGACCCACGTTGGTTCGTCCCGCCGGAGCGCATCCCGCATCGCCGTTCGAAGGAGAGCCCCTTGATGATGCCTTTCCGCCCTCATTGCGACCACCGCAGCCGAGACACCGGCACGCGCGAGCATCGTCCTCGTCGATGGCGGCGCTGGCCGCCCTCACCCTCGGTGTGACGGGCCTGGCCGCCGCCGCGCAGGCAGCCGGCCCGGCCGAGCCGGCCAGCACCCCCGGACAGGAGGGCAGTGCCCTGTTCGGCCCGAACGTCACCGTCTTCGACTCGTCCTGGACGACCGACCAGATCAACGCGCTCCTCCAGAGCACCAGCCACGAGACCGAGTTCTCCCAGAACCGCCACCAGTTCTTCTTCGCCCCCGGCGCCTACGGCGACGGCTCGGGCGCGGACGACCCGGCCACGGCCACCGGCATCGTCAACTCCGAGCTCGGCTACTACCAGGCCGTCGGCGGCTTGGGCGCCTCGCCCGAGGACGTCGTCCTCAACGGCGCGATCCACGTCGAGCCGTTCCGCGCCTGCGAGGCGAACCCGTGGGACTGCCAGTCGCCCGGGTCCCTCAACAATTTCTGGCGCTCGCTGTCGAACATGACGATCAACCCGATCCAGCAACCCGTCGGCATCGACGCCGACCGCGACTTCCCCAGCGGCATCGCGAACGGGCCCCACTGGTTCCGCTATTCCGTGTCGCAGGCCTCCCCGATGCGCCGCATGAACATCGAGGGCAGCCTCACGCTGATGGGTCGCGTCGGGGAGTACGCCTCGGGCGGCTACCTGGCGAACACGAAGGTGTCGGGCACCGTCCAGTCGGGCTCCCAGCAGCAGTGGTACACACGCAACTCGGAGGTTGGCGCGTGGGACGGCGGCGTGTGGAACATGGTGTTCTCCGGGGTCGCGGGGGCGCCGGCCACGAACTTCGGCGGCACGGACCTCACCGGGGCGGGCGCGGACCGCTCGATCACGAACGTCGCGACGACACCGGTCAGCCGCGAGGCGCCGTTCCTCTACGTCTCGGCCTCCGACCCGGCCGCGGCCGACCTCGCGGACGCCGGCTCCTACTCCGTGTTCGTCCCGAACGCGCGCACGGACTCCACAGGGGTCGACTGGTCGACGTCTCCCGACGCCGGCGCCTCGATCCCGCTCGCCGACTTCCACATCGCGCAGCCGGGCGACTCCGCGGCGACGATCAACCAGGCGCTGGCCGCAGGCCAGAACCTTCTGCTCACGCCCGGCGTCTACCATCTGTCGGACTCCCTCCATGTCGATCGCGCCGACGCCGTGGTGCTCGGCCTCGGCATGGCGACCCTGACTCCCGACGCCGGCACGGCCGCCCTGGAGATCGGCGATGTCCCCGGCGTCAAGGTCGCCGGTCTCACCATCGACGCGGGCACCACGCGCTCCGACGTCCTGGTCCGCGTCGGCACGCCGTGCGCGACGCCGGACGACGCCTCGGCCACCGACCCGACGACGCTCACCGACGTGTTCATCCGCGTCGGCGGCGCCTGGGCGGGGCGGGCGGCCACGTCGATCGAGGTCAACGCCGACCACACGCTGCTGGACCACATCTGGGCGTGGCGCGCCGACCACGGCGACGGGGTCGGCTGGGACCAGAACACGGCCGACCATGGGTTGGTCGTCAACGGCGATGACGTGACGGCCACCGGCCTGTTCGTCGAGCACTATCAGAAGAACCAGGTCCTCTGGAACGGCAATGGCGGCCAGACCGTCTTCTACCAGTCCGAGCTCCCCTACGACCCGCCGACCCAGGCCGACTGGATGGACGGCGCGGCCAATGGCTATGCCTCCTACCGGGTGGCCGACGACGTGGTGACCCACCACGCCACGGGCCTCGGCGTCTACTCCTTCTTCGACCCGACGCGAATCAGCGAGCCGAGCGTCGCAGACACCGCGATCCAGGTGCCCGCGACCCCGGGCGTGTCCATCACCTCCGCCGTCACGAAGTTCCTCAACGGCGTCGGCGGGATCGAGAGCATCGTCAACGACCAGGGCGGCGCGGTCTCCCAGTCGCCCGTCGACACGCGCTACCTCCCGTCCTACGCCACCGCGGGCGAGCCGGTGGACCCGCCGGCCCCGGCGCCCGACCCGTCGTGCGACGTGACAGCGCCCGTGGTCTCCGCCGATGTCGACGAGGACGCCCGCGTGGTGACCCTCACCGCCACCGACGACCTGTCCGGGGTGGCCTCGATCGAGTACGCGCTCGGCGAGGGCGAGGGCGGCTGGACCGCCTACACGGCTCCCGTGACCGTGCCGGACGACGTCGCGACGCTGCGGTACCGCGCCACGGACAACGCCCGCAACGTCTCAGAGATCGGGACCGTCGACCTGGGCGTCGTCGCGCCCCCGAGTCCTCAGCCGACTCCGTCCACGTCGACGGATCCCGGAACCGGAGCGCCGCCCTCGTCGTCGCCGAGCGCCGATGCGGACCTCGCGCGGACGGGCACCGGCGCGGGACTGGCCGGAGCCGCCGCCCTGGCCCTGCTCGGTGCGGGAGGCGCCGCCCTGGCGGTCCTGCGCCGGCTCCACCAGGAACGCTGAGTCGCTGACGCCACCGCACCAGGGGGCCGCGCAGGGCTCGGACCGGGGAACCGGCCGAGCCGGCGCGGCCCCCAGCCTCACTCACGGCGTCGGCTCCTCCAGCGGACGCGTCCGCTGCTCCGCCCGTCCTGGCCTCCGCGCAGACGGAGACGGCGACGGCGACGATCCAAAGCCCCGGACCCGGCTGGCCGGGGAGCTCCCCCGCGGGTGACCTGCCCGGATTGTGACCGGGCAACGGGGCGCGCTCGCGCGCGCTCTAGCGTTGACCCCATCTTGGTCGGAGCGAAAAGGAAGCGTGGCACATGGAGCCTCCGACCGGGATCCCTCCCATCCTCACTCTGAACGGAGGCTCATCCATGAGTTCCGACGTGACCGCCCAGGAGTCCCAGCAACTCGCCAAGGGGCTCCAGGCACGCCACATGACGATGATCGCCGTGGGCGGCGTCATCGGCGCCGGCTTCTTCCTGGGCGTGGGCGGCGCCATCGCGAAGGCCGGTCCGTCCGTCATCATCGCCTACCTGGCCGGCGGCATCCTGTCCTTCCTCGTCCTCATGCTCCTCGTCGAGATGGCGGTCGGCCGCCCCGTCGCCGGATCCTTCCAGCGGTTCGCCTCCGAGGCCTTCGGACCGATGGCGGGGTTCTCCACCGGGTGGACCTACTGGCTCGCCTTCCTCATCGGCCCGGCCTCCGAGACGATCGCGGCCGGCACGTTCCTCCACGTGTGGTTCCCCTCGATCCCGATCTGGGTGTTCGCCCTGGTCGTGGCCGTCCTCATGACGGCCGTCAACCTCATCGGCGTCGCCTTCTTCGGCGAGGTCGAGTTCTGGCTGAGCCTCGTCAAGGTCGTCGCACTGGTCGTCTTCATCGTGTGGGGCGCCGTCGCCGTGACGGGCGCCGGCCCCGAGTCGCCCAGCACCGTCTCCAACCTCGTCAACGACGGCGGTTTCGCGCCCGCCGGCCTGGGCGGGATCTTCGGCGCGATGCTCCTCGTCATGTTCTCCTACGGCGGCACGGAGTCGATCGGCACCGCCGCGGAGGAGTCCGCCAACCCCGAGCGCGACCTCCCGAAGGTGCTGCGCTCGACGATCCTGCGCATCCTCGTCCTCTACATCGCCTCGGTGACCGTCCTCATGATGGTCCTGCCGTGGCAGCAGGCGGGCACGTCCTCCAGCCCGTTCGTCGACGCCATGGAGCTGCTCGGCGGTCCCGTCGCCGCGAACCTGATGAACGTCGTCGTCCTGATCGCCGCCCTGTCCTGCATCGACACGGGCATCTACGCGACGTCCCGCATGATGTTCTCGATGGCCCGCGAGGGCTACTTCCCGCCCGTGTTCGCGAAGGTGTCGGACGCCCGGAGGACGCCGCGCGCCGCCATCGCGCTGTCGTCGCTGGTCCTCTTCCTCGGCGCCCTCCTCTACGCCTTCGCCCCCGACTTCGCCTACCTGTGGCTGGCCAGCTTCTCCGGGTTCGGCTTCATGTTCGCGTGGCTGATGATCGCGCTGTCCGAGCCGCGCGTGAAGAAGAACCTGCAGGCCGAGGGCCGACTCAAGTGGAAGGCGCCTGCCTCCACGGCCGCCGTCGTGGTCTCGGTGGTCATCATCCTGGCGACCTTCGTCGGCCAGTTCTTCATCGAGGGAGGCTGGGTGATGATCGCGGCCGGCGCCGTCTGGCTGGTCTTCACCGCCGCCTATTACCAGTTCGTCGGCAAGAAGCGGTTCCTCGCCACCCAGGAGCAGCTGGGCCTCGTGAAGGCCTGACCACTTCCCGACGCCGCTGTTCCTCCGCATTGACGAGGACGCCCCGCGTGGCCCGCTCTGTGGGTCACGCGGGGTTCTCGCGTTCGGACCTGGACCCCAGACGAACGAGGACGCCCCCTCGCGCTGGCCGCCCAGGACCGTGAGGGCGCCACCCTCGCCCCTGATGACAAAGTGTGTCATCCTCCGTACGCTGGACGTCATGGCCACGATGAACGTCTCGCTCCCGGACTCGTTGAAGGCCTTCGTGGAGGATGAGGTCCGCGGGCGGGGATACGGCACCAGCAGTGAGTTCGTGCGCGACCTGATCCGCAAGGAACAGGCACGCGAGCAGCTGCGCGCCCTCATCGTGGACGGTATGACGTCGGGGCCCGGGTCCGAGGTCGATGCGGACTATTTCGACCGCCTGCGCTCGCGGGCCCGTTCCGGCGAGCAGTCAGGCGGGAACACCTCCGAATGAGCGGTGAGCTGCGGGTCGTCACCACCCGTCGCGCCGACGAGGACGTCGATCGCGCGGTCGACCGCTGCCGGGGCGAGGCGGGGGCGGAGGTCGCGGACCGTCTCGTCAGCGCCCTGGAGGATACGTTCGACCTGATGGCACGCTTCCCATTCGTTGGGGACTCACGGTTCGCCGCCGACACGGGTATTCCCGACCTCCGGTCATTGGTGCTCGGGCGGTTCCCGTACGTGGTGCTGTACACGGTCGAGGGAGAGACGGCGCGCGTCCACCGTGTGCTTCATCTGCGCCGGGACATCCCCGCCGAGTTGCGTTCCTGAGGAGCGCACCGCGTTCCGGGAGCGGTGACGACCGTCCAGGAGCAGGTTCAGGAGGGACGAGGGCAGGCGGGCTACCGAACGGCTGCGCGAATCCTCCTGAGGCGCTTCATCACCTCGTTCTGACCGCGTCCGAAGTAGTCGTGGAGCGTTGAGAACTCGGAGTAGAGCTCGTCATACACTTCTCGCCCGTGCTCTGCGGGCTCGTAGACGATCTCATGTCGGTCTCCCATCGCCTCGGCAGCCTCACCGATCGAGGAATGGGCGCCGGACGCCACAGCACCGTAGATGGCCGAACCCAGAGCCGGGCCGAGCTCGGTCTGGGAGGCGTGGACGGGTCGGCCCAGGACGTCCGCGTATATCTGCATCAACAGCGGAGACTTCCGAGAGATCCCCCCGGACATGTGAACGACGGAGATGCCGACGCCGCTCCGGACGAAGGCCTCGACGACCTCCCGCATGCCGTACGCCGTGGACTCGAGCAACGCGCGATAGATGTCGACGGCATCCGTCTCCAGGGTCATTCCCACGAGCAGTCCCGACAGCTCGCCGTCGACCAGGACGCTTCGATTCCCGTTCCACCAGTCCAGGGCGACGAGTCCGTTCGCCCCCGGAGCGCGGGCGGCGGCCACGTCGTTCATGTAGGCATGGATGTCCTGTCCACGCCGAGCCGCCTCGTCAGCAGGACCGGGACGCGATCTCCCGCGGGTTGAAGCCCGTCTACCAGGCCTCCACTGTCGAGCAGGCCGAGGAACGGTTTCCTCGAGTTCGCCGAGGCGTGGGTGTGTCAGATTAACGGTGGATCAGGGCTCAGTCGGGATGTGGTCCATCGAGTGAAGAGCGCTCGTCGGGCAGCGCGCGGTTCGGAACGAGGAACGTAACGAGGACGGTGAAGCCGTAGAGGACCGTCAGGACGAGGAGCAGGGGGAGGAACGCCTGCTGGTAGGCCGCGACCTGGTCGGTCGGATACTGCTCGAGGGCCACTGTCAGACGCGTGCCGAACACGGCGCCCAGGATGGCGATGCCGATGGTGACGCCGATCTCGCGGACGAACGAGATGAATGCGGTCACCGTACCCATCTGGCCAGAGGGCGCCGTGTTCTGCGCGAGGACGATGACGAGCTGCGTGTAGATGCCGAGTCCGCTCGCGGTGATGAGGATGAACAACTCGACTACAACCAGCGAGGTGTCGGCGGTGACCGTGGCGAGCAGCCCCATGCCCACGGTGGCGATCACGGCGCCCGTGGTGATCAGGACGCGGGCGCGGCCGGTCCGGGCGACGATCCGACCGGCGATGATGCCGCATCCGACCAGCCCCACGGACAGCGGCAGCAGGAGCAGGCCCGAAATGATCGAACCGACATGGTAGATGTTCTGGAAGAGGGTCGGCAGATAGGCGACGATCCCGAACATCCCCGCGTTGCCCAGCAGCGCGACCGCCGAGCAGGTCAAGACCGTGCGGTTCGCGACCAGACGCAACGGGATGAGCGGATCGGGCACCCGACGCTCGAGGACGATGAACGCGACGAGTCCGGCACCTGCGACAGCCACCGCAAGCAGGACGATCGGGGAGCCCCAAGGGATGACCGTGCCCCCGATGCTGCAGACAAGGACCACGGCCGTGACTGCGGTCGACAGTGCCACGGATCCCGCCCAGTCGAAGCGGGCTCTTGCTGCGGGCCGCGGCAACCTGAGCGCCAGGCCGGCCACCACCAACGCGGCCGCGCCCAGGGGGATGTTGATGAAGAAGATCCACCGCCAACCCACGCTGTCCGTCAGGGCACCGCCGATGAGAGGTCCAAGGACGCTGGCCACCCCGAACACAGCCCCCAGGGGCGCCAAATAGGCCGCGCGTTGTCGCACGGGCACGATCAGCGCGACGATCGACTGCGCGCCGATCATCAGCCCACCGCCGCCGAGCCCCTGGACGGCACGCCCGACGGTGAGGATCCCGACCGTCGGAGCCAGACCACACATCGCGGAACCGATGAGGAAGGCGACCAGTGCCGACATGAACACGCGGGTCTGGCCCAGCCGGTCACTGAGTGCGCCATAGATCGGCATGATGAGGGTGGCGGTCAACGCATAGGCCGTGACGATCCACCCCAGTTCGCGGGTCGCGTGGAGCTCCGCGACGATGCGCGGCAGGGCCGTCGCGACGATCAGCTGGTCGAGTGCCGCGAGCAGGAGCGCGAGGAGCAGCGCTGCGTACGCCGCACTGAAGCCCCTGCCGCCGCCCGGTGCGCGTGATTGGCGGTCCTCGTTCCTGGCGCCGGCGTCGCTCATCGTCTTCTCTCTCCTCGTTGACCGCATGATGGTGTGATCCATGCGGACAGGGCACGCGCCGCGGGTACCGCGTGAACGAGAGAGGACCATAGACGATCCTGGTGCGACCCGAGCATCAGTCTACCTGCACATGTGACGGAGGCCTTTCGTCCCGTCGTTGTGGAGGATGCAGATGATCGTCGCTCCGTCATCCTTTGCTAGGCGCGTCGCGTCGAGCACGACCCGCGTCCGGCCTTCGAACGAGATGGCGACCACCGCGTCATCTGGTCCGGCGAGGGCCCCGCTGGTCAGCATCATGGCGGTGTCGCTGTAAGCGGTGCTCGCCTTCCCTGTCCGTGCGAACTTCATCTGTGCGGCCTCGCAGACCAGATGCGCGTCGCCGACCCCAAAGAAATGCACGGCCGCTGCACGCGATATCGCCTCGAACGCCCTGTCGTACTCATCGGAGTACAGAGCGAGAGTGTCCTGCAGTGTTCTCTCGTAGTTCGCCGCGATCTTCTGGAAGACCCGGCGCAAACTGTCCGTGGCCACGATCCGCTGTGATCCATCCGGCGAGATATCGCCATCAGAGTTCTCTATGCATGCACGGAAGTCCGTGTATCCCTTGGCTCTCACTCTCCGGCAGAATCGGATGATGGACACCTCGGAGCAGTCGGCCCGCCGGGCGTACTCAGCCAAGGTGTAGTTCACAACCTCCTTCCCCTCGTCGAGAAGCACCTCGGCGACCCGTCTCTCCGACTTCGACAGTGAGACGTAGAGGAACCTCGCCTTGCCGAAGGCGTCACGATCGATTGAAGTGTCAACCTCGATCCCGACCTTCACGAATATGACGTCAGTCACATAAAGCGGGCAATCTTCCCCGAATCGCCCATCCACTGGCCGTCTGGCGGACCCACGCCGAGCAGATCGGCGCCCCTACACTTCAAATCTCTTTCGCAAAACTGAAGTGCCTTGTCGATGACGACGCCCCCTCCCCGGACTCTCGGTTCCGGGAGGGGGCGTCGCCCCGCCACGCGGGGCCGTCCTCGTCAAGGGAAGAGGGGCTACCGGGCGGCGGAGGCCAGGAAGGCCGCGAGCGCCTCGGCGGACTCCGGACGCGGCACCTGCTCGACGAACTGGTGGGCGATGTCGCTGCGCCGCAGGAAGACGACGTCGGATGTCGACTGGGCGTGGCGGATGAACTCGGCCAGGCCGTTGATGCGGGCCGGGTTGCCCGTCACGCGCGGGTGGATGCCGATCGACATCATGCGCCCGCAGTCGTCGCCGTCGTCGAGGAGCTGGTCGAGGGTGCGCGAGGCGATCTCGACGAAGTCCGACGGCGCGGCGAACCCGGTGCCCATGATGTAGCGGCAGTCGTTGACGACCAGCGAGTAGGGCACGACCAGGTGGGACTTCCCGTTGACGAAGGTCCAGAACGGCAGATCGTCGCCGTAGTAGTCGGAGTCGTAGAGGAACCGGCCGTCCTCGACCAGGAGCTCGCGGGTGTTCACCGACATCTCGCGGCAGTACCAGCCCTCCGGCTGGTGGCCGAGGGTCCTCTGGAAGGACTCCATCGCGAGGCCGATGAGCTCCTTCTCCTCCTCGCGCGAGTACTCGTAGTGGTCGATCCAGCGGTAGCCGTGGCCGACGACCTCGTCGCCGCGCTCGAGGATCCTGGCCGCCACCTGCGGGTTGCGCTCCAGGGCGACGGCCGCGCCGAACACGGTGACCGGCACGTCGTAGCGGTCGAACGTGCGGAACATCCGCCAGATGCCGGCCCGCGCCCCGTACTCGTACATCGACTCCTTGGCCAGGTCGCGCTGATCGTCGACCTCGAAGGGGAGCTCGTACATGCCGTCGTTCATGGCGTCGCCCATGGCGAAGGTCTTCTCCGAGCCCTCCTCGTAGTTGATGACGATGTTGATCGCCACCTTCGCCTCACGGCCGTCGGCGTCGCGCCAGCGGATCCTCGGAGGGTGGGGGCCGTACCCGACCAGGTCGCGGTCGGGCCCGTCCACGCCGGTGATGTCGTCGTTGCGGTACCAGTGGTTCTTGCGGACCTGTGATGCGTCGGGCATGTGCAGCCACCTCCATCGGCTCGGTGTTCCTCCGGCAAGGCTAGATCAGTCCGCGCGCCCGGCGCCCCCGCCGTCGTCTGGCGGGAAGGACTGGACAATGGGCCGACGTCGCGCCAGAGTTCATGTCCGCATCCGGATCGGAGGACTTCCAGTGACACTCGGCCTCATCACCCTGGGCGGGACCATCTCCATGACGTCGATCGCGGGCGGGCCCGCCCGTCCGACCCAGAGCGGGTCGCGCCTGGCATCGCGGCTCGGAGAGGCCTTCGGCGCCGACCTGACGGTCGTCGACCTCCATCGCATCGGATCGCCCCAGATCCGCCTGCCGATGGTCGGCGAGCTCCTCGAGGCGGCCGACCGCCTGGTCGCCGGCGGCGCTGACGGCGTGGTCGTCACCCAGGGCACCGACACCCTCGAGGAGACGTCCTTCCTGGCGGACCTCGTGTGGGAGCACGATCAGCCGCTGGTGTTCACCGGCGCGATGCGCCCCTCCGACGCCCCGGGGGCGGACGGCCCCGCCAACCTCCGCGACGCCCTGACGCTGGCGAGCGATCCCGCGGCCGGGGGCCTCGGCGTCCTCGTCTGCCTGGGCGCGCGGATCCACTCCGCCCGCCGCGTCCGCAAGACCGACGCCAACGCCCCGGACGCGTTCCGCTCACCGGGATGGGGCGCGCTGGCGCGGATCGCGGAGAACGGCGTCGTCGGCCTCCCCGCGCAGTCGGAGCGCTCGGTCCTCCCCCGGCCGTCCTCGTGGTCCGGCGACCTGCGGATCCCGGTCCTCTGGTCCGCCCTGGACGACGAGGGCGACGCCGCCGCCCTCCTCGCCGGTGTCCCTGCCGACAGCCCGCGGGCGCCGCGGGGCGTCGTCGTCGGGACGATGGGCAGCGGCCACCTGCCCGTCCGGATGCTCGAAGCGCTCAGCCCCCTGGCCGCACGCGGAGTCCCGGTCGTCTCGGCCACGCGGTGCGGGGCGGGGACGACGACGTCGGGCGCCTACGGGTACCCCGGCTCCGAGCGCGACGTCCTCGCCCACGGCCTCATCGCCGCCGGCTGGCTCGCGCCGCTCCAGGCGCGCCTCCTGCTCCACGTCCTGCTCGCCGACGGGTACGGCCCGGACGACATCCGCCGCGAGTTCGCCGGGCGCGGCGCGCGCCCCTGACCGCGGCGGGGCCCGCCCTGACGCGCATCCCCGCCGGTCAGACCGCACGACCGAAGTCGGCGCGAAGAGGGACCGAAGTCGGCGCGGACGGACGGACGGCCAGCGGGACTCACGCGCAGACGGCGATGATCCACCGGTTCGGCATCTCCAACCGGTAGGGGCCGCGCTCTCTCGGGGCGCGGATGCGCTGCCGGTCCGCCGTGTCGATCACCTGGTGCGCGCCGGCGCCGTCGACCAGGACGGTGCCGGCGGCGTCGAGGGCGAGCAGGTCCTCGCCGTGGCGGATGAGGGTCGGCACCCCGAACAGATCCGGACGCGCCTCCGTCGACGAGAGGACATGGGCCGACGCGGTGACCGTCGTCCGCCCCGCGCGCACGCCCTCGATCAGGGCCTCGGCCGAGCACTCCTCCGCGGCGATCCACGTCGTCGGCATGCCCGGGCGCAGGGGCAGGTCGCGGTCGTGGAAGTCCCCGCCGCCGACGATCGCGGCGCCGGGGTGCTGCCGCTGCCACAGCCCGTGCCAGGCGAGGACGCCGGTGTCGGTGAGGGCCCGGTACCAGGAGCCGTGGGCCAGCTCGACCGCATCAGCCCCCTCGGGCAGGGGGTGCAGCCAGGCGCAGTCGTCGGACACGGGGTGGTTGATGGACATCACTCCGCCGCGGCGGCGCGCCTCGCGGGCCCAGTCCTCGGCCGGCCGCCGGAAGTCGATGAACCCGACGTCGCCGTACACATTCGCATGCCCGCGATGCGTGGTCACCTCCTGGGCGGGGATCAGGGTGATGCCCTGCCGGGCTCCCACCTCCGCCAGCAGCGGATGGTGGCTGACCGTGTTGTGCTCGGCCATGGCCAGGTAGTCCAGGCCGGAGCGCACGGCCTCGTTGGCCACCTCCCACAGGGACAGGGCGCCGTCGGAGTGCAGCGAGTGGGTGTGGAGGTCGCCGGCGTACCAGGTCATGCCGTCGGGGGCGGGCAGTCCGCGCGAGGATCCACGCCGCACGCCGGCGACCGGATCCTCGACCGGGCCGTGGTCGGGGCGGTGGGGGGCCGGGCTCTCCACCGTCACCGTCACGTCGACCCCGTCCGCCGGGATCCGGTGCAGCCCGAGCACGACCGCCCACCGCCCCGCTTTCAGTGGGCCGGGGGCGTAGCCGGGGGTGGCGTCGCCCTCGTCGATGACGAATGAGGTCCGCGCGCCCCCCGACCAGCCCCGCCATCCCTGCGGGCCCTCACACCCCAGGTCGATCCCGGCGCCGCCCGGGTCCGCCGTCCCCCCGACGTCCAGCGTGACCTCGAACGAGGGCGTCCCCGCCTCCACCTCGAAGGCGATCTGCGGATAGCGGTCGGCGGCCTGGTCGGCGAGCGTGAGGTGTCGGATCCAGGACGTGAGGATCATCGGGGTCTCTCCTGCGGGTGGGTGGGGGGTGAGCGAGCGGCCGCGGGGCGCCCGGCTCGGGGCGGGCTCTGGCAGGCGCCCGGCTCCACCCTAGGTCGCGAGACGCGCCGCCGGCCCTCGCCTGGCGGCCTTCCCATGCCTTCACTTCTCAGGCAGATATCCGGTCTCGGGACTCCTCCACGGGTTCACGCGCGCTCGGCCATGGGAGGCCGCGGCCGCGAACGCGTCACCTGCATCACTTACACATCACCTATGATGCATCTATGCGCACCACCGTCGACCTTCCGCCCGCCGTCCACCGCCGAGCACAGGAGCTGGCCCGCGAACGCCACGTGTCCCTGTCGTCCGCAGTCGCCGAGCTGACGATCCGCGGTCTCGCGACGGTGGGAGACACCCTGACGATCCTCACCGATCCCGTCAGCGGGCTCCCCTCCGTCACCCTGGGGCATCCCGTCAGCTCTGCCGATGTCGCCGACGCCCTGGACGACGAATGAGCGCCTCGTTCCTCCTGGATGCCAATGCCCTCATCGCGCTCCTGGTCACCGATCATGAACACCACCACCGCGCGGCGACCTGGGCGGCCACCGCCGACGGCCTCGCGGTCTGCCCGACGGTCCAGGGAGCACTGGTCCGCTTCCTCGTCCGCTGCGGCGAGAGCCCCTCGGCCGCGATCGACCTGGTGAGAGCGCTGGAGCGATCATCCCGATGCGACTTCTGGCCCGATGATCTGTCCTACGCGGAGGCCTCTCTCACCGGTGTCACAGGACACCGCCAGGTCACGGACGCGTATCTCGCCTCCCTGGCCGTCGCGCACGGGGCGATCCTGATGACGTTCGATCGAGCGCTGGTCGCCGCGCATCCGCGCGCCGCAGCCCTCATCCCCTGAGCGCCGGACGCCGGTCGGCCCTCCGTCCGACCCGTCACGCGCAGAGCGCGACCACCCACCGGTTCGCCCTCTCCAGACGGAACGGCCCGCGGTCACGGGGGGCGCGGATGCGCTGCCGGTCCGCCGCGCCGACCACCTGGCGTCGACCGGCCCCATCCACCAGGACGGTGCCGGCGGCGTCGAGGGCGAGCAGGTCCTCGCCGTGGCGGATGAGGGTCGGCACCCCGAACAGATCCGGACGCACCTCCGCACCCGGTTGACCGAGGGAGCCGGACAGGACGTGCGCAGACGCGGTCATCGTGGTGCGTCCGGCGCGCACGCCCTCCAGCAGGGCCCCGGCCGAGCACTCCTCCGCGGCGATCCACGTCGTCGGCATGCCCGGCCGGATCGGCTCCTCGCGGCGGTGGAAGTCACCCCCGCCGATGAGCAGCGTGCCCGGATGCCGCTCGCGCCACAGCTCGAACCACGCGAACACCGAGGTATCCGTGAGGTTGCGGTACCAGGAGCTGTGGACCAGTTCGACCGCATCGGCGCCCTCGGGCAGCGGATGCAGCCACGAGCAGTCGTCGGACACGGGATGGTTGATCGACATCAGACCACCGCGGCGGCGCACCTCGCGGACCCAGTCCTCGGCCGGCCGCCGGAAGTCGATGAACCCGGTCTCGCCGTACACATTCGCATGCCCGCGATGCGTGGTGACCTCTTGACCGGGAAGCAGGGTGATGCCCTGCCGGGCTCCCACCTCCGCCAGCCACGGGTGATGGCTGACCGTGTTGTGATCAGTCACGGCCAGATAGTCCAGGCCGGAGCGCACAGCCTCATTCGCCACCTCCCACAGGGACAGGGCGCCATCGGAGTGCAGCGAGTGCGCGTGGAGATCTCCGGCGTACCAGGTGAGCCCGGCAGGCGCGGGAAGACCCCGCGAGGATCCGCGCCGCACGCCGGCGACCGGATCCTCGACCGGGCCGTGGTCGGGACGGTGGCGGGCCGGGCTCTCCACCGTCACGGTCACGTCGACCCCGTGGGCGGGCAGGCGGTGCAGGCCCAGCACGACGCCCCACCGCCCGGGCTCCAGGGGACCGGGGACGTACCCGGGCGTCGCCCCGTCGGTTCCGACGATATAGGAGGAGCGTGCGCCACCGGACCACCCTCGCCATCCGGCCGGCCCCTCGCACCCCAGGTCGATGCCCGTCCCCTCGGCGTCGGCCTCCAGGGTGACCTCGAACGAGGGCGTCCCCGGCTCCACCTCGAAGGCGATCTGCGGATAGCGGTCGGCGGCCTGGTCGGCGAGCGTGAGATGGAGCGCCTGGCGGGTGAGGATCATCGGATCTCCTGTGCGGTGTCGGTCGGGTCGGGACGCTCGGCGTCCCCGGGGGCGGTCGCCGCGCCCACGCGCGGGAGCGCGCGACGCAACGTGAGGATCGTCGCCGCGGGAACGGTCGGGGTCGCGCCCTCGGCCACGATCTGTCCCTCGTCGAGTGTCGTGCCGGTGAGGTCCGTCCGGCGCCACCGCTCGCCGGGAGCGGCGCGGAGCGCGGCATCCAGGGGGCGGGGGCGGTCCGCGTAGTTGACGAACCGCGCCTCGATCCCGTCGCCCGTGCGACGGAGGGACTCCAGGACCACCTCTCCCCACGTCCGCACGGGCCCCAGGCCGTCGGGCGGGACGGAGTCGGAGCCGTCGGGCGGGACGGGCGCCGAGTCCGCGGTGGCCGTCCCCCGCACGGCCACCGGCTCCAACCGGAACGCGTCCGAGTGGCGCAGCAGCAGCGGGTCGGCCTCGTCCGATCCGGACAGGTCGAGGGCCAGGTCGGTGCGCACCCGCCGACCGACGTACTGGGCGCCGGGAACGAGAACCTCGCTGCCCGCGGGCTCGTCGCGCAGGGGATGGTCGTTGACACTCATCATCCCCACGGCGCGCAGCATCGTCAGGGCGAGGCAGTCGGGAGCCGCGCCCGCCGGGTCCGGACCCACCGGCCCGGGGCCCACGCGCACCGCGCCCGCCGCAGCCGGACGCGCCGAAGGGACAGCGGAGACGATCTCGTACTCCATCAGACGGTCCGTGAGGACGGCGACTCCCCCGGCTCCGACCAGGCGCGACGCGGGATACGTCGGGAGGGGCGCCTCGCCCCAGCCGCCCTCACTCGTCCGGGTCCGGCGTGTGAGAGCGTACTGGCCGACGGAGACGGATCCCGGCAGGTCCCCTCCGGTCGTGGGCACGAGCAGGCGCATCCGGTGGTCGCGCACGCCGTTGGTCTGCGTGAACGCGACCCGCAGGAACGGCTCGTCGGCACGCAGTTCCAGGAGGAGCCGCACCTCCTGGTCACGCCTGTCCGCGGCGCGGCGTGAGCGGTCGCCCTCCGCCAGGCCCGTCGGCAGCGAGTAGGTGCGCGTGAGCAGGATCCGCCCGCGGAGCGGACCGGACTCGCCGATCGCCACCTGGACGTCGACGGGATCCACGACCGGCGGCTCGGCGACGGGGCCGAAGTTGTAGGAGTCCCCACGGTCGCCCTCGTCGACGATGCGCAGCGCATCGGTGAGGTGCCGGCCCGTGGTGAGGTCGACGACCTCGACCCCGCCGCCCTCGTCGACGGACACCTCGACCAGCCCGTTGGACAGGCGCCCGTCGGACACCCGCACGGTGTGCCGGGGCAGGGCTGCGGACATCGGGTCGACGACCAGCCGGCCCATCCCCGGAGCCGTCCCGCCGACGAGGACGCGGCACCGGCGGGGCGCCAGGGTGAGGATCCGCCACGACATGTCCGCCGCCGAGTCCGCCGGATCGGCGGACGCCGTCCGTCGGCGGTGGTCCTCGAGCGCATCCATGAAGACGGCCAGGTCGAAGGGCACGTCCGATTCGTCGCCGACGCTGATCGTCAGTTCACGGCGACCGGTGAAGGCATACCCCCGGATCTGCGCACCCAGGTACTCCCGACCGTGGATCCGACGGCGGACCAGGGGCAGCGCGTCATCCGCCAGGACTTCGTCGCGGACCACCGTCGGCAGCTCCTCGACCAGTTGCACGCCCGACGGGAGATCCTCCGGCGCGCACTCCAGGACGGCTTCGACCAGGACGGGACGCTCCCAGGCGGAGGGGTTGAACACGGCGAGCGAGCCCTTCGGCGCAGACGCCGCCAGGCGGGGCAGCGCGGAATCCAGTGCCCCCCGTGCCGTGTTCGACGCGATGTCCAGCCGGGACTCGACCTCGTCCGCGGTGGCGTCGGACCCGCACCCGGTCACCGAGTCGTGGGCGCTCGACTCCACGACGAGCCCCCATCCGCGTTCCAGCAGCGCGGTCCGCGAGGGTCCGCCCGCCCAGACGTCGAGGCGTTCGGCGACCGTGAGCGCCCGTTCCGCCCGGGCCATCGCCGCCTTGATCCCGGTGCGCACGGACAGCACGCCCGGCAGGATGTTGCCCAGCGCGTGCGAGCGCATCTCGCCGGCGACCACCGGCAACGCGGACAGCGCCTCGTCGGAGTGGTCGCGAGAGGCCACGACCTGCCCCAGGGTGGCGAGGCGCAGCTCGCGGCCGGGATGGTCGCGGTTGTGGGCGCGGACGATCCGGGCCAGGTCCGCGCGCGGCGCCATGTGGTCCGTCCCGTACATCCCGGCGGGCGGTTGCCCCGCGCACCGCTCTCGGGTCGCCGTCAGGTAGGCGCCGATCTGCTGGGAGAGCGTCTCGACGGGCTCGAAGAGGGGCAGCGCCGAGCCGTACCCGTCCCAGAGGTACTCGACGCGCACGTCGGAGCCGTCCGGCGAACGCCACACGAAGGCGTCGCGGTCCACCCCGCCGGGCACCCCCCGCCACAGCGAGGCGTCCCCCATCCCGAAGCCCCGGAGGATCTGGGGCATCTGGGCGGCGTGGCCGAACATGTCGGGCAGGTACCCGACCCGCATCTCCCCGCCGTACCGGCGGGCCGAGCGGATGCCCAGCTCCAGGTTGCGGACGATCGTCTCGCCGTCGCAACAGAATTCGTCGAGGAGGATGTCGAACGGACCGATGTCCAGCTGCCCGCGGGCGACCGCGTCCCGCAGGCGGCCCTCGTTCTCCGGCCGGATCTCCAGGTAGTCGCGGACTGCCGCCGTCTGGCCGTCCAGCGTGAAGGCGAAGTCCTCGTCGGCCTCCAGCAGGTTCAGAACGGTGTCGACCACGGTGACCAGTCGGGCGCGGAAGACGTCATGGGGTTCGTACCATTCCCGGTCCCAGTGCGTGTGGGGGAGGATCCACATCTGCGGGGGGGCGGGCGTCGCGGGTCCGGGCGCCGCGGCAGGACGCGTGGACAGCGCCATCGACGAGGGCGACTCCGGTGGCCGGGTCCGGCTCACTGCTCCCCTCCTCCGATCCTGCGGCCCGTCGACACGTCGAAGAGCAGGGTCTTGGCCGCGGGGAACGTGAACCAGCACCGCTGGCCGTCGACGGGAAGCGGCTCCTCGTCGACGACGGCCTGGAAGCGGGCGTCGCCGATCCTCACGGTGAGGAGCACTTGCGCGCCCAGGTTCTCGACCGTGGCGATCTCGGCCGCGATCGCACCCGGACGCTCCTCGGGCGACCATTCGACGTACTCGGGGCGGATGCCCCACTCGACCTCCTGCCCGTCGGGAATGCCCTCGGCCGACCCCTGGGGCAGCTCCAGGTCCGCCCCCAGCGCGTGGAGGCGCCCCCCGGAGACGATGCCCCTGTTGAGGTTCATCGGGTGGGAGCCGATGAAGGAGGCGACGAAGGAGGTCTCCGGGGAGTGGAAGACCTGCCGGGGCGTTCCGACCTGCTGGATCATCCCCTGGCGCATCACTGCGATGCGGTCAGCGAGCGCCAGCGCCTCCGACTGGTCGTGGGTGACGAACACGGAGGTGACCCCCAGCTCGCGCTGGAGCTCCTTGAGGAAGGAACGCGCCTCGACGCGCAGGCGCGCGTCCAGGTTCGACAGCGGCTCGTCCAGCAGCAGGACCTCCGGGCGGGTCGCGACGGCGCGCGCCAGCGCGACCCTCTGCTGCTGGCCGCCGGAGAGCTGCCCGGGACGGCGGTCGAGCAGTTCTCCCAGGGAGAGCCGCTGGGCGGTGGATGCCGCCGTCGCGCGCCGCTCGTCCTTGTGGACCCTGCGGATCTTGAGGGGGTAGGAGATGTTGTCGGAGACGTCCATGTGGGGGAACAGCGCGTAGTCCTGGAAGACCATCGCGACGCCGCGCTCGCCCGGCTCGAGGCGGGAGACGTCGCGCCCCCCGATTCGCAGCGACCCCTCGGTGATGGTCTCGAGTCCGGCGATGGAGCGCAGCAGGGTCGTCTTGCCGCATCCCGAGGGTCCCAGGAGGGCAAAGAACTCCCCCGCCTCGATGTCCAGCGAGACCCCGTCCACGCCGCGGACGCCGTTGGGGTACTCCTTGACCAGGTCCGTGGTCGAGATCGTCGCGGTCATGACTTGATTCCTCCGTAGAAGCGGAAACCGAACTTCCTGTTGATGAAGAAGTAGATGAGGAGCACGGGCAGCGCGAAGACCAGCGCGAAGGCCGAGATCAGACGCAGATCGGCCTGACCGGACTCCGTGTAGAACGTGTACATCATCACCGCCGCCGGCTGTTTGCCGGGATCCCGCAGCAACAGGTAGGGCACCAGGAAGTTCCCCCAGACCTGCACGACGCTCCAGATCGACACGAACGCGATCCCGGGTCGTGCGATCGGGATGACGATGTCGCGGAGGATCCGCCCCGGTCCCGCGCCGTAGAGGCGCGCCGACTCCTCGTAGGACTTCGGCACCGAGTCCATGAAGTCCTTGAGGATGAAGATGACCGTCGGCATCAGGCCGCCGGAGAGCACCAGGACGACGCCGGTCTGGGTGTTGATGAGGCCCACCGCGTTCATGAGCTGGAAAGTCGGGACCATGGCCGCCGTCCCGGTCACGATCGAGGAGAGGAGCAGCATGCCGTACAGCAGCGCATCGCGGCCCGGGATCCTCACGCGTGACAGCGCGTAGGAGGCCACGGTCCCCAGCGCCACGGTGACGACCATCGTGCCGGCCGCGATGATGAGCGAGTTGAGGATCGACCGCAGCGCGTACGGGTTGTCGGCCAGCCTCTGGAAGTTGGCGAGCGTCCAGTCGGGCCACTCCACGGCCATCGTCGGGGTCGAGTCGAAGGGCGCGACGAACAGCCAGACCAGCGGCAGCGCGAAGAAGACTCCGATGGCGATCATGAGGACGACGAACAGGATCCGTCCGCCGAACCTGCGGAAGGACCGCTGCCAGGACGGTCCGGTGGCACGTGCGGGTGCCGCGGCTTCCGGGGTGGTCACTTCTTCTCCCTCCCGACGCGCATGTAGACCAGGGCGATCACGAGGTTGATGACCAGCATGATCATCGACAGCGCGGCGCCACGTCCCAGTTGTCCCCCGGGGATCGAGGTCTGGTAGATGTAGACGGAGAGGATCTCCGTCTTCTTGTTGGGCCCGCCCGCCGTCAGCAGGTAGGGCGTGAACGTGTTGAACGTCCACAGCGTGATCATCAGCGTGTTCGTCAGGATGTGCCCGCGGATGCTGGGCAGGACGACGTCACGGAGCTGTTCCCAGCCCGATGCCCCTGCCATCCGTGCGCTCTCCAATTGCGAGGGAGAGACCGTGGACAGCGCGGAGGAGAACAGCTGCATGGAGAAGGCCGTCCCGCACCAGATGTTGAAGATGATGATGACCGTCAGCGGGTTCTCGATGAGCCAGGCCTTCCCGGCCGTTCCGAGGATCGCGTTGAGCGTCCCTCCCCGGCGGTCGAGCATCGCGATCCACAGGAAGGCCACGACCGAGCCGGGGATGACCCAGGCGGCCAACACCACCGATTCCAGCACCGTCCGGGCCCATCCGACCATCCGCCGGGTCGACCACGCCAGGATGAAGCCCATGAGGCTCTGCCCGACGACGCCCGACAGGGCGACGAACGCGAGGGTGAGCGTCAGGGAGTTCCAGAACGACGAGTCGGTGAAGGCGTCGAGGTAGTTGTCCAGTCCGATGAACTCCGTGTGGGCGGCGGCCAGACCGGTGAGGCGGTAGTTCGTCAGCCCCAGATAGATCGTCCAGACCGCCGGGAAGAGGAGGAACAGGAAGATGATCACCAGAGCGGGGGTGACGAACAGCGCCGCACGCCCCGTCCCCAGGCCGGCGACATCCTCGGCCCGGGGGCCCCGGGGGGGGGGGCCCCCCCCCCCCCCCGGGCGGGGG
>JAFAAX010000080.1 GCA_023426345.1 Actinomycetes bacterium
CCCATCGACGAGGACGGCGCCGGCTCCGCCGGCGCGGGGCCGGCGCGCCACCAGCATGCGGTCGCGCCCGGTGAGGTCCGGGCGCGTGCGCACCTCGGTGAGCCCGCACTGGCGGGCCTCCGCGCGCGGCGCGCCCGCCTGCGCCTCCGCGTGCTCGACGACGGCCACGCCCCCGGGCCGCAGCAGCGCGGCCGCGCGGTGGACGATGCCCCGGGGGACCACCAGCCCGTCCTCGCCGCCCCCGTACAGTGCCGTCTCGGGATCGGCGAGGGCCTCGACCTGCGTCGGGGCGTCCGCCGAGGGCACGTACGGCGGATTCGAGACGACCACGTCGACGCGTCCGACGAGGGCGGGCAGCGCGCGCGTCGCGTCCTCCTGGACGATGCGGACCGCTCCGGCGGCGATCTGGCCCGCGGCGACCAGGTCCCGGAGGTTCTCCCGGGCCAGGGCGACGGCCCGGGGATCCAGGTCCACCGCCCACACCCGGGCGCCGGGGACCTCCGCGGCCACGGCCAGGGCGATGGCGCCCGACCCGGTGCACAGGTCGACGACGAGCGGGCCGCCCTCGTCGGCCGGGCGCCCCCGCGCCGCCTCGATGGCCTCGCCCGCCACGACCTCCGTCTCCGGGCGCACGACGAACACGCCGGGCCGGGCCGCCAGGGTGAGCCCGCGGAACCACATCCGCCCCATGATGTGCTGGAGCGGCTCGCGGTGGCGGCGCCGGGCGACGGCCGACCGGAAGCGCTCGGCGGCCCGGGCGCCCACGACGTCCGGAGCCGCCCACAGGGAGTCCACGCCGAGCGCCCACTCCAGGAGCAGTCGTGCCTCCTGGTCGGCGTTCGCCCCCGGCAGGTCGGACAGGCGGCCCCTCGCCCAGGCCAGCATCCGCGCGGGCGGCTGCGATCCCGACCAGTCGGTGCGCTCCGCGGGCGTCACGCGCCCGCCCCCGATGCCGGGCGCTGGGGGCCGTGGGCCGCGGCCGCCAGCCGGCGCGCCTCGTCCGCCTCGATCGCGGAGTCGATGACGGGGTCCAGCGCGCCGTCGAGCACCTGGTCGAGGTTGTGCGCCTTGTAGCCGGTGCGGTGGTCCGCGATCCGGTTCTCGGGGAAGTTGTAGGTGCGGATGCGCTCCGAGCGGTCGACAGTGCGGACCTGGGAGAGCCGCTGGGCGGACGTCTCCGCCTCGCGCCGGGCGCGCTCCTCGGCCGCCAGCCGGGAGGCCAGCACCCGCATCGCGGCCTCCTTGTTCTGCAGCTGGGACTTCTCGTTCTGCATGGAGACGACCAGTCCGGTGGGCAGGTGCGTGATCCGCACGGCGGAGTCCGTGGTGTTGACGGACTGGCCGCCCGGCCCCGAGGAGCGGTAGACGTCGATGCGCAGATCGGCGGGATCGATGCGGACCTGGTCGTCGGTGTCGAGCTCGGGCATGACGAAGACGCCGACGGCGGAGGTGTGGACGCGCCCCTGGGACTCGGTGACGGGGATCCGCTGGACGCGGTGGACGCCGCCCTCGTACTTGAGTCGGGCCCACACCCCGTCCTCCGGGGCGGGCGAGCCCGGAGCGCGCACCGCCAGCGTGACGTCCTTGACGCCGCCCAGCTCCGTGGGGGTCGAGGACAGCTCGGTGACCGCCCAGCCGCGCCGCTCCGCGTAGCGGCGGTACATGCGCGCCAGGTCGGCGGCGAACAGCGCGGACTCCTCCCCGCCCTCGCCGGCCTTGACCTCCAGGATCGCGTCGTCGGCGTCGTCGGGGTCCCGGGGGACGAGGATCTGGATCAGGGCGTCGTGGGAGGCGGCCCGCTCCTCCTCGATGGCGGGCAGCTCCTCGGCGAACGCCGGGTCCTCCTCCGCCATCTCGCGGGCGGCGGCCAGATCGTCCTCGGCCCGGCGCCACCGCTCGTGGGCGGCGGCGACGCGGCCGAGCTCGGCGAATCGGCGCCCGAGGCGGCGCGAGCGGGAGCGGTCGCGGAGCACGGCGGGGTCCGACATCGCGTCGCGCACCTGCGCGTACTCCTCCAGCAGCGGCGCGACGGCGGCGAAGTCGTCCGGATCGGGCGCGGTCATGGGGGTTCCTTCCATCGACGAGGGCGGCGCGGGGGCCCGGATGCGCGACGGCGCCGGTGACCGCGGGGGTCACCGGCGCCGGATGAGCACGCTACTTGGAGGCCGAGGGGCGCACGCGCTTGCCGTAGCGGGCCTCGAACTTGGCCACGCGGCCGCCCGTGTCGAGGATCTTCTGCTTGCCCGTGTAGAACGGGTGGCAGGCCGAGCACACGTCCACGCGCATCTCGCCCGACGGGATCGTGGACCGGGTGTGGAAGGTGTTGCCGCACGTGCAGGTCACGACCGTGTCGACGTAATCAGGGTGGATTCCCTGCTTCATGGTGTCTCCTTAAGGATTCGAGGATGCCGGGTCCCCCGGGGCATCAGGCCGACGGAGGTGAACCGGAACCGAGGAGCCATTGTGCCACCCGCCGCGCATGGGGTCCATCCGCCCACAGCGGACGCCGGGTGACATGACCGACACCCCCGAGATCCGCCCATCCACGCTCGCGACCCGCGCGACGGGGCGCGGAGCCATCCACCCACCGAGACGCAGACGTCCACCATCCGGCGCACGTCCGCGGGTCGCGCAGACCGGTCCAAGAATGCGTCCATCCGGCTTCCGACACCCGGCATCCATCCAGACGGGGGCTCCCTTCCATGCGCATCGGCATTCCCACCGAGGTCAAGAACAACGAGTTCCGCGTCGCCGCCACCGCGGAGATGGTCCACGAGCTCTCCGCCCGCGGACACGAGGTCCTCGTCCAGTCCGGCGCGGGCGCCGGATCCGGCATCGCCGACGCCGACTACGCGGCGGCCGGCGCCCGCCTGACCGACACCGCGCAGCAGACCTGGGGGTCCGCGGAGCTCGTCCTCAAGGTCAAGGAGCCCATCGCCTCCGAGTACGCGTTCCTGCGCCCCGGCCTCGCCCTGTTCACCTACCTGCACCTGGCAGCCGACCGCCCCCTCACCGAGGCCCTCCTGTCGTCGGGGACCCGCGCCCTCGCCTATGAGACGGTCCGCGCCCCCGACGGCTCCCTGCCGCTCCTGGTCCCGATGTCGCAGATCGCCGGGCGTCTGTCCGTGACCGTCGGCGCCTACCACCTGATGAGGGATCACGGCGGCGAGGGGCTGCTGCTGTCCGGCGTCCCGGGCACCCCGCGCGGCAAGGTCGTCGTCATCGGAGCGGGCACCGCCGGACGCTCGGCCGTCGCGATGGCCGTCGGGATGCGCGCCCAGGTCACCGTCCTCGACATCGATCCCGCCGCCCTGCGCGCCGTGGAGGACGCCCATCCCGGGGCGGTGACGACGCTGGTCTCCGCGGCCCCGTCCCTCACCCGGGCCGTCGCCGACGCGGACCTGGTCATCGGCTCGGTGCTGGTCCCCGGCGCGCGAGCCCCGAAGCTGGTCACCGATCAGATGGTGGCCGCCATGCGCCCGGGCTCCGTCCTGGTCGACATCGCCATCGATCAGGGCGGGTGCTTCGAGGGATCGCGGCCGACCACCCACGATTCCCCCACCTTCCGGGTCCATGACGCCCTCTACTACTGCGTCGCCAACATGCCCGGGGCCGTCCCCCGGACCGCGACGGCCGCTCTGACGGCCGCCACGATGCGCCACGTGCTGGCCCTGGCCGATCTGGGAGCCGAGGGCGGCGTGCGGGCCTCGAGCGCTCTGTCCTCCGGCGTCAACACGTGGGACGGGCGCCTGGTCAACGCCGCCGTCGGCGAGGCGCTGGACCTGCCTGCCGTCGCCCTGTCGGAGCTGGTGGACGCGCCCGCCTGACCGCACGCGCCCTAGAAGCTCGAGGAGCTGCCCGACCCCGAGAATCCCCCGCCGCCGTATCCGCCCGAGGAGCCGCCGGATCCTCCCGACCCCGAGGCGGAGGCCGCGCTGACGGCGCTGGAATAGCCGACGACCAGCGCGCTGACCGGCGTGAAGGACGACGACGATCCGCTGCCCGACCAGGAGGAGTCTCCTCCGCGCGGGGCGGAAGCGCCGTCGACGGTCGGCGTGCCGTCGGCTGCGCGGGCATCGCTCCAGTCGGTGGAGTTCTTGCCCCAGATTCCGGGACGGGCCCACCAGGCGGACGCGTCCCACCCGGCGGATCCCGTGTGCACGCGGATCGTCGAGGCCGGGTCGTAGAGGCGCCACCGCCCGGCGGGATCGGTCCAGTGCCCGTTGTAGAGCACCGGGTCGCTGCCCGGGACCTCGTGGTCGTAGATCTCGCGGCGCCGACGCCCCTGGTCCGAGTCGTCGGCGCCGAGAGCGGAATGCACGAGCCGATTGGCTTGGTGGCGAATTCCGTCGGTGAGCTCGTCGAGTCCCTTCAACGCGTCCACGGGGTCCAGCGTCGCATCCTCCAGGTGCAGGGTCATGGCATCCAGTTGGTTCGCGGCCTCACGCGCGAAGACCCGGGTCGATTCGGTCTCGACGAGTCCCGTCGAGCGGTGCTGCGACGCGGACACCTCGTCGGCCAGCGTCTCCAGCGACGCGATGTCCTCCCGGACCGGGCCCTGCTCCGCCTCCCACGCGTCGCGCCACCGCGATGTCCGGGTGAGCAGGTCGTTCGCGTGGAGGATCGTGTCGTCCAGCCCGTCCAGCTCCGTGGCACGCGCCCGCAGGTCGTCGACGGCGCGCCGGGTGGCGCCCGTGTACCACGTCGCCCCGGAGGGGGTCCCCAGATCCGTGAACGACCGCGTGAGCGCGTGGTAGCCGGAGGAGAAGTCCGCGAAACGCGCCATGACCTGGGCGCCGTAGTAGTTGTCGGTCGGAATGGTCCCCGCTGCGATCTCCGTGGCGTCGTAGTCGCGGGTGACGTGGCTGTAGGCGGTCCGGGCCTCCTCGAAGCGCCGGTGCGTGGTCCGGCCCCGCAGGCCCAGCCATCCGCCGGTCCCCAGGCCGAGGGCGGACAGGAATCCGGCGAGCACGCTCATCCCCGTCGTCGCCCACACGGGGCGCGCCACCAGGGCCGCGGCCGTCCGGGCGCCCTCGACCAGTCCCCCCGCCCAGTCCGCGGCCCGGAAGTCGTCCTTCATGGCGTCCTGGATGGCCGCCTGGGCATCCAGGGGCACCGCGACGTCCTCCCCGAAGTAGGTGCCGACCAGGCGCTGATCGGGCGCCACGGCCAGGATGACCAGGCCGTCCGCCCAGTAGTTCGCGTCGTCGGGGTCGATCCACGCCACGTCGGTCGGCTGGGTGCGGGCGACCTCCAGGACGGCGTCGTTGAGGGTGCCCGTCGGGACGTCGCCCACGGTGAGGACCGCCAAGTGGACGGGGACGTGGAAGTCGATGCCCGCCAGGTCCTCGGCCAGCGGCTCCGTCTGCACCACGCCCGCCTGATCGCGGATCTCGACGGTCGGAGACTCGGTGCCCGACGCGGTGGCCCGCAGCACCCAGACGACCGGGAAGGCGGCGATGAGCAGCACCGACAGGGCGACGACGCCGAGGAACCATGCGAGCGGACGCCGGCCTCCCCCGCCGATGGGCCGACCGGTGTCCGCGTGGCGCGCCATGTCGTGGGTCATGGGCGAGAGCCTAGTCGACACACGTCGGGCCGCCCTCGTCGCTTCCCAGGAAGGACGAGGGCGGCCCGCGGCGCGCTCAGTCGATGTTCGGGGTCGTCTTCTGGATCGCCATGAGGAACTCCGCGTTGGACTGCGTGTCCTTGAGCCTGCCCAGGACCAGCTCCAGCGCCGACTGCTGGTCCAGGGTTCCCAGGACCCGGCGCAGCTTCCACATGATGCGCAGCTCCTCGGGCGCGAACAGCATCTCCTCGCGGCGCGTGCCGGAGGCGTTGACGTCGATGGCCGGGAAGATGCGGCGGTCGGCCAGCTGGCGCGACAGGCGCAGCTCCATGTTGCCCGTGCCCTTGAACTCCTCGAAGATCACCTCGTCCATCTTCGAGCCGGTCTCCACCAGCGCCGAGGCGATGATGGTGAGGGAGCCGCCCTCCTTGAGGTTGCGCGCCGCGCCGAAGAACTTCTTGGGCGGGTACAGGGCCGAGGCGTCGACGCCGCCGGACAGGATGCGCCCGGACGCCGGGGCGGCCAGGTTGTAGGCGCGGGAGAGGCGGGTCAGGGAGTCGAGGAGCACCACGACGTCCTGGCCCAGCTCGACGAGGCGCTTCGCGCGCTCGATGGCCAGCTCGGCGACGATCGTGTGGTCGGAGGCCGGGCGGTCGAACGTCGAGGCGATGACCTCGCCCTTGACGATCGAGCGCATGTCGGTGACCTCCTCGGGGCGCTCATCGACCAGGACCACCATGAGGTGAACGTCCGGGTTGTTGATCTCGATGGCCTTCGCGATCGCCTGGATGACCATCGTCTTGCCGGCCTTCGGCGGGGACACGATGAGCCCGCGCTGGCCCTTGCCGATGGGCGCCACCAGATCGATGACGCGCGGGGTGATGGCCTTCGGCGTCGTCTCCATGCGCAGCTGCTCGGTCGGGTACAGCGGCGTGAGCTTGCCGAACTCGCGGCGGCGCTGGGCGTCCTCGATGCTCATCCCGTTGACGGAGTCGACGCGCACCAGGGCGTTGTACTTCTGGCGCTGGCGCTCGCCCTCGCGCGGCTGGCGCACGGCGCCCGTCACCGCGTCGCCCGCGCGCAGGCCCCAGCGGCGCACGTTGCCGAGCGTCACGTAGACGTCGTTCGATCCGGGCAGGTAGCCCGAGGTGCGGACGAACGCGTGGTTGTCCTGGATGTCGAGGATGCCGGCGATGGGCGCCAGCACGTCGTCCTCGCGGATCTCCGTGTCCATCTCGCGGGAGGGGCGCTCGCGCCGGTTCTGGCGCTCGCCGCCGCGGTCCTGGCGGTCGCCGCGGTCCTGGCGCTCGCCCCCGCGGTCGTTGCGGTCCTGGCGGTCGTTGCGTCCGCGGCGACGGGAGTTCCGATCGCGGCGGGCGTGCGTGTGCGAGCCCAGGCCGTCGCCCTCGGGCAGGGCGATCTGGTCGAGCGCCCGCGGGTGGGCCTCGTGGGAGCCCTCGCGGTCGTCGACGCCCTGGTGCCGCGGGGCGCCCTGCTCCTCGGCGACCGCCGCGAAGACGTCCAGAGCGGGGGCCGAGGTCTGCTCCGTCGGCTCCGACGCCCGGGCGCGGGTCTGGCGGGCCCGGCGGGGGGCCGCCGGACGCGCTGCGGAGTCCCCCGCGTCGGCGCCCCCGCCGGCGGGGGG
>JAFAAX010000126.1 GCA_023426345.1 Actinomycetes bacterium
GCCGTTCGTGCTCGGCGCGGGGCGGGCGGAGGACGGGGGGCGCCGCGCGGGGCCCTCCTCCCCGGCGACGCGGCTCCCGCCCCCGGACCTGGCGGACGTGCGCGGACAGGGATCCGCGCGCCGCGCCCTGGAGGTCGCGGCGGCGGGCGGACACCATCTGGCCCTCGTCGGCGAGCCCGGGGCGGGCAAGACGATGCTCGCGTCCCGGCTCACCACGATCCTCCCGGACCTCGATGAGCGCACCGCCGTGGAGGTGACGGCTCTGCACTCCGTGGCGGGCGTCCTCGACCCCGCTGGCGGCCTGATCCGCACGCCGCCGCTGGAGGCCCCGCATCACTCGGCGACCATGCAGGCGCTCATCGGCGGCGGGGCCGGGATCCCCCGTCCGGGCGCGGTCTCGCTGGCGCACGGGGGCGTGCTCATCCTCGACGAGGCGGCGGAGTTCTCGCCCCAGGCCCTCGACGCCCTGCGCCAGCCGCTCGAAGAGGGCATCGTGACGATCCACCGGGCGCGGGCGACCGCCCGCTATCCGGCCGCCTTCCAGCTGGTCCTGGCGACGAACCCCTGCCCGTGCGGGCTCCGCGACTCGCGCAGCGGCCCATGCACCTGCACGCCCCTCCAGCGCCGGCGCTACCTCTCGCGCCTGTCCGGTCCGCTCCTGGACCGCGTCGACCTCCGGATCGCCATGCGCAGCCCGACGCGCGCCGACCTGGCGCTCGATCGCGCGGAGCCGTCCGCTCAGGTGCGCGCCCGCGTCCTCGAGGCGCGCTCCCGGGCGGCGGCGCGATGGCGGGAGACCCCCTGGTCCCTCAACAGCCAGCTGCCGGGAGCCTGGATCCGTGAGCGCGCGGGCGTGGACCCGGCCCTGCTGGCGGACCTCGACCGCGCCGTCGACGCGGGACGCCTGAGCCTGCGGGGGGCCGACCGGGTGCTGCGGGTGATGTGGACGCTGGCCGACCTGGAGGGGCGCGCCCGCCCGGACGCCGGCGACCTGGGCGAGGCGATGTCGTTGAGGACGGGGGAGGGCGATGGACGAGTGGCGTGACGATCCGAGGACGGCGTCGGCCTGGTGGTGCGCCGTCGTCGAGCCGGGCGACGCGCACGCGGTGGCGCTGCGCGAGGCGCTCGGGGACCGCGCGGCGATCGAGTGGGCGCTGTCCGAGGACGGGCCCGGTCCGCTTCCCGAGGCGCTGGCCCGCGACGGGCGGGGACGTTCGCGGGGCTTCGAGGAGGCGTGGGAGCGGTGGCGCCCCCGGGCCGTCGTCGCCGATCCCGTCGGCGACCTCGAGGACCTCGAGCGCCTCGGCGGGCGCCTGGCCGTCCCCGGCGACCGGGAATGGCCCGACGCCCTGGGGGACCTCGGCGGATACCGGCCCCATGCCCTCTGGCTCCGGGGAACGGCGCCGGGCGGGTGCCCGGCCTCCTCGTCGGCCGCGTCCGTGTGCGTCGTCGGCGCGCGGGCCGCGACGTCCTACGGCGTGCGGACGGCCGCGGACCTCGGACTGGAACTGGCTGATCAGGGCGTCGACGTGGTCTCGGGAGGGGCGTTCGGCATCGACAGCGCCGCCCACCGGGGGGCGCTCGCGGCCGCCGGCGGGCACACGACGAGCGTCATGGCGGGCGGGCTGGGGCAGCTGTACCCTGCGGCGAACACCGACCTGTACGAGCGGCTGCTGGACGGGGGCGGGACGATCCTCTCCGAGGTCCCCCCGTCGTGGCGGCCCGCGAAGTGGCGGTTCCTCGGACGCAACCGCGTGATCGCCGCCCTGTCAGCGGTCTGCGTGGTCGTCGAGGCCTCCGAGCGCTCCGGGGCCCTGTCCACCGCGCGGCACGCCGTGGACCTGGGGCGCCCCGTCGGCGCCGTCCCGGGGCCGGTGACCTCGGGCGCCTCGCGGGGATGCCATGAGCTCCTGCGCCACGGCGCGGTGCTCGTCCGCGACGCCCGCGATGTCCTGGAGCTGCTCGGCGGTCTGGCGCTGGCGCGGGAGGAGCCCCTCCTCGGCGCTCCGGTGGGGACGGATCGCGGGGCGGACGCCCTGCCGCCCGACCAGCGCCGCGTCTGGGAGGCGCTGCCGAAGCGGAGCGAGACCACGGTGGAGCGCGTCGTGCGCGCCTCCGGCCTGTCCCGCCGGGAGGCGCTGGCCGCCCTCGGGGGCCTCCAGCTGGCCGGGTGGGTCCGCCCGGGCCCCGGCGGCTGGGCCCGTGCGGCGCCTACGATGGCGCCATGACCGCGGAGGAGGGACGGGCGCAGGACGCGCGCGTCCGGGAGGCGCCGCTGGGGAGGTGGCTGTCGCATCTGCGGGACGGTCGCGGCCTGTCCCCACAGACGCTGCGCGCCTACCGCGCGGACGTGGAGTCCCTCTACGGGCACCTCGGCCTCGAGGCCGAGGCGGAGGCCGAGGACCTGCGCGCCGCGCTGACGACGCGGCGCCTGCGCTCCTGGCTAGCCGCGCTGGCGGACCGGGGCGACGCGCGGTCGACGATCGCGCGGCACATGGCGGCGCTGCGCAATTTCACGGCCTGGGCGCACCAGCACGGCGTCCTCGACGAGGATCCGGCTCTGCTCCTGTCGGCGCCCCGTCCCGACCAGCGCCTCCCCGAGGTCCTCGACGCCCGCGGCGTCGAGGCGCTCCTCGAGGAGGCGCGCGGGGAGGCGCTGGCGTCGGGCGCCGGTGCGCCCGACCCGGTGAGGGTCCGGGACTGGTCCATGCTGGAGCTCCTCTACGCGACCGGGATCCGCGTCGCCGAACTCTGCGCGGCCGATGTCGGCTCCCTGATGCCGGACACCCAGACGATCCGCGTCGTCGGCAAGGGGGACAAGGAGCGCGTCGTGCCCTACGGGGACCCGGCGGCGCGCGCCCTCGACCTCTGGCTGCGCCGGGCCCGCCCGCGGCTCGTGACCCCCGCCAGCGGGGCGGCCCTCTACCTGGGCGCCCGCGGCGGGCGCGT
>JAFAAX010000092.1 GCA_023426345.1 Actinomycetes bacterium
CCCCCCGACCGCTCGGTGCGCCCCGCTCTTCCCGCGGACGCCGCGGCGATCGCCGTCATCCAGGTCCGCGGGATCCGGGCGGCCCTGGAGGCGGGGCTCGACGGCGTGGGGACGGCGCCGGTCCTCCCGGTGGACGCCGTGGCCGATCGATGGCGCGCGACTCTGTCCGCTCCCCAGCCGGCGGGGTGCCGCACGCTCGTCGCCCTGCACGGCGCGGCGGTCGCCGGTTTCATCGCGTGCGCGCCGGGCGAGGCGGTGCCGCCCTCGCCCGGGCGCGACGATCCGATCGCGCCGGGCACCGACATCCTGGCCCTCGAGGTCGTCCCCGAGTTCGGGCGCTCCGGTCACGCCTCGCGCCTGCTCGCCGCCCTGGTCGACGTCGCCCGACCCGTGACGCTGCGCGCCTGGGTGACGTCCGGCGATGAGGCGCACACCCGCTTCTACCAGAGCGCGGGGTTCGGCCCCGCCGGTGTGCGCCGCCGCCTCGACGTCGCCGGGCGGGCCGTCGTCGAGCACCTGTGGTGGTCCCAGGTCCAGGCCGAGGTCTAGGCGCAGGCGCGGGCGCGGGCGCGGGCATAGGCTCAGGCCCGACCCGTCCTGTCCCGACGCCGACTTCGGTGCTCTTTTCCCGCGACTTCGGTGCTCTTCTCCCGCGACTTCGGTGTGTTCCGCCCGGGGGCTCCGCCCGCGGTTCCCGATCGACGAGGACGGCGCCGGCGTGCGCGGTCATGTCGTGAGTGATGAAGGCCGGTGACGGCCAGGTCGTAGGTGAGGGCCCGGATCGGCCCCGTGGAATCGCCTTGAACCGCGGCGCGTCCGCGCCCGTTGCGCTCACTCGCCCCGCGCGCGCCGGCGAAGCCGGCGACGCCCTCGTCAGTCGGTGTGGGAACCGAACTCGCGGGAGAAGAGCACCGAAGTCGCGGGGAAAGAGGACCGAAGTCGCGGGGGGAGGAGGGGGAGGAGAACGGCAGGGTCCCATGGTGGGCATCGGTTCCCCCCGGAGTCGGGGTCGCCTACGCTGACCGACATGAGCACCGCCGCCTCCGCGTCCTCGGCCGCCCCCGTCACCTCCGCCCCCGCCTCGCCCGAGCGCACGTTCGGGTCGCTGGCGCCGGCCATGATCACGCCGTTCCACGAGGACGGCTCCCTGGACACCGCGACGGCCCAGGAGCTCGCGCGACGCCTGGTCGACCAGGGATGCGACACGATCCTCCTGTCGGGCACCACGGGGGAGTCGCCGACCACGCACCAGCCGGAGAAGGACGAGCTCACGCGCGCCGTCGTGGACGCCGTCGGGGACCGCGCGTTCATCCTGTGCGGCGCGGGGTCCAACGACACCGCCCACGCGGTGCGCATCGCCCAGAGCGCGCAGGCATGCGGCGCGGACGGCCTGCTGGTCGTCTCCCCCTACTACAACCGGCCGTCCCAGGCGGGGCTAGTGGCCCACGTCCGGGCGATCGCCGACGCCACGGACCTCCCGATCATGCTCTACGACATCCCGGGGCGCACGGGACTGGCGTTCTCCGACGCGGCGCTCGACCAGCTGGCCGCGCACCCGCGGATCCGCGCCGTCAAGGACGCGACGGGCGACGTCCCCCAGGGGGCCGCCCGGATGCGGCGCACGGGCCTCGCCTACTACTCGGGCGACGACGCCCTCAACTACCTGTGGCTCGCGGAGGGCGCTTCGGGAGTCATCTCGGTGGTCGCCCACGTCGCCGCCGCCCACTACCGGCGCCTCATCGACCTCGTCGACGCCGGGCAGTGGGGGCAGGCCCGCGAGCTCGCCCACGCGCTGGATCCCCTGGTCCACGCGATCATGGGCGGAGGACAGGGAGCCGTCCTCGCGAAATGGGCGCTCCACCTGCAGGGCGTCCTGCCCAGCCCCGCCGTCCGCCTACCGCTGGTGGCGCCCGACCCGCCGGCGATCGCGGCGTTGAGGGCCGCCATGGAGGCCCTCGACCTCCTGTGAGTCCGGACTCCCCCGCGCGGGCGGGGGCCGTGCGACCGGGGGCGCGGGGCCCGGCCGTGGCAGAATCGTCCCCATGAGTCCCCTTTACGACAATCTGCCCGAACCTGCGCCGCTGGCCCCGGGCGCCCTGCGCGTCATCCCGCTGGGAGGACTGGGCGAGGTCGGGCGCAACATGAACGTGCTCGAGCTCGACGGCCACCTGCTCATCGTCGACTGCGGGGTGCTGTTCCCCGAGGAGACCCAGCCGGGCGTCGACCTCATCCTCCCGGACTTCTCGTGGATCGAGGACCGGATGGACGACGTGGTGGGGCTCGTGCTCACCCACGGCCACGAGGACCACATCGGCGCCGTCCCCTATCTGCTCAAGCTGCGCGACGACATCCCGATCTACGGCTCCGACCTCACGCTGGGCTTCGTGGCCCCCAAGATCCGCGAGCACCGCCTGCCCGCCCCCGAGCTGCACGTCGTCGCCGAGCACGACCGGCTGAGCGCGGGCCCCTTCGACCTGGAGTTCGTCGCCGTCACGCACTCGATCCCCGACGCCCTGGCGGTCTTCGTGCGCACGAGCGCCGGCAAGGTCCTCATCACGGGCGACTTCAAGATGGACCAGCTGCCGCTCGACCACCGCCTCACCGACCTGCGCTCCTTCGCCCGCTTCGGCGAGGAGGGCGTCGACCTGTTCATGGTCGACTCGACGAACGCCGAGGTCCCCGGCTTCATCGCGCCGGAGGGCGAGATCGGCCCCGTCCTGGACCGCACCTTCGGGGAGGCCTCCGGGCAGATCATCGTCGCCTCGTTCAGCTCCCACGTCCACCGCGTCCAGCAGGTCATCAACGCCGCCGCCCATCAGGGGCGGCGCGTCGCGCTGATCGGGCGCTCGATGGAGCGCAACATGCGCATCGCGGAGGAGAAGGGCTACCTGACGGTCCCCGAGGGCGTCCTCATCGACGCCTCGAAGATCGGCGATCTGCCCCCCGAGCAGCGCGTCTACATGGCGACCGGCTCGCAGGGGGAGCCCATGGCGGCGCTGTCGCGCATCGCGAACGGCTCGCACAGGTTCGTCCACATCGAGCCCGGCGACATGGTGGTCCTGGCGTCCTCGCTGATCCCCGGCAATGAGAACTCCGTGTACCGCGTCATCAACGACCTCACGCGGCTGGGGGCCCGCGTCGTCCACAAGGCGAACGCGAAGGTCCACGTCTCCGGCCATGCGGCCGCCGGCGAGCTGATCTACTGCTACAACATCGTCCAGCCGAGGAACGTCATGCCGATCCACGGCGAGGTCCGCCACCTGGTGGCCAACGGCCAGCTGGCCGTCAAGACCGGGGTGCCGCCGCAGAACGTGGCGCTGGCCGAGGACGGCGTGGTCGTCGACTTGGCCGACGGGCAGGCCCGCATCGCCGGCGCCGTGCCCTGCGAGTACGTGTACGTCGACGGCCGCTCCATCGGCGAGCTGTCCGAGGACGAGCTGGAGACCCGCCGCACGCTGGGCTCGGAGGGCTTCGTCAGCGTCTACGCCGTCGTCGAGCACGACACCGGCACGATCCTGGCGCCGCCGACGATCCGCGCGATCGGCATGGCCGAGGACGACTCCGTCTTCGACGAGGTCCTCCCCGACGTCGACGCGGCGCTGCGCGACGCGGCCGCCCCCGGGCACGTCGACGCCTACGTCCTCCAGCAGGCGATGCGCCGCGTCATCGGTCGGTGGGTGGCGCGCCGTCTGCGCCGGCGCCCGATGATCGTCCCCGTGGTCGTCGAGCAGTGACGTCATGACCGGGCGCTTCATCTCGACGCAGTCCGTCGTCCTCAACATCCCCCTCCACGTCGACCACATCCCCGAGCGCGGCGCCTCCGAGCACGCCGACACGGCGACGTCGCAGCCGGGCGGGGGGTTCACCACGCTCGCGTCGGTGGCGGCCCTGGGGATCCGGGCGGCCATGGTCTCCCCCCTGGGCACGGGCCCGAACTCGTTCGCGGTGCGCCGTCAGCTGGTCGAGGCCGGCGTCGAGATCCTCACCGAGGAGCTGGTGGGCGACATCGGGGTGGCGATGACGCTGGTCGAGGCCGACGGGTCGACGACTTCGGTCGTCACCTCCGGCGTCGAGTCGGAGCCGTCGCGGCGGGTCCTCGACCGCGTGCGCCTGGAGCCCGGGGACCTGGTCCACGTGGCCGGTGCGGATCTCACGCGCCCGGCCAGCGCCGAGGTGCTGTCCACGTGGGCGTCAACGCTGCCCGAGGGCGTCACCCTGGTGCTCTCCGTGTCGCCGGCGGTCGACCAGGTGTCGGTGTGGACCTGGAAGAGGCTCCTCCAGCGCGCGGACGTCGTCACGATGAACATCCGGGAGGCCTCGATGCTGGGCCGGGCGCTGACGGCCGCGGAGCCGGGCACCGGCATCCGCCACGTCCTGCGCCCCGAGGCCGCGATGGTGCGCCGCCTGGGGGTGATGGGCTGCGAGGTCCAGGTCGACGGCGCCCAGCAGCGGGTCCAGGTGCCCGCCTTCGACTCGGTGGTGGTGGACACGGCCGGCGTGGGCGACACCCATATCGCCGTGATGTGCGCGGGCCTGCTGGAGGGCCGCGACCTGGTGACGGCCTGCCGCCGGGCCAACGCCGCCTGCGCCCTGACGATCGCCCACGAGTCGGCGCTGCCGGTGCCGACGCGCGAGCAGATCGAGCGCGTCATGTCCGAGGGCGGCGTCACCTACTCGTACTGATGGCGGCGCGCCAGACGCGCCGAGCGTCCGGCGGCGCGGTAGCGTCGAGACACCATGGCCCAGAAGACACCTGTGAAGAAGCCGCGGACGGCCGCCCGGCCCTCCGGTCGCGCGCGGACGCCGTCCTCGCCGCGCGCCGACGCCCCGGTGCGCCCGGGGGCGCTGTCGCGGATGTTCTCCGCCGTCGCCTCGGGGGCCCGGTCGGCCTGGGGCCGGTGGCGGGCCGTCGACCCCCAGGCCAAGCGCGACGCGCTGGCCTTCGTGTGCCTGGCGCTGGCCGTGGTCGTCGCGCTGCGCGAATGGTTCGGCATCTCCGGTCAGGCGGGGGACCTCATCCACGGCATCGTCGCCGGCGCCGTGGGGCTGTTCTCCGTCGTCGTCCCGCTTGTCCTCATCGCGCTGGCGGTCGACCTGTTCCGCGCGCGCAGCGAGGACCCGACCTCCGACGCCGTCCCCCATCATGTCGCCGGCGGGCTGGGCCTCACGCTGGCGCTCACCGGCCTGGTCCACGTGTCGGCCGGCAACCCGCCGCTGCGCCCCGTCGAGGCCGTCGAGCGCGCGGGCGGCGCCGCCGGCTGGTTCATCGGGCGCCCGCTCGCGAACCTGCTGTCCCCCTGGGGCGCCGCCGCGGTGCTCGTGCTCCTCCTCGTCTACTCGGTGCTGCTCGCCACCCGCACGCGCGTCGCCGA
>JAFAAX010000093.1 GCA_023426345.1 Actinomycetes bacterium
GCGTCGCGCACGCCGGCGCGCGCCTCCGCCTGGGCCAGCGCGGCCCGGGCGCGGCCCAGCCGCTCGTCCCCTCCGACGGGCACCGGCCCCACCCCCTCACACATCGAACACCTGTTCGATAGTGTACCGGGAGGCGCCCTCACATGACCGCAGCGGGATCCCCGGCGGCGCAGTCGCAGCTCACGACCCGCTGCGCGCGCAGGGAGGAGGGGCGACACTGGGAGGACCCGCCCGCGCGCGATCCCGCGCGCCCCCGGAAGGAGAACACGATGGACCTCCTCGACCGCCCCCTCGCCCCCGATCCCTACGACTCGCTCCCCCCGGTCGCCGCCTTCGCCCTGGAGTCCGACGACCTCGTCGACGGCGCCCCGATGCCAGACCTTTTCACGGCCGCGGGCGGCAACACCTCCCCTCATCTGCGATGGAGCGGATTCCCCGCGCAGACGCGCGGGTTCGCCCTCTCCTGCTTCGACCCCGACGCGCCGACGCCGGCGGGGTTCTGGCACTGGGCCGTCCTCGACCTCGCAGCCGACCAGACGGAGATGGCGCGCGGCGCGGGGGCCTCCGACCTCACGCTGGAGGGCGCCGCTTTCCATCTGCGCGGCGATTCCGGGGAGCCGTCCTATCAGGGGGCCGCTCCCCCGCCCGGCGACCGCGAGCACCGCTACGTCTTCGCCGTGCACGCCCTGGACGTCGAGACGCTGGGGCTCGGCGACGAGGCCACGCCCACCGCCGCCGCCTTCCAGACGCTCTTCCACACCCTCGCCCGGGCCCGGCTCACCGTCACCCACCGGCGGCCCGCCCGCTGAGACCGGACCGGCGGCGAGGGCGTACCCCAAGGCCAGTTCAAGAATCAGACAACCGGACGCCACAGCCTCCCCGCGAAACAGCCGCCCCTATGTCACAATATGGTGACAGTCCGATCTCAGAACGATATCGGATGGCCACGGGGAGGCACGATGACGGTCGTCGACATCCAGTCGCTCACGCCGGACACGGCCGTCGTCCCGGCGCCCGCCGCCGGAGCCCCGCCGATCGCCGTCACGGCGGCGGAGCCTGCCGCGGCGGCGACGCCATCGGGCAACACGGCGGCCGCCCGCCTCCTCCACCTGCTCGCCGCCGCATCCGCGCTGGCCGGGATCGTCCTGGACCTGGTGGTCGCCTCCCACAAGGAGTCCTGGCTGCCGGCGAACGCCGGGTTCTCCACGACCTTCGGCCCGGGATGGGGCGGGGCGCTCAACCGGCTCGCCTACTTCACGACGGTGTCCAACCTCCTGGTCGCCGCCGTCTCCCTGGCGCTCGTCGTCCGTCCCGATCCCCGATCGCGCCTGTTCGGCGCCCTGCGGATGAGCGCCCTGGCCTCGATCCTGCTCACCGGGACCGTCTACGCGATGATCCTGCTCGGGCCGAGCCTGGGCGGGGACTACCCCCTCACGATGATCCTGCAGACCACGTTCGAGCACATCCTCACCCCTCTGCTGGCCCTGGCCGCCTGGATCGTCTCGCTGCGCCGGCCCCCGTCGTGGGGCGAGCTGGCCCTCACCCCGGTCCTGCCCGCGCTCTACCTCGCGGTCACGCTGGCGCGCGGCGCCCTGGTCGACTGGTATCCCTATTCCTTCGTCGACGTCCCCGCCCTGGGCTACCGCCAGGTCCTGCTCAACGCGGCGCTCGTCGCCGTCCTCGTGCCCGTCATCGCCGGCACGCTGGCCGCCCTGGGCCACTGGCTGGTGCGGGCCGCCGGCGCCGAGCGGACGTGACACGGCCGGATCGATGCGCGCGGCCCGGACCGCCCGCAGTGGGAGGATGGTCGGCGTGCTTCACGTGATCTTCTTCGAGCCGCGGATCCCGGGCAACACCGGAGCCGCGATCCGCCTCTCGGCGTGCACCGGGTCCCTGCTCCACCTCGTCGAGCCCCTCGCCTTCGACATGGAGGACGCCAAGCTGCGCCGCGCGGGACTGGATTACCACGACCTCGCCCACGTCGTCGTCCACCCGGGACTCGAGGACGCGCTGGCCGCGGTCCCGGGGAGGATCTGGGCCTTCACCGGTCACACCGACCGTTTGTTCACCGACGTCGAGTACCGCGACGGAGACGGGCTGATGTTCGGCCCCGAGCCCACGGGCCTGCCCGAGGACGTGATGGCGCATCCGCGCATCGCCTCGAAGGTCCGCATCCAGATGACGCCCGGCGTGCGCTCCCTCAACCTCGCGAACTCCGCTTCGATCGGACTGTACGAGGCCTGGCGCCAGATCGGCTTCCCCGGCGGGGTCTGATCCGCCGCGGCCTCACCGCCGCCAGGGGCGGGCGCGGTCGACCTGCTCCGCGCGCTCGACGATGCGGCGCGGATTCGACGCCCACAGCCACACCAGGCCGACGACGGCGATGACCAGCGGCAGGTACCAGTAGTCGGCGCCGAACGCCCCCCAGGCCGAGCGGGTCCCGGTGAGGTCCGGCAGGCCCACCCCCAGGAGGCCGACGATGACAGGGCCGGCCGCCTCGATGATCACCGCCGTCCACCCGACCAGGCGCATCCGCCGCCCGTTGTGGGTGAGGGCGACGGCGGCCAGCAGGTAGACGAGCCCCGCGACCAACGCGACGAGCGCCGGGCCCAACGGCGCGGTGCCGACGCGGAGGAGGTCGATCAGGTCGACGACCGCCTGCACGGTCGTCCACGCGCCGAAGACCCAGTAGACCGCCATGACGATGCGGCCCAATCCGAGCGAGGGGCCCCGGGTGTCGACGACCTGGTCCTCGACTCCCGGCTGCGGGCGCGAGCTGTCGCGGGCCATGGTCCCCCTCCGTGTCGCTGGCGGCCCGTCCGACGGCGGCCGGACGGCTCGGACGCGATCCTAGTCGCCGCCCGGCGGGGCCCCGGTCCGGGCCCGCGCTGTGGGCCGTTCCACCCGGGCAGATCCCGGTGGGGCGGCACAACACACACTCGGGGTGGGACAATGGGCCCGGTTGGACCACGATGGTCTGTGCAACCCGACACGAGGAGTGGAGAACGTGAGCGAGTCCGGTTACGACATCGTCATCCTGGGAGCGGGGTCCGGCGGATACGCCACGGCCCTGCGCGGCGCCCAGCTGGGCCTCAGGGTGGCCCTCATCGAGGGCGACAAGGTCGGCGGCACCTGCCTGCACCGCGGATGCATCCCGACCAAGGCCTACCTGCACGCCGCCGAGACCGCCGACGCCGTCCGCGACTCCGCGGCCGTCGGCGTCCAGTCGGCCTTCCAGGGCATCGACATGGGCGCCCTGGCCGCCTACCGCGACCAGACCATCACGAAGCTCTACAAGGGGGTCCAGGGGCTCCTGAGCTCCCGCAAGGTCGACGTCATCGAGGGCTGGGGGCGCCTGGTCGGGCCCGACGCCGTGGAGGTCGACGGACGGCGCATCACCGGCCGGCACGTCGTGCTGGCGACGGGCTCCTACTCGAAGACCCTGCCGACGCTGCCGATCGAGGGACGCGTCATCACCTCCGAGCAGGCCCTCCAGATGGACTGGGTGCCCAGCCGCGCCGCCATCCTGGGCGGCGGCGTCATCGGCCTGGAGTTCGCCTCCGTGTGGCGCTCCTTCGGCGCCGAGGTGACGATCATCGAGGCGCTGCCCCATCTGGCCGCCAACGAGGACGAGGCCGTCTCCAAGCAGGTGGAGCGCCAGTTCCGCAAGCGCGGGATCGCCTTCCACACGAACACCCGCTTCGCCGGCGCCGCCCAGGACGAGAGCGGCGTGCACGTCACGTGCGAGGACGGCACGGCCGTCGACGCCGACGTGCTGCTGGTCGCCGTCGGGCGAGGCCCCGTCACCCAGGGCCTGGGCTACGAGGAGCAGGGCCTCACCCTGGATCGCGGTTTCGTCCTCACCGACGAGCGCCTCCACACCGGCGTCGCGAACATCCACGCGGTCGGCGACATCGTCCCCGGCCTCCAGCTGGCGCACCGCGGATTCCGCCAGGGCATCTTCGTCGCGGAGGAGATCGCGGGCCTCAGCCCGACGCCGATCGTCGAGTCGGGCATTCCGCGCGTCACCTTCTGCGAGCCGGAGATCGCCTCCGTGGGCCTCACCGAGAAGCAGGCCCGCGACCAGTACGGCGACGCGGTGCGCACCGTCGAGTACAACCTCGCCGGCAACGGCAAGTCGAACATCCTGGGGACGGCGGGCTTCGTCAAGCTCGTCTCCGTCCAGGACGGCCCGATCGTCGGCTTCCACGCCGTCGGCGCCCGCATGGGGGAGCAGGTCGGCGAAGGCGAGCTCATGGTCAACTGGGAGGCCTACCCCGACGACGTCGCCGCCCTCATCCACGCCCACCCCACCCAGAACGAGGCCATCGGCGAGGCCGCGATGGCTCTGGCGGGCAAGCCCCTGCACGCCCACAACTGACCCGAGTCGACGAGGAGAGAACACCATGGCAACACCCGTGACTATGCCGGCACTCGGCGAGTCCGTCACCGAGGGGACGGTCACCACCTGGCTGAAGAAGGTCGGCGACACCGTCGCCGTCGACGAGCCGATCGTCGAGGTCTCCACCGACAAGGTCGACTCCGAGGTCCCCTCCCCCGTCGCCGGCGTCCTGCTGGAGATCACCGTCGCCGAGGACGAGACCGTCGAGGTCGGCACCCAGATCGCCCTCATCGGCGAGCCCTCGGAGGCGCCCTCGTCGGCAGCTCCCGCGCCCGCCGCCCCCGCCGCGGAGGCTCCCGCGCCCGCCCCGGCCGCCGTTCCCGCGCCCGCCCCGTCGGAGCCCGCCCCGTCGGAGCCCGTCTCCGGCACCGAGGTGACGATGCCGGCCCTCGGCGAGTCGGTCACCGAGGGCACGGTGACCACGTGGCTCAAGAAGGTCGGCGACCAGGTCCAGGCCGACGAGGCGCTCCTCGAGGTGTCCACCGACAAGGTCGACTCCGAGGTCCCCGCCCCGGTCTCGGGCTACCTCGCGGAGATCCGCGTGGGTGAGGACGAGACGGTCGACGTCGGCACGGTCGTCGCCGTGATCACGGATTCGGCGCCCGCCGGCGGGGCCCCCGCCCCGGTGGCGGCTCCCGCCCCTGCCGCGGCCCCGACTCCGACTCCGGCTCCCGCCCCTGCGCACGCCGCGCCGCCCGCCGCCGTCCACGCC
>JAFAAX010000098.1 GCA_023426345.1 Actinomycetes bacterium
GTGCGTGGGCGTGGAGCACGTCCGGCGCGCCGTGCTGCAGGCCGGCATCCATGCCCCCGTCATCGACCCGCCGCGGACCCGCCCCGCAGGCGAGGGACGCCGGAACTGAAAGGGGGCGCCCCGCGACGCGGGGCCGTCCTCGTCGATCCAGGAAAGGAAGCGCGACCGTGCATCTGGGAATGCTGGTGGACGTGGAGCGATGCATCGGGTGCGACACCTGCGCCATCGCGTGCAAGACCGAGAACAACCTGCCCGACGACGTCTGGTGGAACCGTGTGTGGACCGTGGGGGGCGCCGAGCAGCACACGCCGGCCCCGACCGAGGGGCGCCCGACCATGTGGTTCCTCACCGTCGCGTGCCAGCACTGCGAGAACCCGCCGTGCGTGCCCGTGTGCCCCACGGGCGCCACGTTCAAGCGCGACGAGGACGGCGTCGTGCTCATCGACTACGACAAATGCATCGGCTGCGGCGCCTGCGTGGAGGCCTGCCCCTACGACGGGGTCCGCACGCGCAACACCGACCAGATCGACCACGCCAACCCGTTCGCGTTGGGCGGGTACGCCGTCCAGCCGCAGCAGCCGGCGACGGTCTCCAAGTGCACGTTCTGCGAGCAGCGCCTGGCCGAGGACCGTCTGCCCGCCTGCGTGGAGGTCTGCCCGGCGCGCGCCCGGTTCTTCGGGGACCTGGACGATCCCGACTCCGAGGTCTCCCAGTTGCTGGAGCGCCGCGAGTCGTTCACCCTCCACCCGGAGGCGGGCACGAAGCCGTCGGTGTACTTCCTCACGTGACGAGGGCGGCCCCGGCTGCGCCGGGGCGCGCGTGGCCGGGCCAGTGAGAATGGCCGCGCCGCAGCCCCCGCGATTGCGGGCGCCGGGACGGGAGTCGAGGATGAGCGCATGACGAACCTGGGACCGATCGGACCCCTGCCCGGAACGCGCGATCTCATCGAGCGCACGCGACGGGGGCGGGCGGGCGCCGCGGAGGCCGGGGGAGCGGGACTGCGCCCGGACCAGTTCGACCGCTACTCGCGCCAGCTGCTCCCGCAGATCCTGGGGATGGCCGGCCAGGAGAGGCTGCTGGCCGCCCGCGTCCTGGTCATCGGGGCCGGCGGGCTGGGCAGCCCGGTCCTGCAGTACCTGGCGGCGGCCGGAGTCGGGCATCTGACGGTGGTCGACGACGACGTGGTGGCGCGCTCGAACCTGCACCGCCAGGTCATCCACCGCGACGCCGACGCGGCGGACCCCGCCGCCCCGGAACGGGGGAGGGCCGTGGACTGCGCCACGGGGGAGGACCTGGTCGATGACGCGGGGACCGGGGCCCCCGCGGCCCCCGCGCCGCGCCGCGGCGTCGCGAAGTCCGACTCCGCGGTGCGGATGGTCCGCGACCTCAACCCCGATGTCGAGGTCACCGGTCTGCGCCGGCGCGTGGGGCCGGAGAATGTCGCGGACCTGGTCGGCCGCCACGACCTGGTCGTCGACGGCACCGACAACTTTCCGACCCGCTATCTGGTGGCGGACGCGTGCGCCGCCGCCGGCGTCCCGCTGATCTGGGGGTCGGTCCTGGGCTATGACGCGCAGGTCAGCGTCTTCTGGTCGCGTCCGCCGGCCGGACTGGCCGACGGCGCGCGGACCCTGCGCGACCTGTTCCCCGCTCCGCCCGCGCCCGGAGAGGTGTCCTCGTGCGCCGAGGCCGGCGTGGTCGGCGCCCTGGTCGGCATCGCCGGGTCGTTCATGGCGATGGAGGCCGTCAAGGTCCTCACCGGCCGGGGCCGCCCCCTCATGGGGCGCGTCCTGGTCGTCGACGCCCTGGAGGGGGAGACCCGGACCCTGCCGTTCGCCGCGCGCGGCCGCCGGGGCGCCTCCGGGGAGGCCGTGCCGGTCCCCGTTCGCGGGGCGGCGGCGGGCGCGGCGCGGGCGGCGGAAGAGACGGGGGACGCGGGGATCGGCGCGGGCCCGGTCGAGGGCGATCGGCCGGACGGCCTGACCGTCCCGGAGGCCGTCGAGCTGCTGGCCGCCCGTCCCGGCACCGTCGTGCTGGACGTGCGGGAGGACCGCGAGTGCGCCCAGGGCGTCATCGCCGGCGCCGTCCGGATCCCGCTGGCGCGGGTGCTCGACGGATCGGGGCTCTCGGTCCTGGACCCGCGGGCGCCCACGCTCGTCTACTGCGCGGCGGGCGTGCGCTCGGAGGTGGCCCTGGCGGCCCTGCGGGCCCGCGGTTGGGCGGACGCCACGCACCTGCTCGGCGGGGTCCGCGCCTGGGAGTCGGCGGGGCGCGCCCTCGTCGATCCCGGTCGCTGAGGCCGGTCGGCCGACTCCGGCAACCGTTCTCGGCGGGAGGAGGTCCCGGTCAGGGGCGGGGATCGGCGCCCGTCCACTGGTACCAGCCCTCATGGAGGACCAGCCACGCCATCAGCGCGTACCCCGCCTGGCCCGGCAGCGTGAGGCCGTGGGGCGTGCGCGCCGGGGAGGCGGCCATGTCCTCGGCCCACTGATCGTGGGCGGCCAACGGGCGCAGCGTGTCGACGAAGGGGACGTGGCGGCGCTCGCAGACCTCCGCGCAGGCCCGGGCCACGGCCCCCAGGGCGCGCCGGTCGGCGCCGGCCAGCGGCGGCGGGCCGACGACCAGGCAGGGGAGCTTGAGCGTGGCCGCGCGGTCGACGATGTTCGCCAGATCGAGGCGGGTCCGCGGCGTGGACACGCCGGCCGGGACGTCCGCCGCGCCGACGCCGACGATCAGGCGCGTCTCCCCGAGGACCGCCCGGGGGGCGACCTCCCGCTCCCAGCGCGCCGCCAGTTGGGCGGTGGTCTCACCGGGGACCGCCAACGCCAGGACGGCGGGCGGCTCCGGGAACTCGCTGCGCGCGAGGACGCGTCCGATCCATCCCAGGCCGCGGGGATCGCCGACGCCGGCGACCAGATCGTCGCCGATCACGCACAGGCGCATGTCGCTCCTCCCCGGGAACCGGTCGGACGTCGCCGCCGGCCCCGCCCTCGTCCTCGATGGAGCGCCCCGGCGGGCGCCCCCTCCCCACACTAACGGGCGAAGGCCTGCTCCAGCAGCGCGGCATGCTGCTGGCGGTGCAGCGAGGCGCGGCCCGCGGCGGTCGTGGCGGAGGCCGGCCGGGACACGACGTCCACGGACAGCCCGAGCTCGGGGAACAGGGTGAGCGCCAGATGCGGCCAGGCGCCCTGGTTGCGCGGCTCGTCCTGCGTCCACGTCACGGACGCGTTCGGGAACTCCGCGAGCTGGGAGGCCAGCTCCTCCATCGGCAGCGGATAGAGCTGCTCGAGCCGGATGACGGCCGTGTCCCAGGCCTCGCGGGCCGAGCGCTCTTTGACCAGGTCGTAGTAGAGGCGGCCCGAGCACAGCAGCACGCGCGAGACGGCGCCGGCCGCGCCGAGCACGCGCGGCTCGTCCTCGCCGAGGACGGGCCGGAAGCCGCCGGCCGTGAAGTCCTCGACGGAGGACGTCGCCGCCGACAGGCGCAGCAACTGCTTCGGGGTGAACACCAGGAGCGGCTTGCGCGGGCGGCGGTAGGCCTGCGTGCGCAGGAGGTGGAAGTGATTCGCGGGCGTCGAGGGCTGGACGATCCACATGTTGTCCTCGGCCGCCAGCTGGAGGTAGCGCTCGATGCGCGCCGAGGAGTGGTCGGGGCCCTGCCCCTCGTAGCCGTGGGGGAGCAGGAGCACCAGCGAGGAGTACTGGCCCCACTTCTGCTCCGCCGAGCTCACGAACTCGTCCATGACCGTCTGGGCGCCGTTCGCGAAGTCGCCGAACTGGGCCTCCCACATCACCAGTGCGTCGGGCCGCTCGACGGAGTACCCGTACTCGAAGCCCATCACCGCGTACTCCGACAGCGGCGAGTCGTAGATGTCGAACCGGGCCTGGTCGGCGGTGAGGAACCGCAGCGGGGTGAACTCCCGGCCGTCGGTGTGGTCGTGGAGCACCGCGTGGCGCTGGACGAAGGTCGCGCGGCGCGTGTCCTGCCCGCTCATCCGCACCGGCGTGCCCTCCATGAGCAGGGAGCCCACGGCCAGCAGCTCGCCGAATCCCCAGTCGATGGGCGCCTGCCCGTAGGACATCTTCCAGCGGCGCTCGGCCAGCTGGGCCATCTTCGGGTGGGGCGTGAAGCCCTTGGGGAACGTGTGGTAGGCGTCCCCGACCCGGCGGATCGCCTCCGGCGTGGTCGCCGACTCCCAGCCGATCATCATGCCCTGGCCCGGCAGCTGGGACTCGGGGACCTCCCACGTCTCGGGCCCGCGGGCGTCCGCGGCCGCCGGGCCGCCCGCCGCGTGGGGGGCCCACCCGTGCTCGCGGGTCTCGGTGAGGATCTTCGACAATTCGTCCTCGTACTCCTGGATGGAGGCTCGGGCCTCCTCCTCGGTGAGCTGGCGGCGCCCGACGAGGTTGCGCGTGTAGACGGCGCGCGTGGACGGGATGCGCCCGATGAGGTCGTACATCACCGGTTGCGTCATCGACGGGTCGTCGCCCTCGTTGTGCCCGCGGCGCCGATAGCACACCATGTCGATGATGACGTCCTTGTGGAACTCCTCGCGGTAGGCCAGCGCCAGGTGCGCCATGTGGACCACGGCCTCCGGGTCGTCGCCGTTGACGTGGAGGATCGGCACCTGGAGGCCCTTGGCGAGGTCCGTCGGGTAGCGCGTGGAGCGGCCCGAGGTGGGGCCCGTGGTGAACCCGATCTGGTTGTTGACGATGATGTGGATCGTCCCGCCCGTGCGGTAGCCCGCCAGCTGGCTCATGTTGAGGGTCTCCTGGACGACGCCCTGGCCGATGAAGGCCGCGTCGCCGTGGATGAGGATCGGCACGACGGGCAGGGACGGGTCGCCCAGCTCGTCCTGCTTGGCGCGCACGATCCCCTCGAGCACGCCGTCGCCGGCCTCCAGATGGGAGGGGTTGGCCGCCAGGTAGACCTTGGTGGCAACGCCCTCTTCGACGGTGAAGACGCCCTCCGTGCCCAGGTGGTACTTGACGTCGCCGGAGCCCTGGACCGTGCGCGGATCCTGGTTGCCCTCGAACTCGGAGAAGATCTGCCCGTAGGACTTCCCCGCGATGTTCGCCAGGACGTTGAGGCGGCCGCGGTGGGCCATGCCGATCGCGACCTCGTGGATGGAGCGGCGGGCGGCGTCGCCCAGGACGGCGTCGAGCAGGGGGATCAGGGACTCCCCGCCCTCCAGCGAGAAGCGCTTCTGGCCGACGTACTTCGTCTGGAGGAACTCCTCGAAGGCCTCGGCGTGGTTGAGGGTGCGCAGGATGTGGCGCTGCTCCGGCGACGAGGGCGCCTCGTAGGCCTGCTCGATGTGGTCCTGGACCCAGGTGCGCTGCACGGGATCCTGGATGTGCATGTACTCGATGCCGACGGTGCGCGTGTAGGTGTCGCGCAAGCGGTCGAGCAGATCGCGCAGCCGCATATGGTCCGCCCCGCCCAGGCCCCCCGTGGGGAAGGACCGGTCGAGGTCCCACACGGACAGCCCGTAGCTGGACAGGTCCAGGTCCGGATGGCGGCGCACGCGGTAGGCGAGGGGATCCGTGTCGGCGGCCAGATGCCCGCGCGAGCGGTAGGCGTGGATGAGCTCGGCGATGCGCGCCGGCTTGCCCTTCTCCCGCTCGATGTCGTACTCGTGATCGGCCTCCCACCGGTAGGGCGGGATCGGCACGCGCAGCGCGTCGAACACGCGGTCGTAGAAGCCGTCCCTGCCGGCCAGCTTGTCGGAGACCAGCCGCAGGAACTCTCCCGACACGGCGCCCTGGATGACGCGGTGGTCGTAGGTGGACGACACGTGCATCGTCTTGCCGATCCCGAGGGCGGCCAGCTTGGCAGGTGACACGCCCGCGTACTCGGCGGGGTAGTCGGTGGCGCCGACGCCGACGATGAGCCCCTGGCCCGCCATCAGGCGGGGCACGGACGTCGTGGTGCCCAGCGTCCCGGGATTCGTCAGGGACACGGTGGCCCCCTGGTAATCCTCCGGCGTCAGCCGCCCGTCGCGGGCGCGCCGCACCAGGTCGTCGTAGGCGGCGACGAACTCCATGAAGGTCAGCGTGTCGGCCTGGTGGATGACGGGCACGATGAGGGAGCGCGCCCCGTCCCCGCGGGTGACGTCGATGGCCAGGCCGAAGCCGACGTGGGCCAGGTGCTCGATGGCGGGCTTGGCGTCCTCGACGACGTAGCGCACGCTCATGCCCGGCATCTCGCACAGCGCCTCGACCACGGCGTAGCCGATGAGATGGGTGAAGGAGACCTTGCCGCCCGTGGTGCGCGCTAGGTGGGAGTTGAGGAGGAGGCGGTTCTCGATGAGGAGCTTCGCCGGGATCTCCCGCGTCGAGGTGGCCGTGGGCACGCTCACGGAGGCGTCCATGTTCTTCGCCGTCGCGCGGGCGACGCCTTTGAGGATGTCGAGACGGTCCTCGCTGGGGGCCCCGTGGGCGAGCGCCGCGGCGACACGGACGTGGCGTCCCCGCGTGTAGGGCGACGTGGCCTCGCTGAGCTGGGC
>JAFAAX010000110.1 GCA_023426345.1 Actinomycetes bacterium
GCCGAGGCGCGGCCGGCGCGGCGCGGCCGCCGCCACGTCTCCGCCTGGACGGTGGCGGTCCTGGCCGGCCTGATGGCGTCCGGGCTGGCCGTCGCGGCCTCGGGGCTGGTGCCCGCCGCCCTGTCGCTGGGCGCAGTGTCCCTGGGAGCCCGCGCGACGACCGCCGCGCTGATCGTCGCCGTGGCGGGCGTCGGGCTCGGGATCGGCTGGCCCGAACTCACGGGGATCCCGCTGACGGTCTCCGGCCGTGTGGTGATGATCGCGGCGGGCGTCATCGCGGGATCCGGCGTGGCGGTGCGGCATGACATGGCGTCGGTGACCGTGGCCGCGGGACTGGGCGTCGTGTGCCTGTTCGCCGCCGAGCTGCTGGTCGCGCCGGCGCCCCGCGATCTGTCGGCGGGCCGCCCGGAAGGCGGCCGGACGAGGGCGGCGCCGGGCGCGTCGGACGGCCGGGGGCCGGCGCCGATGACGACGGCCCTCCCCGGGGCCGTGACGGGCGCGCTCGTGGCGACGGCCGGCGTCTGCTGGGTGGCTCTCGCCGCGAATCCCCAATGGTCGGCGACGGTGGTGATCTCCTGCCTGGTGGTCCTCACCACCGTCGTCGGGGACCAGATCGGACGCACGTACCGGTCGAACTCGTTGGGAGCCCTGGGCGGGGGCGTCCTGGGCGGGCTGGCCGTCGGCGGCGCCTACGCGGCCGCGCGCCACGGAGGCGCGACGCTGCCGCGGGTCCTGCCGGTCCTCGCCCAGGGCATCGGCGACATCGGCGCCGTCGTGGTGGCCGGGCTGGCCACGGGCGTCTCCGTGGCCTTGGCGGTCATCGCGATCGACGGGCTGCTCGGGGACCACAGCGGGCGCCGCTCCTCGACGCGGGGCGCCCTGTCGCGGGGATGCGCGAAGTTCCTCGTTGCCGTGGTTCCGTTCTACGTGATGATCCGCATCGGCGGGATCTGACCGGCTGGGTCTGGCCGGCTGGGTCTGGCCGGCTGGGTCTGGCCGGCGGGGGGCGCTGCGACGCGGGGCGCGCGCCGCCGTAGGCTGGACGCCATGATGGTGATTCCCGCAGATCTGCCGCCCGACGTGGCGCCGTTGGCCTGGATGCTGGGCACGTGGAAGGGGTGGGGCATGTTGGCCACTCCCGGCGACGCCCCCGACCGTGTGGTCGTCGAGGACGTCGCGGCCGATGTCCGCGGCACGCAGGTGCGCGTGGTGACCACGATCCGGGCCGCCTCGACGGCCGGAGGCCCGCAGTCGGCCGGCGTGGCCGCGCCGACCGAATCTCCCGACATCGATCCGACGCTCGACGCCCGGGAGGGCCTGGACGTCCTGGTCGAGGGCCCGGTGCTGCGCGAGGAGACCGTCTACCTCACGGTCCTGCTGGGGTCGGGCCGCCTGCCCCTGCCGGGCCAGGACGAGCCCCGCGAACTCACCGGATCCGGCGCCGACATGGACGGTCTGGCCACCCTGTGGGCCGGCGTGAGCATGGGACCGCGCGTCCAGCTGAACTCCGACGCGATCGCGCGCGGCCCCCGCGCCGAGCCGATCGAGTCCCTGGCCCGGATGTACGGCATGGTGGCGGGTGAGCTGATGTGGACCCAGGAGCGCACGGTGGCGGGCGGCGAGGCGCGGATCGACCTCTCCGGCCGGCTCCTGCGCACCGGATACGCCCGCACCGAGTCCGGGGAGCAGATCCCCGACGACATCGCCCCCGAGGGGCCGGGCGGACTCCCGCTGTTCGACGTCGCGGCGAGCGCCGGCGTCTCGCCCCTGTTCCCGCAGGCCGAGGGCGGCTCGCGATGAGCGGCTCGGAACAGGCGCCGGAGCGGGCGGGGGATCGCACCGCGCAGAGCTGGCGTTCTCCCCTGCTCACGTGGCCGGGCGCCGTCGCGGGCGGCGAGGCCGAGAGCCTGGACGGCCTCCCGATGCACTTCGGCGATCCGTCGGGCGAGCAGTGGGCGCTCGAGGGCGGGCGCGGGCTGGTCGACCGCTCGGACCTGCGGGTCGTGGCCGTGTCGGGCCCCGATCGGCAGACGTGGCTGACCTCGATCACCTCCCAGGTCCTCACCGGCATGGTCCCCGGCGAATCCCGCGAGCTGCTGGTCCTGGACCCCCAGGGGCGCATCGAGCACGCGGCGGGCGCGGCCGATGACGGCTCGACGACGTTCCTCCTCACCGAGGGCGACCACGCCGACGCCCTCGCGGGGTGGCTGGACTCGATGCGTTTCGCCCTGCGCGTCGCCGTCGGCGTGCGCGAGGACCTCACAGTGTTCGGGACGATGAGCCCGGCGGGTCGGGCGGGGACCGTTCTCGACGCCGGGATGAACCGTTCTCGGCGTCGGGAGCAGGCTGATCGCCGGTCCGGCGCAGCCGGGCCGTCCTCGTCGATGGGGGATCTGCCGGGGCTGCTGCTCACCTGGGACGACCCCTGGCCGGGCGTGGCGGAGGGCGGCACGGAGTACTTCCGCGGCCGCCACCCCGGCGCGTCCACGCGGGCGCGCCTGCACGTCGTCGAACGGGCGCGCGCCGCGGACTTCGCTGACGCCTGGCTGGGCGGCGGGGAAGACGCCGCGAGCCGCCGTCCTGCGGGCCTGCTCGCCTGGGAGGCGGTGCGCGTGGCGACGTGGCGGCCCCGGATCGGACGCGAGGCCGATGCCCGCGCGATCCCCGCGGAGCTGGACTGGCTGCGCACCGCGGTCCACCTCGACAAGGGCTGCTACCGCGGCCAGGAGTCCGTCGCGCGCGTCCTCAACCTGGGCAGACCGCCGCGCCGGCTCGTGTTCCTCCAGCTGGACGGGTCGCTGGGCGATCTGCCGGAGCCGGGCGCGAAGCTGATGCGCGGGGAGCGCCAGGTCGGCGTCGTCACCTCGGTCGCGCGGCACGCGGACATGGGGCCGATCGCCCTGGCCCTGGTCGCGCGCGCCGTGCCCGCCGACGCCGTCTTCGACATCGGGGGCGTGGCCGCCGCCCAGGAGATCATCGTCCCCCTGGACGGGCGGGCCGCCGCCTCTCCGGCCGAACGCCCCGGAAGCGGGCTCCGCGCGAACCCCGACCTGCGGCGCCCCGACGTGCCGGCGGCCCGCGGAGGCATGGGCGGACTGGGCCTCGGGGGCGCCGGCGGGGGAGGCCCCCGGTGAGGGCGGTCCTCCAGCGCGTCCGCCGCGCGAGGGTGACGGTGGACGGCCAGGTGGTCGGCGCGATCGAGCAGCCGGGACTGGTGGCGCTGGTCGGCGTCGCCCGCGGGGACGGGGCGGCCGAGGCGGAGACGGTGGTCCGCAAGATCGCCGAGCTGCGGATCCTCCGAGACGAGGAGTCCGTCGCGACGGCGGGCGCGCCCGTGCTGGTGGTCTCCCAGTTCACGCTCTACGGCGACACCCGCAAGGGACGGCGCCCCTCCTGGTCGGCGGCGGCCCCCGGCGCGGAGGCGGAGCCCCTGATCGACGCCGTCGTCGCCGGGCTGCGGGCGCGCGGGGTCGAGGTCGCCACCGGCGTGTTCGGCGCGATGATGGAGGTCGAGCTGGTCGGCGACGGGCCGTTCACCGTGCTCGTCGAGGCCTGACGCCCCTCCCGCGACTTCGGTGCTCTTCTCCGGCGACTTCGGTTCGGCCCGGTCGGTTCTCGTGGGTCAGCACCAAATGGTCGCCGCCTGACGACGGGGAGGTCTCTGGTCCGTTCCGTTCGCGCAGGTCAACGAGGGTGACCGGTCAAGGGTGTGCGGGCTGGGCGTCGACCATTTGGTGTAGTCCGGCATGGCCGACGCTGGGCCCCCCTCGTCGGCGAGGAGGAGAACCCAGCCGGATGCGCAGACCGTGGGAGCCCGCGCCGCGCGGACCCGTCGTGCTCCGGTCGCCGCGGGCCCCGCCCGTCGGCTCCGACCTCACGCCTTGAGTGAACACTCCTGACGCGGGCACGGGATGCCCGTAGTGTGGGGGGCAGTCAGCGGACGCCGCACAGCGCCTGCCCATCCATCCCCTGAGGAGCAGCCCCCATGTTTGAACGGTTCACCGACCGGGCGCGGCGAGTCGTCGTCCTGGCGCAGGACGAGGCCCGGGGTCTCAACCACAACTACATCGGGACCGAGCACCTGCTGCTCGGCCTCATCACCGAGGGCGAGGGCGTGGCCGCCAAGGCCCTGGACATGATGGACATCAAGCGCGACGACGTGCGCGCCGCGGTGGTCGACATCATCGGCGAGGGCGAGAAGCCGGTCGAGGGCCACATCCCGTTCACCCCGCGCGCCAAGCGCGTCTTCGAGCTCTCGCTGAGGGAGGCCCTCCAGCTCGGCCACAACTACATCGGGACCGAGCACCTGCTGCTCGGCCTCCTCAAGGAGGGCGAGGGCGTCGCCGCCCAGGTCCTCACGAAGCTGGGGGCGGACCTCGGCCAGGTCCGCCAGACCGTCATCCAGCTGCTGTCGGGCTACCAGCGCCAGGTCGGCGACGGCGGGGACGGCCGCGAGGCCGTGGGCACCGCCGGCGGCCCGCTGCGCGACCCGGGCCAGACCAACTCGGCGATCCTCGAGCAGTTCGGGCGCAACCTCACCCAGGCGGCGCGCGAGGGCAAGCTCGATCCCGTCATCGGGCGCCAGACCGAGATGGAGCGCGTCATGCAGGTCCTCTCGCGCCGCACCAAGAACAACCCGGTCCTGGTGGGCGAGCCCGGCGTCGGCAAGACCGCCGTGGTCGAGGGCCTGGCCCAGGCCATCGTGCGCGGCGACGTGCCGGAGACCATCAAGGACAAGCAGATCTACAGCCTGGACATGGGCTCGCTGGTGGCAGGCTCCCGCTACCGCGGCGACTTCGAGGAGCGCCTCAAGAAGGTCCTCAAGGAGATCCGCACCCGCGGCGACATCATCCTGTTCATCGACGAGATCCACACCCTGGTGGGCGCGGGCGCGGCCGAGGGGTCCATCGATGCGGCCCAGATGCTCAAACCCATGCTGGCCCGCGGCGAGCTCCAGACCATCGGGGCGACCACCCAGGACGAGTACCGCAAGTACATCGAGAAGGACGCCGCCCTGGAGCGGCGCTTCCAGCCGGTCACCGTCAACGAGCCCAGCGTCGAGGAGACGGTCGGCATCCTCAAGGGCCTGCGCGACCGCTACGAGGCCCACCACCGCGTCATCATCACCGATCAGGCGATCGAGGCGTCCGCGGAGCTGGCGGACCGCTACGTCTCCGACCGCTTCCTGCCCGACAAGGCCATCGACTTGATGGACGAGGCCGGGGCGCGCCTGCGCATCCGCCGCATGACCGCCCCGCCGGAGCTGCGCGAGCTCGACGAGAAGATCGCGACCGTGCGCCGCGACAAGGAGACGGCCATCGACGATCAGGACTTCGAGAAAGCCGCGTCGCTGAGGGACGAGGAGCAGAAGCTCGGCGAGCAGCGCGCGGAGAAGGAGAAGGCCTGGAAGGGCGGGGACCTCGATGACATCGCGGAGGTCTCCGAGGACGACATCGCCGAGGTGCTGTCCATGTCCACCGGCATCCCCGTGTTCAAGCTGACCCAGACGGAGTCCACGAAGCTGCTCCACATGGAGGACGAGCTGCACAAGCGCGTCATCGGCCAGGAGGAGGCCGTCAAGGCCCTGTCCCAGGCGATCCGGCGCACGCGCTCGGGCCTGAAGGACCCGAAGCGCCCGGGCGGGTCGTTCATCTTCGCCGGCCCCACGGGCGTGGGTAAGACGGAGCTGGCCAAGGCGCTCGCGGAGTTCCTGTTCGGCGACGAGGACGCCCTGATCCAGCTGGACATGAGCGAGTTCTCCGAGAAGCACACGGCCTCGCGCCTGTTCGGCGCCCCTCCGGGGTACGTCGGCTACGACGAGGGCGGCCAGCTCACCGAGAAGGTCCGTCGGCGTCCGTTCTCCGTCGTCCTGTTCGACGAGGTCGAGAAGGCCCACCCGGACATCTTCAACTCGCTGCTGCAGATCCTGGAGGAGGGCCACCTCACCGACTCCCAGGGCCGCAAGGTCGACTTCAAGAACACCGTCATCATCATGACGACGAACCTGGGCACGCGCGACATCAACAAGGGCGTCCTCACGGGCTTCCAGTCCGCGGAGAACCTCACCCAGGACTACTCGCGGATGAAGGCGAAGGTCAACGAGGAACTCAAGCAGCATTTCCGTCCCGAGTTCCTCAACCGCGTGGACGACGTCATCGTCTTCCCGCCGCTGAACAAGGAGCAGATCACCCAGATCGTCGACCTGATGATCGCGAACCTGGCCGTCCGCGTGCGCGCCCAGGGCATGGAGCTCCAGCTCACCGACGCCGCCCGCGACCTGCTGGCCGATCGCGGCTTCGATCCGGTCCTGGGGGCGCGTCCGCTGCGCCGCGCGATTCAGCGCGACATCGAGGACGCCCTGTCGGAGCGCATCCTGTTCGGGGAGATCCTGCCCGGCCAGGTCGTCACCGTCGGCGTCACCGGCGAGGGCGCGGAGCGCGAGTTCACGTTCCACTCGAACGGGGCCATCGAGGCCGCGCCCGCGGAGGAGTCCGTGCCCTCAGGCGCGGAGCAGCACGTCGGCTGACCCCGCCCCGTTCCGGGGACCGTTGCGTCCCGTGGGCGCGCGCCGCCCTCGTCCTCCCAGAGAAGGGGGACGAGGGCGGCGCCCCAGTCGCGGCGCGCACCCCCGGGGGCGCGG
>JAFAAX010000123.1 GCA_023426345.1 Actinomycetes bacterium
GTCCTGCGCCGCGGCTCCCTCGATCGCCTGGCGCAGCGCGTCGTCGAACGGGGCCGGGGCCTGCGCGCCCGACGACGCGGAGGACGACGAGGCGCGCGCGCGGGACGGCGCGGCGGCCGGCAGCAGCATCGACGCGTTCATCGGGAGCCCCCCAGGGCGAGCAGGGCGACGTCGGTGGCGCGCGAGCCCGTGAGGGACGAGCCCAGCAGGGACGCCGAGGTCAGGCCGGTCCCTCCGGAGAGGAGGCTCGTGAGCGCGTCCGTCGAGCCCGACAACGCGCTGAGGCCGGTGTCCGCCGATGTGGCGGTGACGCGCCGGATCGCGGTGGGCGTCTCGTAGACGTCCTGGACGCGGACGCTCTCCCCCGGCTCGGGGGCGTGGACCATCTTCCCGCCGCCCAGATAGATCGCGATGTGCGTGCCGCCGTTGAACACCAGCAGGTCCCCGGGCTGGGCCTCGGCCAGCGAGGACACGGCCGCGCCCATGCGGCCCTGGTCCGCGGCGACGCGCGGCGCGCTGATCCCGATGTCCGCCAGGGCGCGCTGGACCAGGCCCGAGCAGTCCAGGCCCGAGGTCGTCGTCCCGCCCCACACGTAGGGGACGCCCACGTAGGCCAGCGCGGCGGTCACCAGGTCCTGGCCCGTCGCCGACGCGGAGGACGCGGCGCCGTCCGTCGCCCCCAGCCCGGCGGACTGCGCGGCCAGGAGCGCCTCGAAGCCGGCGGCGTCCGCCGCCTGCGTCGTCGAGGACGGCGTCGCCGCGGTCGGGGCGGTGAGGGACTCGATGCGCGAGCGGATCTCCGCCGTGTGCGCCATCACGGCGCCGATGCCGTTCATGCGATCTCCTCCCTGCGGTCCGGGGCGGTGCGCAGCGCGATCTCGTCCAGGGTCCTCTGCTCGCGGTGCTCCTCCGCGGCGGTCTCGCGGCGGGTGTGGGCGTCGGCCAGCTTGCCCAGGCTCGTGCTGCGCATCCGGGCCTGGCTCCACTCCCCGCGGGCCGTCTCCTGCTCCCGCCCGCGCTCCTCGGACAGGGCGCGCGCGTCGGCCAGCGCGGAGGTGGCGGCCACCCGGCACGCGGCGGCCCGCCGCCAGGCCTCGGGGTCGGACACGCCCGTCAGGCCGCGGCCGGCCAGGTCGCGGCGGGCCTCGCTCACCCGGTCCTCCGCCTCGAGGCGCTCGATCGTGCGGGCCGCCAACTGGGCGGCCGCCCGGTCCTCCTCGAATTGGCGCACGCGCAGGAGCCCGCTCAGCCGGAACTCCGTCATGACAGCACCCCCAGGTCCTCGACGAGGCGCCCGAGGGCCTCCCAGGAGACGCTCGCCCGGGACAGCTCGGCGATCGGCTGGCGCAGGAACGCGTCGATCTGGTCCGCGTGGTCGACGGCCGCGTCCACCAGGGCGTTGGAGCCGGGCACGTAGGCGCCGACGTCGAGCAGATCCTGCGCCTGGTTGCGGGCGGCCAGAACGGACCGCAGGGCGGTGGCCAGCGCCCGCTGGCGCTCCGTGGTGACGCGCGACGCCACGCGCGACACGGAGGCGACGGCATCGATGCTCGGGAAGTGCCCGCGCACGGCCAGGCTCCGGTCCAGCACGACGTGCCCGTCCAGGATGGAGCGCGCCGAGTCCGCGATGGGCTCGTTGTGGTCGTCGCCCTCCACCAGCACCGTGTAGATGCCCGTCACCGAGCCGCGCTCGGCCGTGCCGGCGCGCTCGAGGAGCTGGGCCATCATGCTGAAGGTCGACGGCGGGTAGCCGCGCGTGGCGGGCGGCTCCCCCACGGACAGGCCGATCTCGCGCTGGGCCATCGCGACGCGCGTCAGCGAGTCCATCATGAGGACCACGTCGGCGCCCTCGTCGCGGAAGTACTCGGCGATGCGGGTGGCCGTCTCCGCGGCGCGCAGCCGCAGGAGCGGCGGCTCGTCGGAGGTCGCCACCACCACGACGGAGCGGGCCAGGCCCTCGGGCCCCAGGTCGTCCTCGAGGAAGTCGCGGACCTCGCGTCCGCGCTCCCCGACCAGCGCGATGACGGACATCTCCGCGTCGCATCCGCGGCACACCATCGACAACAGCGACGACTTGCCCACCCCGGAGCCCGCGAACAGCCCGATGCGCTGCCCGCGCCCCACCGTCGTCAGGGTGTCCAGCACCCGCACGCCGGTGTCGAGTGCCCGGGTGATCCGCTGGCGGTGCAGGGCCGCGGGGGCGCTGCCCTGCACGGGGACGCGGTCCGTGCGCCCCAGGGGCCCCAGCCCGTCGATGGGCACGCCCCGCGCGTCGACGACGCGACCCAGCAGGCCCGGCCCCACGTTGAGGAGCATCGGACCGCCGCTGGCGCAGGCGGGGGCCCCGGTCCGCAGGCCGTCCAGGGACCCCAGGGGCATGCAGCGGGCGCGCCGGCCCTCCAGGGCCACCACCTCGGCGGGGACGGACCGCCCCTCCTCCCCGACCTGGACCATGTCGCCGATCGCGACGTCCAGGCCCACCGTCTCCACGGTGAGGCCCCGCATCGTGCGCACCCGTCCGATGCGCTGCGGGGCGGCGGAGACGCGGGCGGCCCGCAGGCGGGGGGTGCCCGTCAGGACCGGCATGGCGCCACCCCCAGCGTCTTGCGCACGCGCTCCATGGCGCGTCCGAGGCGGGCGTCCAGGATCCCCTCCTGGAACTCGCCCAGGGCGTCGCCGGAGGCCACCGCCGCGTCGGGCACCAACTCGACGCCGGGGGGCACCGCGAGGTCGGCCTCCGACTCCGAGCCGACCCCCTCGAGGAGGTCCAAGTCCGCGGGGTTGAGGTGGACGCGGACCAGCTCGCGGGCCGGATCGGCGTCCAGCGCCCGGCGCAGCGCCGTGGAGGCGGCCCGCGACCCGTCGCGCAGCTCCTCGCCCAGCGCCGCCTCCGCCAGTTCCACGCCGGCCGTGACGATCTCCTCGGCGGCCTCCTCCAGGACAGGGGCGACGCGCGCCCGGGCCTCCTCGGCGGCGGCGGCCAGGACGGCCAGGGCCTGGTC
>JAFAAX010000137.1 GCA_023426345.1 Actinomycetes bacterium
TCGTCGGACGCCCCCCACATCCGCAGGCCCGCCTGGGCCCGGGCGAAGGAGGCGACGACGCCCACGGCGCCCGCGGTGAACAGGAACGAGGATCCGCCGTAGGACACGAGCGGCAGGGGGACGCCGATGACGGGACCGATGCCCGTCACGGACATGATGTTGAGGAGCGCCTGCACGCCGATCCAGGCGGCGACGGCGCCGGCGACCACGCGCGCGAACGCCGAGGGGTGCCCCTGGCACACCCGCACCATCCCCCACACCAGCAGGCCGAGGCACGTGAGGACGGACAGGGTGCCCAGCAGGCCGAACTCCTCGCCGATGATCGCCAGGACGAAGTCCGTGTGGGCGGCCTGCAGGTACTGCCACTTCTCCCGGGAGGCGCCCGGGCCCAGACCGAGCAGCCCGCCCGAGCCGAGCGCCCACAGCGCGTGGTCGATCTGCTCGGGCGCCGACGTGGACCGCTCCGGTCCGTGCCCGGGCAGGACGTCGAGGATCCGCTGGAGGCGCGTCGGGTTCTGGAGGACGAAGAAGACGAGCACGGGGATCGAGGCCCCGCCCAGGGCGGCGAACCAGGATCCGGGCAGGCCGGCCACCCACAGGGCGCCCACGGCCGCCGCGAAGACGACCAGGGCGGTGCCGAGGTCCTGCCCGAGCATGACGGCGCCCAGGGCCGCCAGGATCGGTAGGCCGACGGTGACGGCCATCTGCCTCCAGTCGCGCAGCCGGGCGCCGGGCCTGGCCAGCGCCGCGCCGAGGAAGAGGGCCAGCGCGAGCTTGAGGAACTCCGACGGCTGGAGCAGCGGGAACCCGGGGACGAGGTGGATCCAGTTGCGGTTGCCGCCCTCGGTGGCGCCCAGCGGGGTGACGACGAGCGCCTGGACGATCAGCGCCACGACGAACACCGCGGGCGCCGTGCGCGACCAGATCCCCTCGGGGACCTTGAGCAGGACGGCGGCCACCAGCAGCGATCCGACGATGATGATCAGCGGGCGGAGGAAGGCCTCGTACGGGCTGTCCCCGGCGGCGATGTTCGTGACGGCCGAGGCGGAGAACGACATCAGCAGCCCGAAGCCGCACAGGACCAGGGCCGGGATGACGACGAGGTAGTACGTGACCACCGGCGAGGCCGCGCCCGCGGGGTGCGGCCGGCCGAACTCGATGCGCGGCAGCCGGAGGCGCCGACGCGGGGTCCTCACGCCTGCTCCCCCCACTGCCCGGCCAGCCGGCGGACGGCGTCCGCGAACGCGTCGCCGCGCTGGCCGTAGTCCTCGAACTGATCCCAGGAGGCGGCGGCGGGCGCCAGGACGACGGTGTCGCCGGGGCGCGAGAGACCGACGGCCTCGTTGACCACGGAGAACATCCAGTCGGGGTGCCCGTCGACCTCGACGACGGGCACCTGCGGCGCCTGCCGGCGCAGGGCCTCGCGCAGCACGGAGCGGTCGGCGCCGATCAGGACGACGCCGCGCAGGAGGGGCGCCACGCGGGCGGCCAGGTCGTCGAAGCGCTGCCCCTTCGTGTCCCCGCCGGCGATCCAGATGGCGGTGCCGGGGCGCAGCCCCGACAGGGACGCGGCGGCGGCGTGGGCGTTCGTCGCCTTCGAGTCGTCGATCCACGTGAGGTCCGCCGCCCGCCCGAGGACGGCACGGCGGTGGGCGGCGGGCCGGAACGCCCGCAGCCCCTCGGACACGGCCTCGGGGGGCACCCCGTGGGCGCGGGCCAGGCCCGCGGCCGCCAGGGCGTCCGACACGAGGGCCGGGGAGGGGTCCGGTCCCGCGATGTGTGCGAGGTCGTCCAGGGTGGCCAGGTGGAGGGCCTCATGCCGGCGGGCGTCCAGGAAGGCGCGGTCGACCAGGGCGTCCTCGACGAGGCCCAGCTGGGAGACGGCGGGGACGCCCAGGGTGAGCCCGATGGCGCGGGCCCCCTCGACGACGTCCGCGTCCTCGACCATGGCCTCGACGCGGCGGTCGGCCGCCGGATAGAGGCAGGCGCGGCGCGTGCGGGCGTAGACGCGGGCCTTCGCCGCCGCGTAGGCCTCCGCCGTGCCGTGCCAGTCCAGGTGGTCGGCGTCCACGTTGAGGCAGACGGAGGCCTCCGGCGACACCGAGGCCGTGGTCGCCAGCTGGAAGCTGGACAGCTCGACGGCGAACACGGAGGCCTCGGCGTCGATGGCCCGGGTGATGGGCGTGCCGATGTTGCCGACCTCGAGCGCGTCCTCCCCGGCGGCCCGCAGGATGGAGGCGAGCATGCCGACGGTCGTGGTCTTGCCGTTGGTGCCCGTCACGGTCAGCCAGGGGCGGCCGGCGCGGGGGCCGGACTCCTGGAGGCGCCAGGCCAGCTCCACCTCGCCCCACAGGGGGAGGCCGGAGGACTCGACGGCCCGCCACACGGGGGTGTGGGGGGCGATGCCCGGGGACACCACGACGACCTCGGGGCGCGACGCCAGCACGGCGTCCGACAGGTCCCGGCCGTCGGGGATCACGCGGAGCGTCGCCCCCGGGACCGCGGCGGCGGCCGCGTCGACCGGGCGCTGGTCGAACCCGAGCACGGGGATCCCCCGGTCCGCCAGCGCCTGGGCGGCCCCCCGGCCGGAGCGTCCCCACCCGATGACGGCGACCGGTCCGGCGGTGAGGCCCGCGATCCCGGCGCCGCAGTCCTGGGCGCTCACAGCTGCGCCGCCCACTCCGCGTAGAAGATGCCGACGCCCACGGCCGCGAACAGGGCGGCGACGATCCAGAAGCGCACGACGATCGTGATCTCCTTCCACCCCTTGAGCTCGAAGTGGTGGTGGAGGGGCGCCATGCGGAAGACCCGCTTGTGGGTGGCCTTGAAGACGCCGATCTGGATGACGTCCGACATCGTGATGACGACGAACAGGCCTCCGATGACAACGGCCAGGAACTCGGTGTTGGTGAGGATGGACAGGCCCGCCACGGCGCCGCCGAGCGCGAGCGAGCCCGTGTCGCCCATGAAGATCTGGGCCGGGGAGGCGTTCCACCACAGGAACCCGATGAGCGCGCCGATGAGCGCCGCGCAGAAGACCGCCAGGCCCAGCGGGTCGCGCGTCACCGAGCAGTTCGCCACGTTGACGGTGTTGCCCCAGCACGACTGCGTCCTCTGGAACATGGCGATCAGCAGGTAGGCGCCGATGACGAAGATCGAGGACCCGGTGGCCAGGCCGTCGAGGCCGTCCGTGAGGTTGACGGCGTTCGACCAGGCCGTCACCAGGAAGTTCACCCAGATGACGAACAGCACGGCCCCCAGGGCCGCCCCCGCCCAGGCCAGGTCCGCCGACGTCGGGCGGGTCACCGAGATGGCCGTGGACCCCGGGGTGATGCCGTGCTCGTCGGGGTTCGTCAGCGCGAAGACCGCGAAGACGGTGCCGACCAGAAGCTGCAGGGCGATCTTCGCTCCGGCGTGGAGGCCCAGGGAGCGCTCCTTGCGGATCTTGATGCCGTCGTCGAGCAGCCCGATGACGCCCAGCCCGACGAACAGGACGACGAGCAGCGTCGAGGACCAGTCCGGCATGTGCCCGTTGAACAGGCAGCCGGCCAGCCACGCGAGGACGGCGGCCAGGATGAAGACGACGCCGCCCATCGTGGGCGTCCCCCGCTTGGCCAGGTGCTCCGTGGGTCCGTCCTGGCGGATGAACTGACCGAAGTGGTGGGCGACGAGGAAGCGGATGTAGAGGGGCGTGACCCCCAGCGAGAGGACCAGTCCGACGCCGAACGCGACGATGACGCCGATCATCGGGCCCCTCCCGCCTGCCGCAGCGCGTCGGCGACCTGCCACGCGCCCGATCCGTTCGATCCCTTGACCAGGACCACGTCCCCATCCTCCAGTATTCCGGGCACGAGGGCGACCGCCGCCTCCGGGGTGTCGACGGACGCCGTGCGGGCCTCCTCGCGGACCCCCTCCAGGAGCGCCCCGGCGAGCGCGCCGATGGCGACGACGACGTCGGTGCCGAGCGCGGCGGCCCGCTCCCCCACCTCGCGGTGCAGGCGGGCGCCGTCCGGGCCCAGCTCGAGCATCTCGCCCAGGACGGCGACCGTCCGGCGCCCCCCGTCGCGGGCCAGCGCGTGGAGCGCGTCGAGTCCGGCGCGCATCGAGTCCGGGTTCGCGTTGTAGGAGTCGTCGACGAGCGTGATCCGCCGGCCGTCCAGGTCGAGCTCGGACACGGCCATGCGGTGCGGGGACAGCGGGCCGGCGGCCGACAGCGCGTCGGCGATCGCCGCTAGGGGCAGCCCCAGGGTGAGGGCGGCGGCCGCGGCGGCCAGCGCGTTGTGGACGTGATGGCGGCCGACCAGGGCCAACCGGACCGGGGCCGCCTCCCCCGACGAGGCCAGGATGAACGAGGCGTGGTCGCCCTCGTCCATGACGATGTCGAGCGCGCGGACGTCGGCGGGCGTCCCCTCCTCCGCGGAGAACCAGACGACGGGCCCGGGGGCGAGCGGGGCCATCAGGCGCACCATGTCGTCGTCGGCGTTGAGGACCGCGGTCCCGCCCGGGCGCAGCCCCTCGACGAGCTCCGCCTTGGCGGCCATGATGCCGCGCCGCGAGCCGAAGCCCCCGAGGTGGGCGGTGCCGACCATCAGCTCCACGGCGACGTCGGGGGCGGCGATGCCCGTGAGGTAACGGAGGTGGCCGGGCCCGGAGGCGCCCATCTCGAGGATGAGGAACCGCGTCGACGCGTCCGCGGCGAGGACCGTGAGGGGGACGCCGACCTCGTTGTTGAACGACAGGCGCGGCCACACGGCGGGCGCCCGCCGGGCGAGCACCTGGGCGAGGAGGTCCTTCGTCGTGGTCTTGCCGGCGGATCCCGTGATCGCGACGACCTCCAGCGGGCCGCGGAGGCGCAGATCGGCCAGGTGGGCGTGGGCCAGCTCCCCCAGGGCGACGGTGGACTCCCGCACGACGATCTGGGCGAGGCCCGCGCCGGGCGTCTCGCGCTCGACGATCGCGCAGACCGCGCCGGCCCGGGCCGCGGCGGCGACGAACGCGTGCCCGTCGGCCCGCTCGCCGCGCCGCGCGACGTAGAGGCCGCCGGGCGCCGCCTCGCGGGAGTCGGTGACCACCGGCCCGCTGACGTCGACGTCGGCGCCGACGAGGCGCCCGCCGACCTGGGCCGCGATCCAGCTCGCGCGCCTGTCCATCGTCCTCCCTCCGGGGGCCTGGGGCCCCCTGGTCCGGATTCCCTCAGTTGCCGGGACGCGTCGGGTACAGGTCCGCGGGCGCCGTCGAGGCCGGAATGGCCAGACTGCGCACCGCCTGGGTGACGGCCTCGCTGAACAACGGGGCGGCGGAGTCCGAGGACACGACGCCGACCTTGGGATTGTAGAGCACCACGGCGACCGCCAATTGGGGGGCCTCGGCCGGGACCAGGCCCGCGACCGTGGAGACGACGGCGGGCGCTCCGTCGACAAAGATGTCGGCCGTGCCCGTCTTGACGGCCAGCCGGTACCCGTCGACCTTCGCCGTCTGGCCGGTGCCCGTGTCCGTGTCGACCGTCGACTCCATCATCCGGATGAGGTCGGAGGCCGTGGTCGCGGACATCGCCTGGACGGGGGTGACGGGGTCCGGGGCGCCCACGGTGCCGTCGGGCAGCGTCCACCCCGTGACGAGGCGGGGCGGCATGCGCACCCCGCCGTTGCCGATCGTCGCCATGAGCGTCGCCTCCTGCAGGGCGCTCATCATGTAGGACTGGCCGAACATCCCGACGTAGCGGTCGCGGCCCACCCAATGGTCGGGGGTGGTGAGCACACCCGCCGTCTCGCCCGCCAGCTCGACGCCCGTGGGCTCCCCCAGTCCCAGGGCCCGCATCATGTCGTAGCGGTCCTGGTCGTCGACGGTCTGCCCGACCAGGATCGACCCCGTGTTCGAGGACTCCGCGAGGATGCCCGTCGCGGTGAGCTGCTCGGTGTCGTGGTCGTGGAAGTCCGTGATCGGCTCCCCCTGGTCTGGCAGGTCGGTGAGCGCGTAGGGCACGGTGAACACCGTCGTCGGCGTCACCGTCCCCTTCTCCAGGGCGGTCGCCATGGTGATGACCTTGCCCACCGAGCCGGGCTCGAAGGCGTACTGCACAGCGCGAGCCGTCTGGGGCGCGGCGTTGTCCGGCTGGACCGATCCGGAGTCGGCCATCACCAGGATGTGGCCGGTCGAGGGCTCCGTGATGACGACGGCCCCCCAGTCGGCCTGGTGGAGGGCGACCCGCTGGTCGAGGATCTCCTGGACGGTGTGCTGGAGGTCGGCGCGCAGCGTCGTGTGGATCGTGTCGCCGTCCTGCGGCTCGACCGTGGTCTGCTTGCCCCCCGGCATGATCGCGCCGTTCGGGGCGATCTCGAAGGCCTCCTCGCCGGGGGCGCCCGTGAGGAGGTCGTCCATCGAGGCCTCCAGCCCGGAGCTGCCCTGCCCCTCCTGGTCGACGGTGCCGATGAGGGGCGCGGCGGTGTTGCCGTTGGGATAGGACCGCTGGAACGCGGACTCCCACTCGATGCCGTAGATGTCGAGCGCGCGGATCGCCCGGTACGTGACGGCGTCGACGTTCTTCTTGAGGTAGACGTAGGTCTGGTCGCCCATCATGAGGCCGCCGAGCTCGACGGGGTCCATGTCCAGCAGCGGGGCCAGCTGGCGGGCGGCCTCGGCCGGTCCGCGCCCGACCTCGACGGTGCGGGTCGTCCCGTCGGGCTGCTCCTGGTCCTCGCGGTGCACGTAGAGGCGGATGTTCCGCTGGTTAACGGCGATGTGGTAGGTCTGGATCGAGTCGGCCAGGACCAGTCCGGTGGCGTCCTCGATCGCCCCGCGGCGCGGGTTGATCTGGCTGGCGGACGTGCGCACCGCCTGGCCCTCGGCGGCCAGGGCGGGGCCCTCGACGATCTGGAGCTGGAAGAGGCGCACGGCGCACATGAGGAGCGCGAGCGTGACCAGGACCAGCATCGCGCGCGCGCGGCGGGCCGATGTCATCGTCGTCGGTCCCGGCTCACGGGGCGGCCGTCCCGCCGGTGACGGTGCCCGCGTCCAGTGAGATGAATCCGAGCGGGCCGGCGGGCACCATGCCGTGCGCCCGCGCCGCCGCCTCCAGCGCCACCGGCGAGCTCACCTGCTGGAGCTGGGACTGCAGCGACCAGGCCTCGGCGTCCAGCTCGTTGAGCTGGAGCTGCTGGTCGCGGATCGCGAAGGAGGTCTCCGCCATCTGCGTGTTGAGGACCATCGGCACGATGATGGAGGCGAGGAGGACCAGGAGCACGAGGACGACGAGGGGCACGGTGGACCGTCGGGGCAGCGTCCCCTCGACGACGCGGAGCTCGGGGCGCGCGGAGGCGGAGTCGCGGAGGCGGTCCGGCCGGGACGTGGGGCGCGTCCGCGCGGCGGCGCTGGTGCTCATGAGCGGCTCCTCCAGGGGTGGACGACCTCGACGGCGCGCAGACGCACCGACGCCGATCGGGGGTTGCGGGCCGTCTCGGCCTGGTCGGCGCGCAGCGCGCCGCGGGTGAGCAGGCGCAGGGACGGCTCCATGCCCTCGGGCACGACGGGCAGGCCCGGGGGCGTGCGGTCCTCGGCGCCCTCCCGGAAGACGCCCTTGACGATGCGGTCCTCCAGCGACTGGTAGGACTCGACGACGACGCGGCCCCCGACGCGCACGCGGGACAGGGCGCGGGGCAGCGCCTCCTCGAGGATCCGCAGCTCGTCGTTGACGGCCACCCGCAGCGCCTGGAAGGTCCTCTTCGAGGGGTTCCCGCCGGTGCGGCGGGCGGGCGCGGGGATCGCGTCGCGCACCAGGTCGGCCAGCTCGGAGGTCCGCTCCAGCGGCGCCTGGGCGCGGCGCGCGACGATGGCGCGCGCGATGCGGGGCGCGAACCGCTCCTCGCCGTACTCGCGGAGGATCCGCGCGATCTCGGCCTCGTCGGCCGTGTTGAGGAGGTCCGCGGCCGAAGGGCCCCGCGTCGGATCCATGCGCATGTCCAGGGGCGCGTCGTGGCTGTAGGAGAACCCGCGGTCGGCGCGGTCGAGCTGGAGGCTGGAGACGCCGAGGTCCATGAGGACGCCGTCCACCCGGCCGTCGCGCCCGTGCTCCCGGGCCGCGTCGTCGACGTGGTCGTAGGTCGTGCGCACCGCCTGGAACCGGTCGCCGAAGGGGGCCAGGCGGGCTCCGGCGCGGGCGATCGCCTCGGGATCGCGGTCGATGCCGATCACCCGCAGGCCGGGGAAGCGGCGCAGCGCCCCCTCCGTGTGCCCGCCCATGCCCAGGGTCGCATCGACCAGGACGGCGCCGTCGCCGTCCAGCGCCGGGGCCAGCAGATCCAGGCAGGCGTCGAGGAGGACGGGGATGTGGAGCTCGGACATGCCCACCTCTCCTCCGGGTGCGGGCGGCCGTCGGAACAGACCGGGGTCCCCCACCGTGACCTGCCATCGGGGAAGTGACGTCAGGGCAACGGGCGGAGACCTCAGCCGGCTCAGAACATGCCGGGGATGATCTCTTCTGCGGTGTTGGAGAACACGTCCTCCTGGACGGCGAGGTACTCCCGCCAGGAGTCGGCGTTCCAGATCTCGGCGCGGGCGCCCGCGCCGATGACGGCGAGGTCGCGGTCGAGGCCCGCGTAGGCGCGGAGGTTCGGGGGGACGACGATGCGTCCCTGCTTGTCCGGAATCTCCTTGGAGGCGCCCGAGAGCATGACGCGGACCCAGTCGCGCGCCTGCTTCGAGGCCAGCGGGGCGCGCTGCAGGTCGGCGGTCATGGACTCGAACTCCTGGGCCGGGAACGCATACAGGCACCGTTCCTGGCCGCGGGTGAGGACGACCCCTCCCTCCATGTCCTCGCGGAAGCGGGCGGGCAGGATCACACGTCCCTTGTCGTCGAGCCGCGGCTCGTACGTGCCGAGGAACATGCGCCGTCACCTCCCCCTCCTCCGCGACGTGTCCCCCACTCTAACCCACTTCCCTCCACTCTGACAGGATCCCCCTGCGATTCGGACGGAATGGCTGCGAGAATCCCTTGGAATTTCAGTGAAAAATCACTGTGGGGGATGGTGGAGGGAGTTTCGCACCGGTCGACCGCGGGACCGGCGACGCTCCCGCGGTCGATCACCGAAGCCGCTCACGTCCTCGCAGGTCAAGGACTCTTCACCGACGCCGCGCCGACCCAACGGAATCAGAGGTGGAGGAAAGTGGGGAGCCAGATCATGCCCGCATGACAAAACCGCCCTCGTCGAGGACGAGAGCGGCTCAGAGAACGCCCGGGTCAGGAATCGTCGCGGTGGTCCCAGCGGTCCTCCTGGCCCGCGATGAACCCGCTCCACCCCGAGGGGCGCCGACGCCGACGCCGACCGGAGGACCCGCGCGATCGGTCGGTGTGCAGGGCGAGCATCACGCCGCCGACCATCATGGCGAAGCCGAGGACGCCCACCACGACGGACCAGATCGAGGAGCCGACGGTCACGCCGACGAGGACGACACCCAGCCCGCACACTGCCAGCGCGGACCCCGCCGCGACGCGACGCGGATCCAGCCGGCCGCCGCCCGAGGGCGTCGAGGGGGACTTCTGCGAGGAGGCCGACAGGGTCGAGGCCAAGTCGGGATCGGCGCGCCGGAGGTCGTCCTCCATCTGCTGGAGGACCTCCTTCTCGTGTTCCGAGAGTGCCACGTCACACCTCCTGCGCCGGGCTGGTCACCGATTCGATTCCAGTCTAGTGCGCGCCGCGGGAGGAGGGCCATTCGGCGTCATCAGGGACGCGGGACCGATCGCGTCCCCGCCGAAGCGGGCCGCCACGGCGTCCATCGCGCGCTCCGTGGCCAGGGGGCGCTGGTCGTCGTCCAGGGTGACGGCGACCCCGCCGGCGCGCGTCTGGAGGTTCTCCGCGCGCACGCCGAAGAGGCGGATCCCGCCGGTGGGGACGGCCTCGTGGGCGAACAGGTCGGCGGCCGCGCGCGCGATCTCGCGGCCGACGTCGGTGGGGGCGGGCAGGGTGACGGACCGCGTGATCGTGCGGAACTCGCCGTCGCGCATCTTGATCCCGACCGTCCACGCCACCAGGCCGGAGGCCCTCAGGCGACGGGCGCACTGGTGGGCGGCGGCGAGGGCGAACTGCTCGATCTGCGCGCGGTCGCACACGTTCGACGCGAACGTCGACTCCGTGCCCACGGACTTCTCCGCGCGTCCCGGCGAGACCCTCCGCGGATCGATCCCCCAGGCCTGGTCGTGGAGGTGGTGGGCCAGGGCGGGTCCGAACAGCCGCGTGAGGCGCCCGAGGTCCGCGTGCGCCAGGTCGCCGACGCGGTCCAGCCCCTCGCGCGCGAGGACCTCGCCGGTGCGTCCCCCCACTCCCCACAGCGCCCCGACGGGCAGGCCGTGGAGGAACTCGACCGTCCGGTCGGCGGGGACCAGCAGCATCCCGTCGGGTTTCGCGTGCGAGGACGCGATCTTGGCGGCGCTCTTCGTGGCGGCGACGCCCACCGAGGCGGGGAGGCGGACCTCGGCGCGGATGCGCCGCCGCAGGTCCCGCGCGATGGCCGTGGGAGGCCCCAGCCGCAGCCGCGAGCCGCCGACGTCCAGGAACGCCTCATCGATGCTCACCTGCTCGACCAGCGGCGTCACCTCGGCGAGGATCGCCATGACGCGCCGCGAGTACTCGCCGTACAGGCCGTGGCGGACGGGGACGAAGCGGGCCTGCGGGCACAGCGCCCGCGCGCGGCCCGTCGGCATGCCCGCGCGGACGCCGCACGCCCGCGCCTCGTACGTCGCCGAGGTGACGACGCCGCGCGTCCCCGAACCGCCCACGATCAGCGGACGCCCCGCCAGCGACGGGTCCTCGACCAGTTCGACGGAGGCGAAGAAGGAGTCCATGTCGACGTGGAGGATCGGCGTGCCCGAGTCATCGGATCCCCAGTCTCGGCGGGCGCGGGCGTCCCTGGGCGCTGTCGACATGGCGATCACCTCCCCACCGCCCCCATCGTACGTGTGTTCTGCCCGCGGGGCGTCTCCGCCGCCCGGTAGGCTGCCGCCATGGCCGGACGATCCCGGCGGGCGGGCCGCGACGCGGGCCAGGGCGCCCGCGAGCTCCCCCGGGAGCGCCGCGTCGCCTCCGGCACCGCCTCCCTGCGCTGGGACGGGAGCCGCGCCACCCTGTTCCTCGACGCCGTGGAGTCCTCCGACGTCGACGTCGCCCACCCGGAGCGCCTCGGGTTCGAGTACATGCAGCAGATGACGCAGGCGCTCCAGGCGTGGCGGCCCGAACCGGCCCCGGTGCGCGCGCTCCACCTGGGGGCGGCCGCCTGCTCGCTGCCGTGGGCGTGGGACGTCCGCCGCCCCGGGTCCCGCCAGGTCGCCGTCGAGATCGACCCGCTCCTGGCCGAGGC
>JAFAAX010000149.1 GCA_023426345.1 Actinomycetes bacterium
GCATCGGCGAGGGCGGCGCCGGGCTTTCAGGCACCCACGGGGGCGGCGCGGCACGCGGACCGCGCTCGGGCGCCCGTCCCTCCTGATCGCGGCGCTCGTCGAGGTCGCGGGCCAGCGCGAGGAGCGACTCGACGACGCCGTCGGGGGCCGCCGCCTGGGCCACGGCGTCCGCGCCGACGGAGCGGAGCCGGGCGGCCTCGTCCAGGGGGGCGAGCAGGACGACGGCCATCCCCGAGGCGTGGAGGTCCTCGAGGACGCTGCGGTCGAGGTCCGGATCGGCGGCGTCCAGGGCGGCCAACTCGGCGACCCCCGCGCGGGCGGCGGCGCGCACCTCCGCCAGGTCGGCGCAGCGGCGGATGACGACCAGATGCTGGCCGCGGGCGTCGATGGCCTGGACCAGCGGGCCTTCGTCGTCGGACCCGGCCAGGACGACGACGCCGTGGCGCCGGGGGCTCATCCGCCCACCGGGACGGCCGTCAGGGAGCCGTCCCCTCCTGTCGCCTCGAGGATCGCCGGAAGGTCGGACACGGGCACCCGGACCTCCACACGGGTCCCGGCGCCCGCGCCCCAAGTGGTCGACGATTCCCCGACGCGGACCAGCGTGACGGCCGAGGACACCAGGCGCGGGGCGGCGTCCGCCTGGTCGGCGGGCACCGCCGCCCGCGACGCCGGGACGAACCACAGCTCCAGTTCGGTGCCGATGCCCGCGGAGTCCGGCAGCCCGGACGACACCGTGACCATCAGGCGGCGGTGATCGACGTCCTCGGCCGCTGTGACGGCGCTGGTCGGCACCAGCTCGCCGGCGCCCAGGGAGCGCGCGGCGACATCGTGGGCGCCCAGGGCGCCTTCGAGGACGTAGGCGTCGGACTCCGGGCGGGCGCTGACCACGCGGGTGTTCGATCCGTCGAGGGCCTCGCCGGCGGCCACGGACCGCGTGGTCTGGTAGAGCGCGACGCCTCCGCGCGCCTGTCCGACCAGGAGGACGCAACCCAGCACGGAGACCGCGATGAGGACGAGGCCCAGGACGAACCGGGGATCCCTCCACACGCCCCGGCCGGCGGGGATTCGTGTGATCCGTTTCATACCCACCATTCTGACATCCTGACGGACGCGGCGGGGAGGCCCCCGTGGCATCCACAGGCCCGGGTCCTGTGTCCACACTGACCGATGTTGTCCACATCGGACGCGCATCGAGGAACGGGAGACGCGCGAAGTGGCATGATGGAGCCATGACTCCGCGATTCCTCACTCTGGCCGACGTCGCCGACACTCTCAACCTGTCGATGTCCGCCACGCGGGCGCTGGTGAACTCCGGGGAGCTCCCCGCGATCCAGGTGGGCGGCAAGCGGGTCTGGCGGATTGAGGACTCCGCGCTCGAGCAGTACATCCAGGATCAGTACGCCGCCTCCCGGGCCCGCGTCCACGCCGATGCCGACGCGGGCGCCGACGCCGAGGACTGACCGCGCGCCCCGGGGCGCCGCGCGGCACCTAGTACGGCGAGGCGACGAAGCGGATCCGGCGGATGCCGGACAGCGGGAGCGTGAGCATCTGGGAGCCTCCCCGGTCCCGCGCGTCCAGTCCTGAGGCGCCGACGCGCGCCTCCAGGTCCAGGTGGTCGGCGTAGACGGCGCTGACGGTGCCCTGGTGGACGCCCGCGTCATGGTCGACGACGACCTCGATCCCCCGCTCGGCCAGGTCGCGCAGGATGTGCCCGATGCCGACGGCGTTCGCCACGGAACCCTCGTCGACCGTGCTGCCCGCCAGCGGCCACACCGCGGCGATCGCGGACACCGGGATCAGGGACTCCCCCGCGGCCGCTCCGACGAGCACCCAGGTCCGGGCGACGTCGAGGACCGTTCCCGCGATCCTCTCCCCTCCGCGCAGGAGCACCGTCAGCGGACGCCCCGCGCCGGCCAGCATCCGCGCCGCCAGGGTGACGTCGGCCCGCTCGGCGTCGGCGAGCTCGACGACCAGGGCCTCCGCCTGCTCGCGGCGCTCGGCGTCGAAACGCCCCTCGAGGTCGGCGAGGAACAGATCGAAGTCCATGCCCCATTCTCACCCGCCCCGCCGAGGGGCGTCGGCGTTTCCCGGCAGGCCGGTCCCGGAGACCGCCTTCCTCGGTGCAGCGGCCACCCGACCGCCATCCACAGGGCTTGACACCTCCGACAGCACACTGTCACACTCGATTGGAACGAACTGTTATCAATCACCTCCGTTCCATCGCGAGAGGAGTACACCGTGGCCCGCACCGCGTCGTCCGCCCGTCGCCTCGCCGAGATCGCCGTGTGGCTGTCGGCTCCCCCGATGCTGGCGATCGCCTACTCGCTGGCGCCCCGGCTCCTTGATCCACGCGTCAACCATCCCGTCGAGCACACCATCGCCGGCATCCTGGCCTCGGCCGCCGCGCTGGTGCTCGCCTGGCACCTGGCCTGGCTGATCGTCGCGCGCCTGGCGCGGGCCGCCGCCGTCCCGCGGGCCGCGCGGCGCGTCCTGGCCGGCGCGGTCTCCCGGCTTGGCACCGACCAGGCCCGCGCCCTCCTGGCCCGCGGTGGGGCGGCCGCGTCCCTGGGCGCCGGGCTGGCGCTCGGGGCGCTCGGCCCCGCCGCCTGGGCCACTGCGGAGCCCCCGCCCGACGATCTGTCCTGGGGAGCGATCACGCAGACCGCCGGCCCGCGGGACGACGACCACACGGTCGTTCCCTCCCCCTCCGCCCCGTCCGGCCCGGGTCGCGGTCCAACGTCGGTCCCGTCGCCTTCCCGTGCCATCGCAGTCCCCGCCACTCCCGCCGCCACCGCGCCCTCCACCACTGGTGGGTCCGCCACTGGTGGGTCCGCCGCCGCCTCCCCGCTCCCGGCCGTCCCCACCTCCGCAGACGAGGGCGACCCCGGCCGCCGCAGCCGCGATCCGAGTCCTCCGGCCGACGCCTCCCAGCCGACCGCGCACACCGTGGTCCCCGGGGAGAGCCTGTGGACGATCGCCGCAGACCTGCTCGGACCGGACGCCGACGACGCGGCGATCGCCAGGCTGTGGCCGCGGCTCCACGCCCAGAACGCGTCCACGATCGGCGCCGACCCTGACCTCATCCACCCCGGTCAGGTCCTGGTCCTCCCCGAGGTCGGACGATGACCACGGCGGCGGTCGCGCCCGCGATCGCGGGGGACGCCTGCCTGCGATGGGACATGCGCCGCGACATGGATCCCCAGGACCTCCTCGACGTCGAGGAGCGCCTCCAGCGCGACCCGCGCCACGCCCTCGAGGTGCCGACGCCGCCCGACCCCGGGCAGTGGGCGACGGGGCTCGCCCGGGGGATCTGGGAGATCCTGATCGGCCAACGACCCCTCACCCAGCTGCGCCGGTGGGTCGTTCCCGCGCTCTACGCCGAGCTGGAGGACGCCGCCCGCCGGCAGCCTCCCGACCCGCAGCGCCACAGCGCCCCCTGCCTGCCCCAATCCGTCCACGTGTCGCCGGTGCGCGAGGGCATCGTCGAGGTCTGCGTGACGATCCGCGTGGGACCCCGCAGCCGAGCGATGGCGATGAGGCTGGAGGACTTCCGCGGCCGGTGGCTGGCGACGGCCCTCGACATCGGCTGAGCCCGGCCGATCGGCCGCCTGCCGGCTCCAGCCAGCCGGCCGCCGGTCAGCGGCCCACCGTCACCGGCGCTTCTTCGCCTTCTTCGCTGCCGCGCGGCGCTGGGCGCGGTTCGCCCCGCCCGCATGCTGGGCGGATGTCCCCGCCGCCTCCGCGGACTCGCCCTCTGCGGAGGAGTACTGCAGCCGCGTCTGACGCGACTCCCGTCCGACGGTCCCCATCACCGAGGCCGCACGGGCCAGCGCCTGGGACTCCGCGGCCGCCTCGCGGGCGCGGGCATGCTCGACGGCTCGAGCCGCCGCGGCGCCCTCGGCCTCGACGTCGTCGAGGGAAGCGGTCTGGGCGGCCCGGACCGCCTGGGCGCCGGCCGCCGTGCCCGCACCGCCATCCGCGTCCTGAGCGCCCTCCTCGCCGGCCCGCTCCAGGGCCAGCTGGAACTGGCGGGCGTAGGCGAAGACCTGCTGGACCGTCTCCTCGCGGATGCGCTCCGTCATCGCCTGGAACATCTGGGCGCCCTCGTCCTTGTACTCGACGAGCGGATCGCGCTGGCCCATGGCGCGCAGGCCGATGCCCTCCTTGAGGTAGTCCATCTCGTAGAGGTGCTCGCGCCACAGGCGGTCGACGGTGGCGATGAGGACCCGGCGTTCGAGGACGCGCATGGGCTCCTCGCCGAGTTGGCGCAGCGCCAGGGGGTTCTCATCCAGGGCCAGCTCGTCCTCCGCGTAGACGGAGTGGATGTCGCCGGTGAGTTCGAAGAGTAGGTCGTCGCGCAGCAGGGAGCCCTGGCCGCCGTGGGCGTCCTCGACCTCCTCCAGGGTGACCGACGGCGGGTAGTAGCCGCGCAGCGCGGCCCACAGTCCGTCGAGGTCCCACTCGGAGGGCGACGCCTCCTGCGTGTTGGACATCACCAGATCCTTGATGAGGTCGTCCATGTAGAGATCGAGCTGCTCCTTGAGGTCCGCCCCCTCCAGGACCTGGCGGCGCTGGGCGTAGATCAGCTCGCGCTGGCCGGTCATCACGTCGTCGTACTTGAGGACGTTCTTGCGGATCTCGAAGTTGCGGGCCTCGACCTGGTGCTGGGCCGAGGCGATGGAGCGGGAGACGACCTTCGACTCCAGGGGCATGTCCTCCGGGTAGGCGCCCGACGCCATGATGCGCTGCGCCATGCCCGAGTTGAACAGGCGCATGAGGTCGTCCTCCATGGACAGGTAGAACCGGGACTCGCCCGGATCCCCCTGCCGGCCGGAGCGGCCGCGCAGCTGGTTGTCGATGCGGCGGGACTCGTGGCGCTCCGTGCCCAGGACGTAGAGGCCGCCCAGCTCGACGACCTCGTCGTGCTCGGCCTCGACGGCGGCCTCGGCCTCGGCCAGGGCCTGCGGCCAGGCCTCCCGGTACTCCTCGGCGTTGTCCTTGGCGTCGAGGCCGCGGCTGGCCAGGTTCGCCTGAGCGATGAACTCGGAGTTGCCGCCCAGCATGATATCGGTGCCGCGGCCGGCCATGTTCGTGGCGACGGTGACGGCGCCCTTGCGCCCGGCCATGGCGACCACCGCGGCCTCGCGGGCGTGCTGCTTGGCGTTGAGGACCTGGTGGGGGATGTGCCGCTCGCGCAGGAGGCGCGAGACGATCTCGGAGTTCTCCACCGACGTGGTGCCCACCAGGACCGGCTGGCCCGCGGTGTGGCGTTCCTCGATGTCGTCGACGATCGCGTTGAGCTTGCCCTGCAGCGTCGGGTAGACGAGGTCGGGCTGGTCGATGCGGATCATCGGCATGTTCGTGGGGATCGGGATGACGCCGATCTTGTAGGTCCCCGAGAACTCCGCGGCCTCGGTCTCGGCGGTGCCCGTCATGCCTGCGCGCGACCCCTCCGGGTACAGGCGGAAGTAGTTCTGGAGGGTGATCGTGGCCAGGGTCTGGTTCTCGGCCTTGATCTCCACCCCCTCCTTGGCCTCGATGGCCTGGTGCATGCCCTCGTTGTAGCGCCGGCCCGGCAAGACGCGGCCGGTGTGCTCGTCGACGATGAGGACCTCGCCCCCGTCGACGATGTAGTCCTTGTCGCGGTGGAACAGCTCCTTCGCGCGGATCGAGTTGTTGAGGAACCCGATGAGCGGGGTGTTAGCGGCCTCGTAGAGGTTCTCCACGCCCAGCTGGTCCTCGACCTTGTCGATGCCGGGCTCCAGGACGCCGATCGTCTTCTTCTTCTCGTCGACCTCGTAGTCGGTGTCGCGCTCGAGCAGGCGGGCGATGCGCGCGAACTCCGTGTACCAGCGGTTGACATCGCCGGTGGCCGGCCCGGAGATGATGAGCGGGGTGCGGGCCTCGTCGATGAGGATCGAGTCGACCTCGTCGACGATGACGAAGTTGTGGCCGCGCTGGACCATGTCCTCCACGCGCTGGGCCATGTTGTCGCGCAGGTAGTCGAAGCCGAACTCGTTGTTCGTGCCGTAGGTGATGTCGGCCTCGTACTGGGCGCGCCGCTCCGCGGGGCTCTGCCCGACCAGCACGCACCCGCAGGTCATGCCCAGGAACGCATACACGCGCCCCATGAGGTCGGATTGGTATTTGGCCAGGTAGTCGTTGACGGTGACCACGTGGACGCCGTCACCGGACAGCGCCCGCAGGTAGGCGGGCATCGTAGCGACCAGGGTCTTGCCCTCGCCGGTCTTCATCTCCGCGATGTTGCCCAGGTGCAGGGCGGCGCCGCCCATGACCTGGACGTGGAAGGGGCGCTGGCGCAGCACGCGCCAGGCGGCCTCGCGCACCGTGGCGAAGGCCTCGACGAGCAGGTCGTCCAGGGTCTCGCCCTCGGCCAGGCGCGCCTTGAACTGGTCGGTCCTGGCGCGCAGCTCCTCGTCGGAGAGCGCCTCGAAGTCCCCCTGCAGCGCGTCGACCTGGTCGGCGATCCGGTCGAGCTTCTTCAGCGTGCGGCCCTCGCCGGCACGGAGGATCCTGTCAATGACTGACACCGCTGCTCCTGAACGTCGGGACCGGGGGACCTGCCCCCGGGCGCGCGCATCGTCCTGTGTACGGAAGTGGGCCCCGCGGCCGCGACCGGCGGAACCGGTGCGGCGGCGGGGCCCTCGGGTCCGGGGCGTCGACGAGGGCGTCCCGGGCGGGTCAGGCGGACAGCGTCGTGTTGAGGCGGATCACCCCGTAGGTCCATCCGTGGCGGCGGTAGACGGCGCAGGGCTGCATCGTCTCCTTGTCGACGAACAGGAAGAACGGGTGCCCGACCAGCTCCATCTGGTACAGCGCGTCGTCGACGCTCATGGGCACGGCCTCGTGGACCTTCTGGCGCACCACCACCGGGGAGTCCCCGAGCTGCTCCTCCCGGGCCTCGCCGGGCTTGAGATCCTGGGCGCTCTTGAGCGGCGTCCCCTCCTCGGCGGCCTCGGCGCCGCCCGCGACGTCGGCGAGGTCCAGCGTCTGCGCGTCCTCTGCGAGGTCGGACGGGATGCGGCGGCGGTGGTCCTTCGCGCGGTCGCGCGCGCGGCGCAGCCGCTCGAAGAGCTTGTCGACGGCGATGTCGACGGCGGCGTAGCGGTCGGCGGATGCCGCCTCGGCGCGGATCACCGGTCCTTTGCCGAACACCGTGATCTCGATGCGCTCGGCGGTGTCGGCCTGTCGGGGATTGCGTTCGTGCGTCAACTCGACGTCCGCGCGCTGGGCCCGCGGGTAGAACTGGGTGGTCTTCGAGACCTTCTCCTCGACGTAGTCGCGGAAGTTCGGGTGGATCTCGGCGTTGCGTCCGACGACGGTGATGTCCATGGTGTCCTCCAGGGGAGCTGTGCGGGTGGGGCCCGCGTGACGAATGCCCGGAGCATCGACGCCCCGGACGGTGAGTGCGGCTATCACCCCCCTGTGTCGACGCAGATCAGTGGCCTTTCGATGCCCCGATCCCGTCTGTTGTGATCTGGTTCCCATGGTACGACACAATCGTGACGGGGGTCATAGATGAGCGCGTCGGGGCGTCGTCACGCCCCTGAGCGCCCCGCCCGGCACAGCGCCGCCACGGCCGTCGTGCCCCGGCCGCACATGCGGGCGAGTTCGCGGACGGTGGCGCCGGTGGTCACGACGTCATCGACCAGCACCACGGGGACGCCCGGGGGGACGGGCACGAGCCTGGTCATCGCCCCGGCGCGGCCCGAGCGCCGCTGCTCGCCGGTGCGCCCGGACTGGG
>JAFAAX010000181.1 GCA_023426345.1 Actinomycetes bacterium
GGTCGGGGGGGGGGGGCCCGCCGCCGGGGGGGGGGGGGGCCCCCCCGACGTACGGATCCTCGAGGATCAGCGGCTCACGCGGCATCCTCGGACGCGAGGTTGCGCGTCTTCGTGATGTCGAGCGGGATGCCGGGGCCCATCGTGGTGGACACCGTGCCCTTGAGGATGTAGCGGCCCTTGGAGCTGGCCGGCTTCATGCGCAGCACCTCGTCGAGCACCGCCGCGTAGTTCTCCGCCAGCTGCTCGGCCCCGAAGGAGGCCTTGCCGACGATGAACGCCAGGTTCGAGTTCTTGTCGATGCGGAACTCGATGCGCCCGCCCTTGATCTCGTGGACGGCCTTGGCGACGTCCATGGTGACGGTGCCCGTCTTCGGGTTCGGCATGAGGCCGCGCGGGCCCAGGACGCGGCCCAGGCGGCCGACCTTGCCCATCATGTCCGGGGTGGCCACGGCGACGTCGAAGTCCGTGTAGCCGCCCTGGACCTTCGCGATGAGCTCATCGCCGCCGACCTCGTCGGCTCCCGCGTCGATCGCCTGCTGCGCGCGCTCGCCAACGGCGAAGACCAAGACCCGGGCGGTCTTGCCGGTGCCGTGCGGCAGTGTGACGGTTCCGCGGATCATCTGATCCGCCTTGCGGGGGTCCACTCCGAGCCGGAGCATGACCTCGACGGTCGCATCGAACTTCGTGACCGACGTCTGGGTGGCCAGGCGCATCGCCGCCAGCGGGGCGTACAGCTCGCCCTCGTGGATCTTCTCGGCGGCGGCGCGGTAGCTCTTCGAGCGCTTCGTCATTCTGCTTCTCTCCTTGCAGTCGTGGTCAACGGGCGGCGCCCCGCCCTGCCACTGGGATGGTGGGGGTCAGGCCTCGACCGTGATGCCCATCGAACGGGCGGTGCCCGCGATGATCTTCTCGGCGGCGTCGAGGTCGTTGGCGTTGAGGTCGACCATCTTGGTCTGGGCGATCTCGCGGACCTGGTCGCGGCTGATGGCGGCGACCTTCTGCGTGTTCGGGTTCGAGGAGCCCTTGGGGACCCCCGCGGCCTTCTTGATCATCTCGGAGGCGGGCGGCGTCTTGAGGACGAACGTGAACGAGCGGTCCTCGTAGACGGTGATCTCGACCGGGATGATCGAGCCGCGCTGGGACTCGGTGGCCGCGTTGTACGCCTTCGTGAACTCCATGATGTTCACGCCGTGCTGGCCCAGGGCCGGGCCGACGGGCGGGGCGGGGTTCGCGGCGCCGGCCGGGATCTGAAGCTTGATCAGGCCGGTGACCTTCTTCTTCGGTGCCATGTGTGTTCGGGTCTTTCGTCAGAAATGTCTGGTGCGGTGCGCCCGTGGACGCACAAACACCAATGATAACGCGGCCGTGGGCACTCCCCCACCCGCAGTCGCGCAGATCACGCCCATCGACGAGGGCGACCCCCCTCGCGCGGGGCCGGGTCCCCCGAGGGGGCGTCCTCGTCGATGGGCAGGCGATCGCGGACGGAGGCGTCAGCTCTCGATGCGCTCGACCTGGTCGAAGCCGAGTTCCATGGGGGTCTCGCGCTCGAAGATGGTGACCAGGACCTTGAGCTTCTTCTGCTCGGGCATGATCTCGGAGATCGTCGCGTTCATCGACTCGAAGGGGCCGTCGGTGACCATGACGACCTCGCCGACCGTGAAGTCGACCTTGATCTGCTGGACGGGCGCCGGGCCCGTCTTCTGCACCTGGGCCGCCTCCTCCATGACGTTGGGGGTGAGCAGCATGACGACCTCGTCCTCGGACAGGGGGACGGGGTTGTGCTGGTCGCCGACGAAGCCCGTGACCGCCGGGGTCTCCTTGACGACCCGGTAGGACGCGTCGTTGAAGTCCATGCAGACGATGACGTAGCCGGGGATCCGCACGCGGCGCACGCGCTTCTTGGCGTTGCCCCGGAACTCCATGACGTACTCGTCGGGGACCTCGACCTTGAAGATGTAGTCCTCGGCGTTCTGGCTCTCGATGCGCTGCTCGAGGTTCGCCTTCACCTTGCGCTCGTGGCCCGAGTACGTGTGGACCACGTACCAGTCGCCGGGCAGCAGGCGCAGGTCGTGGCGCAGCTGCTCGAGGGGGTCGGGAGCGTCCTGATCCTCCGCGGGCTCGTCGCCGCGCTCCCCCTCGGTCCCGTCGGCGGGCTCATCCGTGGGCTCTGCGGCGTCGAGGGCGACGTCCTCCCCCTCGGTCCCGTCGGCGGGCTCCGCCTCGGCCGGCTCCACGGACTCGGGATCGTCGGAGGGGTTCAGCGCCGCGACGTCGATCCTCTCCTCCGTGAGGGAGGCGTCCAGGGGCTGCGCCTCGGCGCGGTCCAGGCCGTCGAAATCGTCGGTCCAGTATTCGTTGCTCACGACTCTCCTCCAGGCTGCCGGCCCCGCGGCCGGCGACGGTGCCGACCCGTAGAAGAAACCCGCCTGCAGGGGTCTGCGAGGCGGGTCGACGAGTCAGCCGAATATCACTGCGTTCAGTTTACCGAACAGAAGGTCGAGAAGCCCGGTATAGGCCATGATGACCGCCACAAAAACGACGACCACCGTGAAGTAGGTCCACGTCTCGGACCGCGAGGGGTAGTTGACCTTCTTCATCTCCGCGACCACCTGGGAGATGAAGAGCCGGATCCGGCCGAAGAAACCGGGCGTCTTCCCGTCCTGGCCCTCGGCCTGGTCGCGCGAGCGCGTGGCCGCGCTCTTCGTACGGTCCGCGCGCCCCTCGGGCGCGGCGTTCTCCGGAAGGGAGGGCAGGCCCGTGTCGGCGTCGTGACCGCCCAATGCGCGGCTGTCGCTCATGCGGCCCCTCCTCCTGGATCGTGGGAGAACTCCCCTGTCTGGCAGGGCAGGCGGGACTCGAACCCACAACCTACGGTTTTGGAGACCGTTGCGCTACCAATTGCGCCACTGCCCTACTGCGGACCGCGTGCGGCCCGCCCGCACGAGTCTAGGGACGCCGTGGCCCGGTGTCCAACCCGCCGGCCGCCCGGGACGCGGCGAGTGGGACGGTTCACGTCCGGGCCCGCCGCCCCGCCGGCTCCTCCGCGGGGCCGCGATGAGCCGCCCCGGCGCGGGCCGGCGCCTCGATGTCCACAGCCCCGCCCGAATCCCGGTCGTTCCCTCCCGCACCGCGACACCACGTGGGACCATGTGAGGGTGACGACATCTCCCCGCTCCCGTGTCTCTGCCCGTCTGGCCGCCATCACGCCGTCCGCGACGCTGGCCGTCGACGCGAAGGCCAAGGCCCTCAAGGCCCAGGGCCGACCGGTCATCGGCTTCGGCGCCGGCGAGCCGGATTTCCCGACGCCCGGCTACATCGTCCAGGCCGCCATCGAGGCCGCCTCGGACCCGGCGATGCACCACTACACGCCCGCGGCAGGGCTCCCCGCTCTCAAGAAGGCGATCGCGGAGAAGACTCTGCGCGACTCCGGCTACGAGGTCGACCCGGCCGCCGTCCTGGTGACCAACGGCGGCAAGCAGGCCGTGTTCCAGGCCTTCGCCGCCCTGCTGGACCCGGGCGACGAGGTGCTCCTGCCGACCCCCTACTGGACGACCTACCCCGAGGCGATCAAGCTGGCGGGAGGCGTGACGGTGCCCGTGTTCGCGGGTGCCGATCAGGAGTACAAGGTCACGGTCGATCAGTTGGAGGCCGCCCGCACGCCGCGCACCAAGGTGCTCCTGCACTGCTCGCCCTCGAACCCGACGGGCGCCGTCTACACGCCGGAGGAGACGACGGCCCTGGGAGAGTGGGCGCTCGAGCACGGGATCTGGGTGATCACCGACGAGATCTACGAGCATCTGCTCTACGACGGCGCCGAGCGCGCCCCGATCGTCCGGCTCGTCCCCGGCCTGGCGGACCAGGCCGTCGTCCTCAACGGCGTCGCCAAGACCTATGCGATGACCGGCTGGCGCGTGGGGTGGATGATCGGGCCGAAGGACGTCATCGGCGCGGCCGGCTCGTTCCAGTCCCACCTCACCTCCAACGTCAACAACATGGCCCAGCGCGCGGCGATCGCCGCCGTGTCGGGCCCGCTGGACGCCGTCGACGCCATGCGCCAGGCGTTCGACCGCCGCCGCCGCACGATGGTGCAGATGCTGTCCGCCATCGACGGCTTCGAGGTCCCGGTCCCGCGCGGCGCCTTCTACGCCTACCCGTCCGTGCAGGGCGCCCTGGGCCGCACGATCCGCGGCGTCACGCCGCGCACGTCGGGCGAGCTGGCGGATCTCATCCTCTCCGAGGTCGAGGTCGCTGTGGTGCCCGGCGAGGCGTTCGGCCCCTCCGGGTTCCTCCGCCTGTCCTACGCCCTGTCCGATGAGGACCTCGTCGAGGGCGTCTCCCGCATCCAGAGCCTCCTCGCCGAGGCCGAGTAGGCGCGGCCCGCGTCCGCGCCCCAACGGGGTCCTCGGCGGTGCTGTCACTCGCAGGCGACGCCGTCCCCGTCACGATCAAGCGCCGATCGATATCCAGGCTCTCCGGAGTAGATCGGCGCCGCACCTGCGGCCCGCGCCGCCGCGCAGTTCTGATAGTAGACGGACACCTCAGGAGCCTCGACAGCGGGGGCGTCTTCGGTCTGGGACACCTCGGAACTGCCGGAATCGGAGGTCCCCGCATCGGCGACGGGTTGAGCCGTCTCCGTCACCGTCACTGTCGGTGCAGGCTCGGGCGTCGCTGTCACGGTCACCGTCGGGGTCGCAGAGGGACGTGCCGTGACCGTCACGGTCGGAGCCGGAACGGGACTGGGAACCGTGTCCGGAACATCTCCGTCGGCGCGCGGCGTTCCGACGCCCAGTCCGAGCAGAAAGGCCACTGCCGCACCGATGTAGGGTGCCGATCGCCGAAGCCGACTGCGACGGGGAACCGGTGCGGCAGCGCCCGGACTCGAATGAGGATGGGACGATGAGGCCGCAGACGTGCGCATGACGGCTCCTTCTCACAGCGACGTGGTATGTCTGGAAGCGTATTGGTTCCCGTCCGATCGCCCGCCCTTTCGACAGCGGCGGGCACGCGGTCCTCCTCCGAACCCCCTCGCAGCCGACCGCCATCGGGACGATCGTCCTCGTGGAACGGCCGCGAAACGCGCGTCGCCGCAACCCCGCATCGATGCTCGCCGCCCCGCCCTCCTGCCACAATGGAGGCATGGAACTCCAGCGCCACCTCTCCCCCGTCGGCGCCCCTCGCGGCACCGTGCTCCTCACCCACGGTCTCGCCGAGCACCAGGGGCGTTACCGGCCCTTCGTCGACGCCCTCACGAGCGCCGGCTACGACGCGATCACGTTCGACCTCCCCGGCCACGGCACGGCGCCCGGGCCGCGAGCGCGCGTCGATATCGGACGGCTCATCAAGGACCACGTGGTGCTCCGCCAGGAGGCCCTGGAGGCGGCCCGCACGCCGGACCTGTTCCTCTTCGGGCACTCGATGGGCGGGCTGATCACGGCCGCCTCCGCGCTGCTCGACGGCTCGCGCCTGCGCGGCGTCGTCCTGACCGGTCCGGCGCTGCGGCCGAACCCGCCGGTCGTGCCCCGGCTCGCCCGCGCGCTGCTCCCCGCCGCCCGCCTGCTCCCCGGGTTCCCCGCCGCGCGCCTGGACGCCGGCCTGGTCTCCCGCACGCCTGAGGTCGTCCGGGCCTACCTCGACGATCCCCTGGTGACCACCGGCCCCGTCCCCCTGCTCACGGGCGTCACGATGACCGTCCAGGGCGACCAGGCCATCCGCAACGCCGCCGCCCTGCGCGCCCCGACGCTCATCCTCCACGGGGGCGCCGACGGACTGGCCCGCCTCGAGGGATCCGAGGCGTTCGTCGAGGCCGCCAGCGGAGCGGAGATCACGCTGCGCATCGTCGACGGCGCCTACCACGAGGTCCTCAACGAGCCCGAGGGCCCGGCCCTCATGCAGGACATCATCGCCTGGATGGGTCGCCACTGATGGCGGAGGCGGCCGAGCCCGTCCGACCGAGCCGGCAGGGGCGCCCTCGTCCGCCCCGGAACGCGCGCACCGCGGACGCCGACGCGACGCTCCCGCCCCAGCCCGCGCTCACGATCCCCCCGCCCACCCCGCCTGGGCGCCGGAACCTCCGCGGTCTGCCGAAGGCCCACCTGCACCTGCATTTCACGGGCGCGATGCGCCCCCAGACGATGGTGGAGCTCGCCCGCGAGCAGGGCGTCCGCCTGCCGCCCCACCTGCTCGACCTCGATCCGCTGCGCGTCCCCGCCGACGCCCGCGGATGGTTCCGCTTCCAGCGCTCCTACGACGCCGCGCGCGCCCTGGTCCGCTCCGAGGCCGTGATGCGCCGGATCGTCCGCGAGGCAGCCGAGGACGAGGCGGCGGAGGGATCCGTCCATCTGGAGATGCAGGTCGACCCGACGTCCTACGCGCCGTGGGTCGGGGGACTCACCCCGGCGCTGGAGATCGTCCTGGACGAGGCCGGCCGGGCCTTTGAGGCCACCGGCGTGCATGTCGGGATCGTCGTCGCGGCCTCGCGGATCAAGCACCCGCTGGACGCGCGCACGCTGGCCCGGCTGGCCGCCCGCTACGCCGGGCAGGATCCGGGACGGGTCGTCGGATTCGGGCTGTCCAACGACGAGCGCGTGGGGTCGACCGCCGAGTTCTCCACCGCGTTCAACATCGCCCGCGACGCCGGGCTGGCCTCCGTCCCGCACGGCGGAGAGCTGCTGGGCCCCGACTCCGTCCGCGAGGTCGTCGCCGCCCTGTCCCCGAAGCGGCTGGGCCACGGCGTGCGCGCCACGGAGGACCCGGATCTGCTCGACCGCCTCATCCAGGACGGCATCGCCTTCGAGGTGTGCCCCACCTCGAACGTCCATCTGGGCGTCTACTCCGACTTCGGGCACGTCCCGCTGGGGCTCCTCATGGAGCACGGGGCCACGGTGGCGCTGGGCGCCGACGATCCGCTGCTGTTCCACTCGCGGCTGCTCGCCCAGTACGCCGACGCCCGCGACGTCGACGGGCTGAGCGACGCGCAGCTGGCCGGCCTGGCGCGCCAGTCGATCGAGGCCTCCCTGGTCGCGGCGCCGCTCAAGCGGCGGTGGCGGGCGCAGGTCGACGCCTGGCTCGCGGGGGCGGCGGATGCTCACGCCGCCGGGGAGGCACCGCGCTCTCCGCGGGCCGGGGCCGGGGATGAGACCCCCTGACGAGGGCGGCCCCGCGCCGCTGGAGCGGATCCTCATCGCCGCCTCGGACTGGCTGCGGGCGGGCGCGCGGCGCGCCGGACTCACGCGCTGGCGGACACGGGGGCTCCGGCCGGAGGACTTCCGGGCGGAGCGGGATCACGCCGCGACCGCGGTCTGCCTGCCCGGCATCCACGAGGACTGGCGGTCGCTCGCCGTGTGGGCCCAGGCCCTGCACGAGGACGGGTGGGACGTCCGGCTGCTGCCGGAACTCGGAGCGATGACGGCGCCGGTGCCGGAGCTGGCCGGACGCGTGGGACGCCTGCTCGAGCGGGAGGACCTGCGCGACGTCGCACTGGTCGCCCACTCGAAGGGCGGGCTGGTGGGCGCGTCCGTGATGGGCAGCGCGCAGGGGGTCCGTGTGCGCGGCATGGTCGCGGTGGCCACGCCCTTCGCGGGATCGCCGGTGGCGCGGCTGGCCCGGCTGGCCCCCGGGTTCCGAGAGCTGGCCCCCGGATCGCCCGCCCTCGACGAGATCGCCGCGGTCGTTCCCGGGATCGTCGACCGGATCCTCCACGTCGAGGCGGCGTGGGATCAGAGCGTCCCCGCCTGTCCCCTGCCGGGCGTCCGTCGACATGCCGTCCTGCCCCTGGCCGGCCACGAGTCGATGATGGCGGATCCCCGCGCCGCCCGCGCGATCGCGCGCCTGGCGCGGACGTTGCCGACGGACCCGCCGATCCCGGCCGCCGACCAGAAGACACCGGGCTGACCGGCGCCGTTCAGAGGTCGATGCCCAGGGTGACCGGCTCGGGGACCAGCTCGATGCCGAAGGCGTCACGCACGCCCTCGCGGACCGTGCGCGCCAGGACCTCGATGTCGTGCGAGGTCGCCCGGCCGCGGTTGGTCAACGCCAGCACGTGCTTGGTCGACAGGGAGGCCCGCGGGGCGTCCGGATCCTCGCCGGGCAGCGGGCTCCGAGGCGTCTTCCGCAGGATGTCGGCCGGGGACACGGCGGGGTCGCCCTCGTCGCCCCTGGACGAGGACGGCACCGCGTACCCCTTGCCGAACCCCGAACGGGAGATGAGCCAGGCGGCGGAGGTCTTGACCAAGGGCGCGCCGTCCTGGTCCCGGCCGGCGGGAAAACGTGGGGCCTCGGGGGGGAGCAACGCGTCGGCCGATTCGGCGCGAAGGATCGGGTTGGTGAAGAACGAGCCCGCGCTCCACGTGTCGTGGTCGTCGGGGTCCACCACCATGCCCTTCGAGCGGCGCAGAGTCAGGACCGCCTCGCGCACCTCCGATGCGGGGGCGCGATCCCCGATCGAGACGCCCAGCACACGGGCGAGCTCCGCGTACTGGACGGGGGCGGACAGCCCGGAGGCCGGCAGCGCGAAGGTGGCCTCCGTGATCACCCACCGGCCGGTCGGGCCCCACTGCCGCCCGGCCGATTCCTCGGGCGCGGACTGCGGGCCGGCCAGGGACCGCTTGATGACCGAGGTGCGGTAGCCCAGGCGCAGGTGCTCGGCGGTCAGCTCCGCGATCTGGTCGAACGCGCGGTCCCAGGCGCGCACGGACACCAGCGTCGCCGCGACGTCCTGGCCGTAGGCGCCGACGTTCTGGACGGGAGCGGCCCCCACGGTCCCGGGAATGCCGGAGAGCGCCTCGAGGCCCGAGAGGCCCTGCTCGACGGTGGCGGCGACCAGATCGTCCCACGCGGTGCCCGCCGGCGACGTGACGGTCACCACGCCGTCCGCCCGATCCTCGCCGCGCGTGCGGATCTCGCGGCGCGCGTCCTGGACCACGATGCCGTCGAAGGGCTCGTCCGAGGCGAACAGGTTCGATCCGCCGCCCAGCACCAACAGCGGCCGCCCGTCGCGGTCCGCGTTGCGCACCGCATCGATGAAGGCCTGCTCCGTTCCCGCAAGCACCCATGCCGACACGGTGCCCCCGACGTGGAGCGTCGTGGCGTCGCGCAGCCAGGGCACATCCAGGGCCAGCGGCTGGTTCCAGAGCAGGTGCATGTGTCCTCCCAGGGGACGGGCGGCGGTCGGCGTGATCTCCTCGATCAGTCTCCCACCTCGCGGCGTCGGCGGGAGGGCTCGCGGCCGGTCAGCGCGCCGGCGCGGGCAGCGCCTCGGGTGCTGCGGGCAACACCTCGGGTGCGGCCGCGATGCTGGCGACCCCGGCGGGGAGGCTCTCAGTCCCGACGGGACACACGGGCGTCGGGGCGGCGGGGACCTTGCGCACGTTCGGCGCCAGCGCGATCGCCAAAGCGACCGGCACGACGAGCACCGCCATCGCACGGTGATAGCCGAGGTGCTCGGCCATGAGGCCCAGCACCGGTGGCCCGATCAGGGCCGCGCCGTAGTTGATGGTCGACAGCACGGACACGCGCGCGGCGGTCATCGACGGATCCTTCGACAGCGCCGAGGCGCCCGTCGGGAACACGAGCGCCGCTCCGGCCGCCCACAAGACGACGCCGACCAGCGCCGCCCACGAGGCCGGCGCGAAGGCCACCAGCAGGAGGCCCGCGCAGGCGCCCACCATGAGGGCCTGCAACAGGCGATCGGCCCGGAAACGGCGGTGCAGCCCCGTCGAGAGCATCCGCACAGTGGCCATGATGGTGAGGAACGCCGAAAGCACCAGGGACGCTTGAGCGGCCTCCATGCCGTACCCGTCGATCATCGACAGGGCCAGCCAGTCGTTCGCGGCCCCCTCCATCAGCCCGCCGGACAGCACCATCAGCGCGACGAGGACCGTGTTGCGCTCCGACCAGGCCTGTCGGGTGCGGCCGCGGGCGCGGGCGCCGGCGCGGGCCGCCGCCTCCTGGTCGGGACCGCTCGGGCCGCCGGCGGCAGCCCCGGCTGCGACCGAGAACCCCGCGACCTCGGTCTCGCTGAGATAGAAGTGGGAGGCGGCCAGCGTGCTCGCCAGGATGACCGCGGACATCACGAGGAGGTGCACCGTGACGGACACCCCCAGGCCGGCCAGGGCCGCGCCGATGAGCGCGCCCGTCACCATGCCCAGGGAGAACATCGCGTGGAGCTTGTCCAGCAGGACCCGCCGCCGGGCGGCCTCGACCAGGCCGCCTTCGATGTTCGAGGTCGCCGACCACAGCGAGGATCCGCAGCACACCGCGATCAGGCACGCGGACAGCGCCGGGCGCGAGGCGACGTGGGCGGCCAACGCGACCCCGACGATGCCGAGCGTCCACAGTCCCACGCCCAGGCGGGTCGTCGCCCGGGCGCCGATGCGCCCGACCAATGGGCCCGACGACGGCAGGGCGATCAACGATCCCAGGGAACCGATCAGGAGCATCTGCGCCAGCTCCGTCGGCGCCAGGTCCAAGGCGTCGCGCAGCGCCGGCAGCCGCGACACCCAGGAGGCCGCGGAGGCTCCCAGGATGAAGAAGACGAACAGACACGCCCAGGTGGCACGCGCGGTGCGGGCGCGGGAGATGACGGGGGACACAGCAGGCTCCGAAAGGATGGGGGCGCGATGGGGGGAAGGAGGCCGCGTCGGGCTCGTGGGAGGCGTCGCGGGGACGGTGATGAAGGGGGTGGGGCGGTCGGGGCCGGTCCGGGGACGAGGGCGGCCCTCGCCCCAGAAGCGGCGATCATGAGGAGTGGCGGGACGATCAGTGTCGATGGGCGACCCGATCGCGAAGCGACGAGGCCATCCGCCTGGGAAGGCAGGGACGGCCTCGTCAATGCACGAGACCCCGGAGAGTCCTCAGGGACTGGCCGGGGTCGTGGGCGGTGCTCCGGAGAGCGGGACTCAGCGGGTCTCGCGGTGGAGCGTCGACTTCCGGCAGCGCGGGCAGTACTTGTTCAGTTCCAGGCGATCCGGCGTGTTGCGACGGTTCTTCTTCGTGATGTAGTTGCGCTCCTTGCACACTGAGCAGGCCAGTGTGATCTTGGGGCGCACATCCTGCGACTTGCTTGCCACGGTCCCTACCTCGCTTGAGAGTCTCGCCGGTCACCCGGCCTGCCCGGATGATCCTGTTGGTAGCGGGGGCGGGGATCGAACCCGCGACCTCACGATTATGAGTCGTGCGCTCTGACCGGCTGAGCTACCCCGCCGCTACGGCCGCGGCTCGCCGGGCGGCGATCCACAACCAGAGCCCCGAAAGGGAATCGAACCCTTGACCTTCTCCTTACCATGGAGACGCTCTGCCGACTGAGCTATCGGGGCAACGCGAGAAACCCTATCCCAGCGCTGATCGCCGGAGCAATCGGCGGGCCTGAGAAGGACCTCACACGTGCGGCCACCCCGGTCTCCCGGAGCCTGTGGCGGGGGAGGGATTCGAACCCCCGAAGCATTCCGCGGCTGATTTACAGTCAGCTCCCTTTGGCCACTCGGGAACCCCGCCATGCGCCGCCGGTTCAGGGGCGGCGCCGTGAAAGAATACCAGCGCAACGGACCGCGACGCCAATCGCGCATCCAGCCATCCGCCCCTTCGAGAGGAGTATCACCATGGCCGACTCGTCCTTCGACGTCGTCTCGAAATTGGACCGCCAAGAGGTGGACAACGCGGTCAATCAGACCGCCAAGGAGGTTTCTCAGCGTTACGACTTCCGCCACGTCGACGCGGAGATCCATCTGGCCGGCGATGCGATCGAGATGCAGGCCAACGCGCCTGAGCGCGTCAACGCGATCCTCGACGTCCTGGAGAGCCGGCTGATCCGCCGCGGCGTCTCACTGAAGGCCCTCGACCTGGAGGGCCGCGAGCCCAAGGCGTCGGGCAAGATCTACAAGCTGGTGGTCCCCCTCAAGGAGGGCATCAGCCAGGACAATGCGAAGCGGATCACGAAGCTCATCCGCGACTCGGGCCCGAAGGGCGTCAAAGCCCAGATCCAGGGCGACGAGGTCCGCGTCTCCTCGAAGTCGCGCGACGACCTCCAGGCGGTCATCGCCCTGCTCAAGGGCCCCGACGCCGGGACCGCCGGCATCGACGCCGCCCTCCAGTTCGTCAACTACCGCTGAGCCTCGGCCTCAGTAGCCGGCCATCCGCTCCAGCCGGGCGATGCGCTCCGCCATCGGCGGATGTGTGCTGAACAGCTTCTTCACGCCGGAACCGCGGAACGGATTCGCGATCATCATGGCGGCGACGTTCTCGTTGGCGGGCGTGGCCTCCAGGGGCACCCTGTCCGTCATGCCCTCGATCTTGCGCAGCGCACTGGCCAGGGCCAAGGGGTCCTGGGCCAGGCGGGCGCCGTCCTCGTCGGCGTCGAACTCCCGGGTCCGCGAGATCGACAACTGGATGAGCGACGCGGCCACGGGCGCCAGGATCGCGGTGGCCAGGGCGGCCAACGCGTTCATCCCCCCGCCCTGCCGGTTGCGCCCGCCTCCGAAGAACAGGAGGAACTGCGCGATCGAGCTGATCACTCCCCCGATGGCCGCTGCCACCGAGGACGTGAGGATGTCCCGGTTGTAGACGTGCATGAGCTCGTGCCCGAGCACCGCGCGCAGCTCGCGCTCGCCCAGGATCGCGAGAATCCCCTCGGTGCAGCACACGGCGGCATGCTCCGGATCGCGCCCCGTCGCGAAGGCGTTCGGGGAGTGCGTCGGCGCCACCCAGATACTCGGCATCGGCTGGCCGGCGCGCTGAGACAGGTCGGTGACGATCGCGTACAGCCCCGGCTGGTCCTCGGCCGAGACCGGATAGGCGCGCATCTGGCGCAAGGCGATCGTCGCGGAGTTCCAGTACGACCAGGCGGTCTGCACCAGGCCGATCCCGGCGAAGATCCAGATCCACGCCGAATTGCCCGTCCCCTGGGCGATGAGCCCTCCGATGACCAGCAGCACCACCCACAGGACCAGGAACAGCCCCAGCGTCTTCAATCCGTTGTGGTAACGGCGCCCCGACCCCGTCATGCTCCCCGCCCCTTTCGCCGCGCCACCGCGCCCGTCCACGCTACCTGCGACGGTGACGCGGAGCGCGCCGAGCAGCCCGTTCCCAGGGTTTACCAAGGTCACAAATCGGTCTCGCCCCGCGCCGACCGGTCCCGGCGGGAGCGACCGGCGTCAGCGGCTGTTGCGGATCGACTCCGGTCCGGAGTAGTCCTCGCCGAAGCGCTCGACGGCGGTGGGCGCGCCCATCTCCCCGGGACGGCCGATGAGGTCGGCGGTGTCCGCGTGGTCGGCGGGGACCTCATCGCGGGAGATCCGGGTCATGGCCTGGCGGGAGACCACCTTGATGCGCTCGCGCAGGCCGCGATCGTGGGACAGCCCGCCATAGGCGGAGCCCAGCTGCTGCTCGTAGGCGTCCAGCAGCTCCCATCCCTGCCAGGTCGTGTAGGCGACGCCCCTCTCGTCGAGCAGCCGCACCATGGCGTCGTGACCGACGGCGGACGTGCCCGCGTGGAGCCGCCCGGCGTGGGCGTCCTCGACCAGGTGGGCGATGGTCTGCTGGGCGTCGGACTTCGTCGAGCCGATGAGGCCGACCGGTCCGCGCTTCACCCAGCCGGTCGCGTACAGGCCGGGGATCACCGGCGAGGACGCCTCCCCCGGCTGGCTCCGGGAATCCGATGAGGTCGCGAGCGGGGCGCCCTCGTCACGGGTGGACGGGAGGGCCCCGGTCGATGCGGACCCGAGGGCGGCGGCCTCCGGGGACTCCACGACGCGCCCCTCGATGTTCGGGATGACGCCGCGACGGGTGTCGAAGGGCACACCCGGGATGGCCGAGGAGAAGTAGCCCACCGCGCGGTAGACGGCCTGGACGGGCCAGGTGGTCATCACGCCCGTGCCGCGGACGTTCCCATCGCCGGTGAGCTCCGTCCGCTCGGCGACCAGGGCCCGCACATGGCCCTCGGCGTCGGCGAGGACCTCGACGGGCGATTGGAACAGGTGGATGTGGATGCGGCGGCTGGCCGTGCGCTCCGCGGGGTCCACCGACGCGTAGTTGGTGAGGGTCTTGACGACCTGGCGCTGCTGGTTCGACTCGCGCAGCGCCCTCTCGGAGCCCTCGTCGAACTGGAAGTCCTCCTCGTCGACGATGACGTCCACGTCGGGGACCTTGCCCAGCTCGCGCAGCTCCAGCGGCGTGAACTTGACCTGCGCCGGGCCGCGTCGGCCGAAGATGTGGACGTCGGTGATCCGGTTCTGGGCGAGGCCCTCGGCGACGTTCTCGGGGATCTCCGTGACGATCATGTCCTCGATGTGCTTGGCCAGCACGCGGGAGATGTCCAGCGCAACGTTGCCGACGCCGATCACCGCGACCTCGCGGGCCGTCAGGGGCCAGGCGCGCGGGTAGTCCGGGTTCCCGTCGTACCAGGACACGAAGTCCGCGGCGCCGTAGGACTCCGGCAGGTCGATGCCGGGGATGTCGAGGGGCGCGTCGCGGTCCGAGCCGGTCGCCAGAATGATCGCGTCATAGTGATCGCGCAGGTCCTCGATGGTGATGTCACGGCCGACCTCGACGTTGCCGAGCAGGCGGATGTCGCCGCGCTGGAGGATCTTGTACAGCGCCACGATGATCTGCTTGATGCGCGGATGGTCAGGGGCGACGCCGTAGCGGACCAGGCCGTAGGGAGCGGGCAGGCGTTCGAACAGGTCGATGTTCACGTCCAGTCCGGACTTCGACAGGATGTCCGAGGCGTAGATCCCGGCCGGGCCCGCTCCGATCACAGCGACGTTCACAGTGCTCACGCGTCAGTTCCTCCTCCGTACCGCCCGCACCCCGCGTGCTCTCCCGCGTCGGGCGGCATTCACGCAGCCTGACCATCCTACCCGGGACCGGTCGCGCGCAACTGAGGGCCACCTCACCCGGTCGTTCCCACCCGCCCCATCCCACCCCGCCCCGCGACTTCGGTCCCCTCCTCCGGCGACTTCGGTGCTGTTCTGCATCGAGTTCGGTTCGTGTGGCGCGCGGAGCCCGGTTCTCGCCACTGCATTGATGTGGGCGGAGCGCGGCCGTGGATCCGCCCGTGGGCGAACGCGCGATGAACAGCGGGGACCAAGATCCTCGCAACCCAGAAGGAGCTCGTACGCGCCGCCACTGGGAGATAAGGTCGAAAGGCGCGCGCGACAGCACAGATGGGTCGCGAGCGATTCCCTCAACACCTGACGATCGGACACACAATGAGCGTCAAGAACTGGAGAGCGCCCGCCACCGCATGTGCTCTCCTGGCCGCAGCAGCGATGACGGCGACGGGACTGACACCCGCGCTGGCCGCAGACACGACACCGACGGACACGTCGCAGTCCGGCACCGTCGACGTCTCGACGGAGGTCGAGACACCGGCGTCGGGCCTCGAACAGGCCGCTCCCCCCACCAACGCGGAGACGCCTGTCACCCGAGCGGACGGCGACGCGGATGCCAACACGCTGACGGTGCTCAGCACCACGGATACCCACGGACACGTCTACGACTGGGACTACTACACGGCGCAGGTGCCCCAGCCGAAGAACGGGGTCGGCCAGGACGTGGGCCTCGCACGGCTCAGCACCGCGATCCAGCAGATCCGCGCCGACCGCGGTGCCGGCTCAGTCCTGCTCTACGACTCGGGCGACACCATCCAGGGCACGCCGCTCACGTACCTCGCGGCCATGCAGCCGGAGAAGCTCGAAGCGACCTCCGGCTCCGACATCCACCCGATGGCGCAGGCCTTCAACGACCTCGGGTACAACGCCGGGTCGCTCGGCAACCACGAGTTCAACTACGGTCTGGACAAACTCCGCGCCTACGAGAACGACCTCGACATGCCGCTGCTGGGCGCCAACGTCATCGACGACGCGACGGGCGAGCCGGCCTTCACGCCCTACGTCCTCAACCACGCGACGGTGGCCGGCCACGACGTGACGGTCGGTGTCCTCGGCCTGGTGACGCCCGGCGTGCGGATCTGGGACAAGGCGAACGTCTCCGGCACGCTCACCTTCGAAGACCCGACCGAGGTCGCCCTCACGTACGTGCCCGAGATGAAGGCGAAGGGCGCCGACATCGTCATCATCGCGACCCATACGGGCCACGGGGACGCACAGGACTGGGAGCCCAGCGAACTCCAGGAGAACACCGCGCAGTTCCTCACGACGATGGTCGACGGCGTCGACATCGTCCTGGGCGGGCACACCCACCAGGACGTCCCCGGCACCGTCACGCACTCGCCCGACGGCTCCCCCGTGCTCTACACCCACTCGTGGATGTGGGCCCAGGTGCTCTCCGACATCAAGATCCCGCTGACGTTCTCCGATGACGGAACCGACGCAACGGTCGGCATCGAGTGACCGACGAAGGCGGACGCCTCGTACGACGACGACGCGATCGCTTCGTGGGTGTCGAAGGACTACGCCCGCGACCTCACTGACGGCGCACTGCTCACCGACGATCCGATCCTCCAAGCGGACCATCGCGCCACCCTGGACTACGTCAACACGAAGGTCGCCACGGCCACCGAGGACATGTCCGGTGCTGACTCGCGGTGGAAGGACACCCCGATTATGGACTTCGTCGGCAAGGTGATGACCAACGTGGTGTCCGCGGGCATCGCCGACGGCAAGGGTCTCACCGACGCCTTCCAGGAGGCTGACAGGGATCTGCCGGTCATCGCGCAGGTCTCGCCCTTCTCCCGCGATGCGTTCTTCCCGAAGGGCGATGTGACGATCAAAGACATGGCGGGCCTCTACATCTACGAGAACACGCTGATGGCCTCTCGGATCACCGGCGCACAGATGAGGGACTACCTCGAGTACTCGGCGATGTACTTCTGCCAGACCGAGGTCGGCGCCGTGTTCGACCCGGAGACCTGCACCGGGGCTCCCCGGCCCTCGCTCACGAGGGGCGCGGACTCGACCTCGGGTATCCCGGACTACAACTACGACGCCCTGACCGGAGTCGACTATCTCATCGATGTCTCCCAGCCCGTGGGTTCCCGCATCGAGAACCTCACCTACCAGGGCGAGCCGGTGGCCGATGACGACCAGTTCATTCTGGCCATCAACAACTACCGCCAGTCCGGTGGCGGCGACTACGTGAGCTACGTCGGTGATATGCCGCTCGTCTACGACGCCCAGAAGGAGATCCGGCAGGAGATGATCGAGTACGCCCAGGGCACGGGTGTCATCGATCCCGCTGACTTCTTCGTCGACAACTGGCGCATCACGACGACACCGTATGTCGCTCCGACACCAGAGCCCTCCGACACCCCGACGGGCCAGCCGGCCACTCCGGCACCGTCCGCATCGGCGTCTGGTTCGGCGACTCCCGGCGGCGGCCTGGCCTCCACGGGGACGGATGCCGGGGTCCTGGCTCTGCTCGCGGTGCTGGTGGCCGCGATCGGCGCCGGTGTGACCGTGGCGGTCCGCCGCCACGGCTGACGGCCCATCGGCGCAGGTACGGGTCCCCGTCCTGTCCTGGCGGTGAGAACGCGTCAGGTCGAACGCTGAGTCCGTGCCTCGCCATCTGTGACGAGGGCGACGCCCCCGGGAGGTCCTCTCCTCCCGGGGGCGTCGCTCGCTTCTGCCCCCGCATGGTCGGACTCGGAGGACGGCACCAAATGGTCGAGCGCCAGACGAAGGAACATCCCGAGAAAAGCGCCATGACCTGGTGAAATTCGGAGAGTCGCTTCAGACTCGTCCGACCATTTGGTGCTGTCCAGCCGCGGGGAGGGAGCCACGGACGCACTTCGCGGGGCCAGGCGGATGGGCGAACCTCGCGGTCCCACTTGGGCGAACCTCACGGGAGGGACGGGAGAGAAACCGGCAGGGGCGGAGCGGGCCGCGTCAGGCGACGCGATCGACCATGAGGTGCGCGAACGAGACGAGTGCCGTCTTCGGCTCCCCATCGGGCAGCGGCGCCAGGGCATCGACCGCCGAACGAGCCCACCGATGGGCCAGCGCGCGAGTCTCCTCCAGCACGTCGTGGGTGCGCAACCGGGCGACGACGGAGGCCAGCGCCTCGTCGGAGGCGAGGTCGCCCCCCAGATCGGCCAGGATGGCGCGCCCGGCGTCGTCGAGCGTGCCGGACTGCTCGCGCCGGCGCAGCAGGAGGACGGGCAGCGTGTCGACGCCCTCGCGCAGATCCGTGCCGGGCGTCTTCCCGGAGGCGTCGCCCGAGGAGGCGAGGTCCAGGACGTCGTCGGCGATCTGGAAGGCGACGCCGACCTTCTCGCCGAAGTCCGCCACGACGTCTCCGACGCCCTGCGGCGCACCGCCGTGCAGGGCCCCGAAGTCCGCCGCGGCCGACAGCAGCGACCCGGTCTTGTCGGCGAGCACCTGCACGTAGAAATCGACGCGATCGTCATCGGGCTCGGGCCCGAAGCTCTCGTTGAGCTGCCCGAGGCACAGGCGCTCAAAGGTCCGGGCGTGACGGTCCACGGACTCCGAGCCCAGCGAGGCGACGAGCGTGGACGCGCGGGCGAACAGGATGTCCCCCGCCAGGATCGCCCGGTTGTTGCCCCAGACGTGCTGGGCGGAGGGCACGCCGCGGCGCGTGGGAGCCGAGTCCATGACGTCGTCGTGGTAGAGCGACGCCAGGTGCGTGAGTTCCATGGCGGCGGCCGCGGCGACGACCTCGGCGGACAGCGCCCGGTTGGGCGTGCCGAACTGCGCGCACACGAGTGTGAGCAGCGGACGGATGCGCTTCCCCCCGGCCTGCGCGAGATGGGCCGTCAGGTCGTCGACCAGGTCGCGCGACCCGGACACGGAACGCTGAAGAAGGTCCTCCACCGCCTCGAGGCCCGGCGCGATGGCGGCCTCGAGCGCGGGAACGTGCAGATCGGGGGGAGTGATCACGGCAGAAGTACGACCACCTCGTTCAGGAGGGACAGGACCGGGTTCGGGAAGACACCCAGCACGATCGTACCCACGACGCACAGGGCGATGGCAACCGCGGAGAGTCCCTCCGAGGTCACGACGACGGTCCGGCCGGTGGGCTCCGTGAAGAACATCAGGCGCACCAGCCGGAAGTAGAAGAACGCCGTGACGACCGAGCACGCCAGCGCGATGCCGACCAGCCAGCCCAGGCCCCCGCGGAAGCCGTCAGCGAACAGGACGAACTTGCCGACGAAACCGGAGGTCAGCGGGATGCCCGCGAAGGACAGCAGGAACACCAGCATCGAGCCCGCCACCCACGGCGAGCGCTTGCCCAGGCCGGCCCACCGCTCCAGGGCGGTGGCCTCCCCGCCCGTGGCCCCCTCGGCGTCGGCGGAACGCACCAGCGTGACCACGGCGAAGGCGCCGACCGTGGCGATCGCGTAGCCCAGGACGTAGAACAGCACGTGCCCGGCCGAGCCCTTCTGCAAGGACAGAACGCCGATCAGCAGGAAGCCGGCGTGGGCGATGGAGGAATAGGCGAGCATCCGCTTGACGTCGTCCTGGACCACGCCGGCGAACGTGCCGACGACCACCGTCAGCCCCGCGATGACCGCGAGCACCGGCATGAGGTCCCACTGCAGCTGGCCCGCGACCACCTGGTAGAAGCGGAGCATCGTGGCGAAGGCCGCGACCTTGACGGCCGCCGCCATGAATCCGGTGACAGGCGTCGGGGCGCCGGTGTAGACGTCGGGCGTCCACGCGTGGAACGGGACGGCCGCGACCTTGAACAGCAGGCCGACCATCACCAGCAGGGATCCGGCGACGACCAGCCAGTCCATGCCCGACGTCTGGGGCAGCGAGGTCGCGGTCTTCGAGATCGTGAGGGTCCCGGAGTAGCCGTACAGCAGGGCGGCGCCCATCAGCAGGAACGCCGAGGCGAAGGCGCCGAGCAGGAAGTACTTGAGGCCGGCCTCCTGGGACAGCTGGCGCCGCCGGCGGGCCGTGGCCGCGAGGATGTACAGCGGCAGGGACATCAGCTCCAGCGCGACGAAGAGCGCGATGAACGAGTCCGCCGCGGGGAACACCATCATGCCGCCCAGGCTGAACAGTGTGAGCGGGAACATCTCGGAGCGCTGGTAGTTCTCCGTGAGCGTGCGCTGCTCGTCGCTGGAGCCGGGGCGGTCCGAGGGCTGGCCCGCGAACGCGCCGTCGCCGACCTGCGTGCGGTCGGCCATGACGAGGATCGCGACGACGCCCACGACCGCCAGGATGAACTGGGAGGCGAGCGTCAGCGGGTCCTCGATGTACTCCCCCAGCGAGGACGGGGACGCCTGGACCCAGCGCACGGCGACGGCGATCGCGGCGCCCAGCGTGGCCGCCAGCGCGATGCCGATCCCGACGGGGCGGCGCGCGGAGCGGGGCGCGAAGGACTCGACCAGGACGCCGATGACGGCCGCGCCCAGCACGATGAGGACCGGTGCCAGCGACGCCCATCCGATGGTGGGGGTCGTGAACTCGGCAGTGCTGAACAGGTTCACTTCGTGCTCCCTTCGTCAGCGCCCGCCCGGGTGCTGGCAGACAGTGCGGCGGGGGTCGTCCCGTCCGCGACGAGGGCGTCCCCGGCCTGCGGCGCGGCCGGGCCCCAGGCCTCGGCGGAGGACGTGGTCTCGACGGCCGCGGCGGCGTCCTGCGCCACCGGGGTGAGGGCTCCGACCAGCGGCGCGGACCAGATGCCCAGGACCGCCATGGCGGCGATGAGGGGCACGACCACCGTCTTCTCGCGCCCGTCCATGTCGGGCAGGGCGTCGACGCCCTCCCGGGCGGGCCCGGTGAAGATCTTCTGGTAGGGCAGCAGAATGTACAGGGCGGCGATGACGACGCCCAGCACCGCGAGGATCGCCAGCAGGACGTTGACCCGGTAGGTGCCCATGAGCACGAGGAACTCCGGGACGAACCCGGACAGGCCCGGGAGCGCGATCGTGGCCAGGCCCGCGACCAGCCACGTCCCGGCGATGACCGGCGTCACGCGCTGCATGCCGCGGTAGTGCGCGATGTCGCGGGAGCCTCCGCGCTCCGTGAGGAACCCGGAGATGAGGAACAGCGCCGCGATCGAGATCCCGTGGGCGACCATGTAGAACATCGCGCCGGTCAGCGCCACCGAGGAGCCGATGAAGATGCCGAGCACCATGAACCCGAAGTGGGACACGGACGTGTAGGACACCAGGCGCATGACGTCGGTCTGCCCGATGGCGGCCAGGCCCCCCCAGAGGATGGACAGGACCGCCAGCGCGCACAGCACCCACTTCGCGGACGCCGAGGCGTCCGGGAAGAGGCGCAGGCACAGGGTGATCATCCCGAACGTGCCGATCTTGTCGAGCACGCCGACCAGCAGGGTCGAGGTGCCCGGGCGCGCCGCCGCCGCCGTGTCGGGCAGCCACGTGTGGACGGGGACCATCGGCGCCTTGATGGCGAATGCGATGAGGAACGTGATGAAGATGCCCATCTGCACGCCGGAGGAGAACCCGGGGGCGACCTGGGAGGCCGTGTCCAGGCGGAACAGCGTGTCCGCTGGGGCGCCGTCGGGGGCGAACGCCGCGAAGGCGACCAGGCCGCCGAGCATCGCCAGGCCGCCGGCCAGGGAGTACAGGAGGAACTTGATCGCCGCGTGGCGGCGCGCCTGGGGATCGCCCACCCCGTAGCGCCCGATCATGAAGTACAGCGGGATCAGCATGCCCTCGAAGGCGATGTAGAACAGCACGACGTCGAAGGCGCCGAAGATCACCACGATGAAGGCCTCGAGGACCAGCACCAGGGCCGCGTAGGCGCCCTGGTCCGACGGGGAGTCGGCGTCGTCCTTCCAGCCGGCCAGGAGCACCAGGGGCACCAGGGCGGTGGCGAGGAGGAGCATGACCAGGCCCAGGGCGTTGACGCCCAGGGCCCAGGACACCCCGATCTGCGGGATCCAGGCGTGGGCCTCGACCATCTGGTACGTGGAGGACTGCGCCCAGTCGAAGGACGTGAGGGCGGCGGCGATGACGAGCGCCAGCTCCACGACCGACAGGCCCAGGGCCAGCGCCCGTCCGCGACGGCGCAGCGCGGGCACGAGGCTCACCAGCGCGCCGCCGACCGTCGGGAGGACGACCAGCAGCGTCAGCCACGGGAAGGAGGCATCGGTGAATGCGGTGATTTCCATGAGTTCTCCTCCCGCCCTCACAGCATGAAGCCGAGGACGATGGCCAGGGCGACGACCACGCCGCCCAGGATGTAGGACGCGTAGGCGCGCACATACCCCGTCTGGGTCGTTGCGACCGCCTTGCCGGCGCCCTGCGCGACGGTGCCCAGTCCCTCGGCCGCCCCGTCGACGACCACGCGGTCTCCGACCGTCGCGGCGGTGACGAGGGCGACGCCGGGCGCCATGAACAGGGTCTCGTTGACCGCGTCCTGGTAGAGGTCGTTGCGGGCCGCCACCGTGAGCGCGTTGCCGGCGGGCACCGCCGTGGGCACCTCCGCCGCTCCGTAGCGCCGCCAGGCCAGGTAGGCCCCGCCCAGGACGAGCACGAGGGTGGCGATCTGGATGGCGATCTCCGGCAGCACGGGCTCGCCGTGCCCCAGGGTGCCGATCGCCGGGGTCAGCCAGTCCGTGAAGGCCCCGCCGATGGACAGGAGGCCGCCGACGGCGACCGCCCCGATCGCGAGGATGATCATGGGGACGGTCATCAGCGGCGAGGACTCGTGGGGGTGCACGGGGGCGCCCTCGGCCTCGGTGGTCCAGCGGGCCTTGCCGTGGAAGATCATGAAGAACAGGCGGGACATGTAGAACGCGGTGATCCCCGCGCCGACCATCGCGACCAGCCCGTAGACCCACCCGATCCACGGGGCCGACGCCGTTCCGAAGGTGTCGGCGGCGAAGGCGGCCTCGATGATCTTGTCCTTCGAGAAGAACCCGGAGAACGGCGGGACGCCGAGGATGGCCAGCCATCCCATCATGAACGTGATCCACGTCGTCGTCATGACGGTGCGCAGGGCGCCGAACCGGCGCATGTTCACCTGGTCGGACATCGCGTGCATGACGGAGCCCGCGCCCAGGAACATCAGGGCCTTGAAGAAGCCGTGGGTGAACAGGTGGAAGATCGCGAAGGCCCAGCCGATCGGGCCCAGGCCGGCGCCCAGCATCATGTAGCCGATCTGGGACATCGTCGAGGCCGCGAGGACCTTCTTCATGTCGTCTTTCGCGGAGCCGATGACGGCCCCGATCAGCAGCGTGATCGCGCCGACGATCGCGACGGCGGTGGCCGCCGCGGGGGCGGCCAGGTAGACGGCGCCGGAGCGGACGATCAGGTAGACGCCGGCGGTGACCATGGTCGCGGCGTGGATGAGGGCCGACACGGGGGTCGGACCCGCCATGGCGTCGCCCAGCCACGCCTGCAACGGGAACTGCGCGGACTTGCCGCAGGCGGCGACCAGCAGGAAGATCCCGATGACCGTGGCCTGGGCCTGGGGCAGCGCGCCGACGCCGGCGGAGACGTCCGCCATGTCGAGGGTGCCCAGGTACGCCACCATCGCCATCATCGCGACGAGCAGGCCCATGTCGCCCACGCGGTTCATGACGAAGGCCTTCTTCGCGGCCGTCGCGTTGTCCGGCACCTGGTTCCAGAAGCCGATGAGCAGGTAGGACGCCAGGCCGACGCCCTCCCAGCCGACGAACAGCACCGGATAGGAGTCCGCGAGGACCAACGTGAGCATGGCCGCGATGAACAGGTTGAGGTAGGCGAAGAATCGCCGGCGGTCGGCGTCGTGCTCCATGTAGGCCACGGCGTAGACGTGGATGAGGGACCCGACGAAGGTCACCAGCATGACGAACGTCATGGACAGCGGGTCGACCAGCAGCCCCACCTTCACCGAGAGGTCCCCGGCGGGGATCCAGGCGAACAGCTCGGAGGCCATGCGCCGCGACGCGGGGTCCGCGCCGAGCATCTGGACCAGGACGACCGCGCCGACGGCGAAGGACGCCCACGAGGCCGCGACGGCCAGCCAGTGGCCCCACCCGTCCGAGCGGCGCCCGAGCAGGAGCAGCGCGACGGCGGAGGCCAGCGGGATCGCGATCATCAGCCAGGCCAGCGAGGCGGCGCCCGTGGCCGGCGTGAGGCCGGCGGCGCCGTCGACGGCCTGGGCGCCGGCGATCATCGGGAGGGTTGCGAATGGCATGTCAGGGTCCTCCCTCAGTTCTTCAGCAGGTTGACGTCGTCGACGCTGGTCGTGTTGCGCGACCGGAAGATCGACACGATGATCGCCAGCCCGACCACGACCTCGGCCGCGGCGACCACCATGACGAAGAACGCCATGATCTCGCCGGACACGTCGCCGTGGAGGCGCGCGAAGGTGACGAACACGAGGTTCGCGGAGTTGAGCATGAGCTCGACCCCCATCAGGGAGATCACCGCCGATTTGCGCACCAGGACGACGGCCGCCCCGATGGAGAACAGCACCGCGGCGAGTGCCAGGTACCAGCCCAGAGTCACTTCTCCTCCTCCTTCGGGTCCGTCGCGTCGGTCGGCGCGGGCTCACCGGGGACCGCGGGGCCCTCGGGGTCGGCGCTGGACCCGGGTCCGGTGACCTGATCCGTGCCGGGGGCCCCGGCGTCCAGGTGCTCCGGCTCGTCCGCGCTCACGATGCCGGGACCCGAGGGGGCGGTCGACTCCTCGGGGCGGGCCTGCGGCTGCCGGAGGCCGTCGGGGGCTCCCGGGCCGGGCATTCCCCAGGCGCCGGAGCGCTCCACGGACTCGGTGGCGGCCGCGCCGTACAGGGCCTCGCTGGTGTCGCCGGAGCGCTCCAGCTGGAGGGAGGCGGCGACCTCGGGGGACACCTCGGCCAGAGAGCGGTCGAGGCCGCGCACGCGCAGCACGCGGGGCACGGACTCCTCGACGGGGCCCATCGTCTCCCCCGACAGGGCGGGCACGTCGACGGCGTTGGACTCGGCGTACACGCCGGGCGCCGGGAGCTGGCCGATGTGGCGCCCCGTGTCCGCGAAGGCCCGCATCTTCGCCTCGGCGGTGGTGCGCTGGCCGATCGCCGGGCCGAGGCGATCGGTGTGGGTGAGCAGCATGGCGCCGATCGCGGAGGTGATGAGCAGCATCCCGGCGAGTTCCATCGACAGCCAGTGCTCCGAGAACAGTGAGACGGCGATCTGCGTGATCGGCTTGTTGCTGTAGGGGTCCCCGTCGATGCCCACGGCGTCGGACACCGTGGTGTGGGCGAGGACGCCGATGAGGATGACCGCCAGGCCCAGTGCCAGCAGCACGGCGCCGACGATGGCGCCGCGGCGCTGGCGCTGATACTCGTCGGAGGCGCCGACGCCGATCATCATGAGGACGAACAGGAACAGCATCATGATCGCGCCGGTGTAGACGACCACCTGGACGGCCCCCAGGAAGGGCGCGCCGAGCGCGAAGTAGAGCAGGGCCAGGCCGAGCATGACGGCGATCATGCTGATCGCGGCGTAGACGGCCTTCTTGAAGAACAGGACGCCCAGGGCGCCGACGACCATGACGACCGCCACGCACCAGAACAGGATCACCTCCCCCGTGCTGCCCATCGCGGGCCAAGAGGCCATGGGGTTCACTGCTGAGCCTCCTCAGTGGTGGTGGCGGCGACCGACGCGGTCGCCAGGGAGGGGTCGTCGGGGCGGTGCGCGCGCACCCAGTCGACCTGGGGCTGCGTCGGACCCGTCACGGCGCCGCGGTAGTAGTCCCCGTCCGACAGTCCGGCGACCATCGGGTGGGGCGGCGCCAGCATGCCGTCGGACAGCGGGACGAGGAGATCCTGCTTCTCGTAGATCTCCGTCTCGCGGTCGTACTCGGCCAGTTCGAAGTCGTGGCCCATCGTGAGCGCGCGCGTCGGGCAGGCCTCGATGCACAGGCCGCAGAAGATGCAGCGCAGGTAGTTGATCTGGTAGACGCTGCCGAACCGCTCGCCGGGGCTGTACTGCGCGTCGGGCGTGTTCGAGGCGGCCTCCACCAGGATCGCGTCCGCCGGGCACGCCCAGGCGCACAGCTCGCAGCCGATGCACTTCTCCAGGCCGTCCGCGTAGCGGTTGAGGTGGTGGCGGCCGTGGAACCGGGGCTGGAGGTAGGGCCCCTCGAAGGGGTACTGCTCCGTGGCGTCGGGGCCGAAGAAGGAGGTGATCGTCACGCCGTATCCGGCGACCGGGGCGAAGAACTCGCCGACCGGCCCGCGGGGGTCGTGCTCGTAGCGCATCTCCTCGGTGGGGACGGGCGCGGCGAACTTCCCGTTCCTCTTGGGCTCGACGTCCGGACGCCAGGCGTCCGGGTCGTTCTGCCTCTTCTTGCTCATTCGGGGTCCTCCTCCTCACGGGTTGCGGACGGTCCCTCGGACACCGTGGCGGCGATGGGCGCGCGGCCGGCCCGCGGGCTGGGCGGCAGGGTCTGGCCGGGCAGAGGCGGGACGGGGAAGCCGCCCGCCATCGGGTCGAACGGGACCGCCGCCTGCTCCTCCGCGGCTTTCTCGGCGGCAGCCTCCCGGCGCATCTCGCGCGCGTCGGCGATCCACATGACGGCCATGACGACGACGAAGATCGCGACAATCGCGCCCAGCAGCTGCGGCAGGCTCAGCGACAGGAAGCTCGTGGCCCCCCGCAGGACCGCCACGGCGACCACCCATCCCAGCGCGATGGGGATGAGCCGCTTCCAGCCGAACGACATGAACTGGTCGTAGCGGATGCGGATCAGGGTGCCGCGGGTCCAGATGATGAGGAACATGAAGAACCACACCTTGAGGAGGAACCACAATATCCCCCACCAGCCGTCGTTGAGGGGCGCGATGTGGCTGAAGGGCCACGGCGCGTGCCAGCCGCCCAGGAACATCGTGGTGGCCACCGCCGACACGTTGAGCATGTTGATGTACTCGGAGAGGTAGTACCACCCGAACTTCATGCCGGTGTACTCGGTCATGTGGCCCGCGACCAGCTCCCCCTCGGCCTCGGGGAGGTCGAAGGGCAGGCGGTTGATCTCACCGACCGCGGAGATGCAGTAGATGACGAAGGCGGGGATCAGGATGAAGTACCAGAAGCGCCCCTGGCTGGCGACGATCTGGGAGGTCGACATGGAGCCCGTCATGAGGAACACGGACACCAGCGCCAGGCCCATCGAGAGCTCGTAGGAGATCACCTGGGCCGAGGAGCGCACCGCCCCGTACAGCGGCAGCGTGGAGCGCGCCGACCAGCCGCCCAGGACGATGCCGTACAGGCCCAGCGAGGTGATCGCGAGGATGTAGAGCGTCGCCACCGGCATGTCCGCCAGCTGCAGCGGCGTCGAATGGCCGAACATCGACACGTTCGGCCCCATCGGGATGACCGCCATCGTGCTGAAGGCGCAGAACGCGGCCAGCGTCGGGCCCAGCCAGTACAAGAAGTTGTCCGAGCGGTCCGTCGAGCGGATGTCCTCCTTGAAGAGGAGCTTGACGGCGTCGGCGACGGCTTGGAGCAGGCCCAGGGGACCGGCGACGTTCGGGCCCGGACGGGTCTGCATGCGCCCCAGGCCGCGGCGCTCGACCCACAGCGCCATGATGACGCCGACGATCAGGTACACAATGATGAAGACCGCCTTGATGAGGGTCAGCCACCACGTCTCCTGGGAGAAGTCCGCCGCCGTGTAGTCGGGGACCGCCATCGTGAGAGGGATGTTCACCGGGCCACCTCCGCTGTGGCGCTCAACGCCACCGGGGACCCGGCGGCCCCCAGCGACTCGTGGACGAGGGATCCCTGCGAGCACTCCGGCACCCACACGACGTGGTCGGGCAGGTCCGAGGACTCGGCGGGAAGGGTGAGGGAACCGCGGTCGGTGGACAGCGTGAGCAGCGCACCCTCCTCGACCCCGGCCTGCGCCAGCGTCTCGCGCGAGGCCAGGACGACGGGCCGGCGGGCCGAGCCGGCCAGCCACGGCGCGCCGTCCTGCAGGCGGCCGGCGTCCAGCATCGGCTTGTGCGTGGCCAGCACGGCCTGTCCGGCGCCGACGGCCACGGGGGCCGGGGCCTCCGCCTCCTCGAAGGCGGGACGGGCGCCGGACCACTCCATCAGGGGGTTGACCTCGCCGTACAGGTCGTCCAGGGTCTCCACGCCCAGGTCGACGCCGAACTCCTGGGCCAACCGGCCCAGGACGTCGCGGTCGGTGAGCGAACGGGCGGACACGGCCTGGCCGAAGGGGCGCAGGCGGCCCTCCCAGTTGATGAACGTGCCGTTCTTCTCCAGCGGCGGCGCCACCGGCAGCACGACGTCCGCCAGCTCCGTCACCGCGGAGGCCCGCACCTCCAGGGAGACCACGAACCCGGCGCCCTGGATCGCGCGCGCCGCGCCCTCGGGATCGTCCACGTCGCGCAGGTCCACGCCGCCGATGAGCAGCCCGGACAGCGCGCCGCCCGGCGCGTCCGCGTCGAGCATCGCGGCGGCGTCCCGCCCCCGCTCGCCGGGCAGGTCCCCCCAGCCCAGCGACGCGCGGGCGCCCTCGTCCTCC
>JAFAAX010000004.1 GCA_023426345.1 Actinomycetes bacterium
GAGCGTGCGGAGGTGGCGCGCGCCGTCCACGCGGGCGCCACCGCCGCCGTCGAGGCCGCCGCCCATGCGCTGGAGCGCGCGGACGAGGCCCGGCGCCGGGCCGAGGAGGCCCGGTCGGCCTCCTCCCAGGAGATCCTCGCCCGGCGGCGGCGCATCGACGCGCTGACGGAGGAGCTCGGCGAGGCCACGGGCGCCTCCCACCGCGACGAGGTCGCCCGCGCGGAGATGACCCTGCGCCTGGAGAACCTGGCCGAGACGGCCCTGCAGGAGATCGGACTCGAGGTCGACCCGCTCATCGAGGAGTACGGCCCGCACAACCTGGTGCCCGCATCGGAGGACGGGCAGGACCCCGTCCCCTACGTCCGCGCCGAACAGGAGCAGGCGCTCACCCGGGCCGCCCGGGAGCTGGAGCGGCTCGGCCGGGTCAATCCGCTCGCCCTGGAGGAGCACGCGGCCCTGTCCCAGCGCCATGAGTTCCTCGTCTCCCAGGTGCAGGACCTCAAGAAGTCCAAGGCGGATCTGCTGCGGATCGTCGACGACGTCGACGGGCTGGTCCGCGAGGCGTTCTCCTCCGCCTTCCGCGACATCCAGGAGCAGTTCGCCCACACCTTCGAGGTGCTCTTCCCCGGGGGCGAGGGGCGCCTGGTCCTCACCGATCCCGACGACATGCTGGAGACCGGCATCGAGATCGAGGCCCGCCCGGCCGGCAAGAAGGTCAAGCGGCTGTCCCTGCTGTCCGGCGGCGAGCGGTCGCTGGCGGCCCTGGCCTTCCTCATCGCGATCTTCCAGGCGCGGCCCTCCCCGTTCTACGTGATGGACGAGGTCGAGGCCGCCCTGGACGACGTCAACCTCTCGCGCCTGCTGCGGATCCTCGAGGAGCTGCGCCGCTCCAGCCAGCTCATCGTCATCACCCACCAGAAGCGGACGATGGAGATCGCCGACGCCCTGTACGGGGTGACGATGCGCGACGGGGTGACGGCGGTCGTCTCCCAGCGCCTGGCCTCCTGAGGGGCGCCGCCCGCCGACGTGAGCGGACTCATGATCACGATTCGATCGCGGCGGGTGCTTCCCCTTGGAGACGTGGCGCGGGCGTGGGACGGTGGGGGCATGCCTGAGGGAATCGCCGTCATCGCACTCACCACCGTGCTCCTCGTCGTCCTGGCGGTCGCCGTGGTGGTCGGCGTCGCCGTGTCGCGGCGCCCCGCATCCTCGTGGCAGGCACGTCTGCGCGAGCAGGCCGCGCGCCTCCAGGAGCGCGGCGACGCCGCGCCCGAGGAGGATCCCGTCGCGCCGGTCGGGACGTCCCTGGCGGACCTCCTCTCCGCCGATGAGCACGACGGCAGCGCCTACATCGACCCCGAGGGGCTGCCCGGATACGGGCGCCTCGAGCAGGTCGCGCAGAAGGTGGAGGATCTCCAGGCGGCCCGACGCCCCTGACGTGGGGGATGATGGGGTCATGGATGCGCTGCTGAACTTCCTCCAGTCGCCCGCGGGCGTCGCCGTCGCGGTCATCGTGGTGGCCGCCGTGGTCGCGGCCGTCGTGTGGGCCGTGCGCCGCGGGCGCTCCCGGTCCGGCGGGCGTCCCGCCCCGTCCGCTCCGCCGCCGGCGCTCCCGGCCGACCAGGGCGCCCCCGCCGTCGCGACGGAGACGCCGGAGGAGCCCCGCGCGGGTCCGACCGTCGCGGTCGAGACCCCCGAGTCGGTGCCGTCGCGCATGCGGCGCCTGCGGGAGCGCCTGGCCGGCGCCGGCTCCATCGGAACGGCTCTGCTGGGCGTCCTCTCCCGCGGCGACCTCAGCGAGGCCGACTGGGAGGAGATCGAGGACACGCTGCTCCTGGCGGACCTCGGCCTGCCGGCCACGGAGCACGTGATGGAGGTCCTGCGGACCCGGGTCAAGGTGGAGGGCACCCGCGATCCGGACGCCGTGCGCGCGATCCTCGTGCAGGAGCTGCTCGGCCTGGTCGATCCGACGATGGACCGGTCGCTGCGCCTCGACCGTCCGGCCGGCCCGGACGGCCGGACACTGCCGGCGACCGTGCTGATGGTCGGCGTCAACGGGACGGGCAAGACGACGACGGTGGGCAAGCTCGCCCGCGTCCTCGTCGCCCAGGGCGACTCCGTCCTGCTGGGGGCCGCCGACACGTTCCGGGCCGCTGCCGCGGATCAGCTGTCCACGTGGGGCGCGCGCGTGGGCGTCGACGTGGTCCGCTCCGACCGCGAGGGCGCCGACCCGGCGTCGGTGGCCTTCGACGCCGTCCGCGAGGGCGCGGAGCGCGGCGTCGACGTGGTGATCGTCGACACCGCGGGCCGGTTGCAGACCAAGACGGCGCTGATGGACGAGCTGGGCAAGGTCAAGCGCGTGATGGAGCGGCAGGCGCCGGTCTCGGAGGTCCTGCTGGTCCTGGACGCGACGACGGGGCAGAACGGCCTGCGCCAGGCGCAGGTCTTCGCGGAGGCCACGGACGTCACGGGCATCGTCTTGACGAAGCTCGACGGATCCGCGAAGGGCGGGATCGTCGTGTCCGTCCAGCGCGAGCTCGGCGTGCCCGTGAAGTTCGTCGGGCTGGGGGAGGGGCCGGACGACCTGGCGCCCTTCGATCCTCAGGAGTTCGTCAACGCGATCGTCGGAAGGTAAAGAACCACCCTGTCCACATCGTGGATAGGTCAAAGAACGGTCAAGATCGCGCCCGTATTGTTCAAGGGTCAGTTTCCGACCTCGGAAGGCAATCCCGTGGACACAGCTCTTGACACAGGCGCCACCGCCTGGATGCTCACCTCCGCGTCTCTGGTCCTCCTCATGACGCCCGGCCTGGCGCTCTTCTACGGCGGCATGAGCCGCGCGAAGTCCGTCCTCAACATGATGATGATGTCCTTCGGCGTGCTCGCCGTCGTCGCTGTCATCTACCCCCTGTGGGGATACTCGATGAGCTACGGCCCCACCGACATCGGCGGCATCTTCTCCAGCCCGTTCGACTGGTTCGGACTGCGCGGCAGCTTCGACGGCGCGGCGCTGGACGGATACGGCGTGCCGGGCTGGGTGGGCGTCGCGTTCCAGATGACCTTCGCGATCATCACGGTCGCCCTGATCTCGGGCTCCCTGGCCGAGCGCGTGCGCTTCTCGACGTGGCTGGTCTTCGTCGCCCTGTGGGTGACGCTCGCCTACTTCCCGATGGCCCACATGGTGTGGGGCGGGGGATTCCTCTCGGCGGACGGCCCGATCGCGGCGCTGACCGGCGTCGCCCCCATCGACTTCGCCGGCGGCACCGTCGTCCACATCAACGCCGGCGTCGCCGGACTGGTCCTGGCCCTCGTCATCGGGAAGCGCCCCGGGTTCGGCAAGGAGCCGATGCGGCCCCACAACCTGCCCTTCGTCATGATGGGCGCGGCGCTGCTGTTCTTCGGCTGGTTCGGGTTCAACGGCGGCTCCGCCTTCACCGCGGACGACCTGGCGGGCATGGCCTGGGTGAACACGACGGTCGCGGCCGCGGCCGCGACCTGCGGCTGGATGCTCACCGAGCGCCTCCGCGACGGCCACGCCACCTCCCTGGGCGCCGCTTCGGGCATCGTCGCCGGCCTGGTCGGCATCACGCCGGCCGCAGGTGCCCTGGACCCGATCGGCTCGATCATCCTGGGCCTCATCGTCGGCGCCCTGTGCGCCCTGGCGGTCGGCCTCAAGTACCGCCTCGGCTACGACGACTCGCTCGACGTGGTGGGCGTCCACCTGGTCGGCGGCCTCACCGGCACGATCCTCATCGGATTCCTCGCCACGGACGGCGGCCTGTTCTACGGCGGCGGCGCGGCCCTGCTGCTCACCCAGGTCCTCATCGCCCTGTGCGCCGTGGTCTTCTCCGGGATCGTCACCACGGTCCTCGGGTTCGCCCTCAAGGCGGCGATGGGCTGGAGGATCGCCCCGGACGACGAGATCCGCGGCATCGACGTGGCCGAGCACTCCGAGTCCGCCTACGACACCCCCACCGCCTCGGCGCGGATGGCCTGAGAGGAAGCGCCATGAAGCTCATCACTGCGATCATCCAGCCCTACCGCCTGGATCCGGTCCGCGAGGCCCTCGAGGCCCTCGGGCTGACGGGCGCCACGATCTCCGAGGCCTCGGGGACGGGCCGCCAGAAGGGCCACACCGAGGTCTACCGCGGGGCCGAGTACGCCGTGACGGTGGTCCCGAAGATCCGGCTGGAGACCCTGGTCCGCGACGAGGAGGTCGCCGAGGTCACCGCGGCGATCACCCAGGCGGCCCGCACGGGCAACATCGGGGACGGCAAGATCTGGGTGACCCCCGTCGACGACGTGATCCGCGTCCGCACCGGCGAGTCCGGCGACGCCGCGCTGTGAGCCGGTGACCCGCCCGTGACGCGGCTCGGAGAGGCCCTGCTCGATCTGGAACCACCCCGCCCCTGGGAGGGCGGCGAGTGGGATCCGGGTCCGGGCAGGGCCTCGCGGCGCGCCATCCGGACGCTGGTCTCGGGCGCGCTCCTGGACGTGTGGGAGGATGCCACGCGGGAGACGTCGATCGGGCCGCTCGCCCTGTGCCTGGTGGGATCCTTCGCCCGCGCCGAGGGCGGCCCCACCTCCGACATCGACCTCGTCGTCCTCCACGACCTGCCGCGGCGGCTCGAGGGGCGCGTCGACGACCTCGCCCGCGACGTCCTCCACCCCCTGTGGGACCAGGGCGTCTCGGTCGACCACTCGGTGCGCACGCCGGCCCAGTGCCGCCAGGTGGCCGCGGACGACCTCCCGGCGCTCACGGGGCTGCTCGACCTCCAGGCGGTGGCGGGCTCGCGCGAACTCACGGAGGCGGTCCGCGGGGCCGTCGGGTCCGACCTGCGCCGCGCCGCGCCGGCGCGCGTCGGGGAACTGCTGGCGGGCGCGCGCGAGCGGTGGGATCGCGAGGGCGACCTGGACCGCGTCAACGAGCCGGACCTCAAGTCGTGCCGGGGAGGGCTGCGCGACCTCTCGCTGATGCGCGCGCTTGCCGCGACCTGGTTGACGGACTACCCCCACGACCGGGTCGGGCGCGCCGCAGAGTTCCTGTTCGACGTGCGCGACAGCCTCCAGCGCGTGACGCGCCGCCACACCGCCAAGCTGCTGCGCGCCTACCAGGGGGCGGTCGCCGCGGACCTGGGGCTCGCCGGGGAGGACGCGGAGGCGGACCTCATGAGGGGCGTCGCCCGGGCCGGCGGCGTCATCGCCGCGGCGACGGACGCGTCCGTCCAGCGGGCGCTCGGCTCGCGGGAGGCCTGGGGG
>JAFAAX010000010.1 GCA_023426345.1 Actinomycetes bacterium
CCCTCGACCGGGACCGGCGCGAGCACCGCGACCTGGCGGCGCATGTGGCGCGCGCTCGCGCGGCACGCGCGCGCCTGGTCCAGGCTCAGGCCGACCTGGACGCGACACCCGACATCGGGGAGCGCGCCGTCGAGCGTCTGGCCGCTCTGCACACCGATCTCGCCATCGCCCAGCGGACCCGCGACCTGGCCTCCGCGCAGGTCACGGTCGAGGCGCTGGGCGAGGCGCCAGTCCTCGTCGACGGGCGGAACGTCGAACCCGGGCAGGAACTGACGTCCCCGGTGAGGGAGCCGATGGAGATCCGGGTGCCCGGCGTCGCCCGGATCGCGGTGGCCCCGGGAACCACCGGAACCGACCTGGACCAGGCGGTCGACGACGCGCGGGAGAAGCTGTCGCGGGCCCTGGAGGAGGCCGGAGTCGACACCCTCGATGCGGCCCGCGACGCAGCGGAGCGGCGCCGGGCGGCCACCGACGCCCGGGAGGAGGCGCAGAAGGATCTGGATCGCGAGATCCGCGACCATGGCCTCGAGGAGATGGAACGCCGGCTGGCCGGGCTCGCCGCAGCGGAGGAGGCCGCCGGGCGGGCGGGCCGGGTGGACCCCGCGGAGGAGGACGCGGGGGCGCCCTCGTCCATGGCTGCGGATGCGGCGGCGGATACGGCTGCGGTCATGACCGCGCCCGGGAAGTCGGAGGCGGGAGCGGAGGATCACCTGCGAGACGCGGCGGTCGAGGCGGAGGAGCGCCCTCGGGAGGCGGCGGCACCAACGCCCACGGCGGCGCAGGACCTCCACGAGGCGGCCGCAGGCGCGCGGGCGGACGAGGAGGAGGCGATCCGCGGGCTCGCCCACGCGGAACGCGTCCTGGAGCGGGCGCGGACGGTCCGGGAGACCCGATCGGCCGCCCTGATCGCGGCCCAGGCTCGGGTCGACGCCGCCCGCGAGGAGCAGGCCCGCGCCACGGCCGACCTGGAGGCGGCGCGCGCGGGCGTCGACGACGCATCCGTGGACCAGGCGGTCCGCGACGCCGCCGAGGCCCACGATGCGCGTCAGGCGCAGGCCGCCATCGACCGGTCGGCCCTGGACGACGCCGATCCGGAGACCGTGGCGGCCCTGCTGGAGAACGCGCGCCTCCGGGTCGCCGGCGCGCGCGACGAGCGCGACCAGGTCGTCACCCGGATCACGCAGGTGAAGGCCCTCATTGACGATCGCGCCGCGGACGGCCTGGAGACCCGGCGGGCCGAGGCCGCCGGGCGCCTGGAGGAAGCGCGCACGCGCGCGGACCGGATGAACCGCGACGCCCGCGCCGCCCGGCTGCTGCGGGACACGATGGTCCGGCACCGCGACCGGGCGCGCCAGCGGTACGTCGAGCCGTTCACGGACAGGATCCAGCGGCTCGGCAAGATGGTGTTCGGGGCGGACTTCCAGGTGCAGGTCACTCCGGACCTGCGCATCGGCTCGCGCACACTGCGGGGCCGTACCGTCCCCTTCGACTCGCTGTCCGCCGGGACGCGCGAGCAGCTGTCCCTCATCGGACGCCTCGCCTGCGCGCAACTGGTCTCGGGGTCGGACGGCGCGCCCGTCATCCTCGACGACACCCTGGGTTTCTCGGACCCCGAGCGACTGGAGCGGCTGGGCGCCGTCCTGGGCACTGTCGGCACGAGCGCCCAGGTCATCGTGCTCACCTGTCAGCCCGGCCGGTTCGAGGCCGTGGGCGGGGCCCGCGTGATCCGGCTGGGAAAGCCCCCCGACGCGAAGTTCGCCCAACCGGGAGCGTGAGGTTCGCCCACGTGGAGGAGCGAGATCCGTCAAGTGCGGTGCGCCGACTCGACGACTTCACCGGTCTCGTCGCCGAGACCGGGACGCGCGGCACCAAGAGCTCTCGAGACCGGTACGCGCGGCACCAAAGGCCCTCGAGACCGGTACGCGCGGCACCCACAGAGTTCGCGGCTCTCGAGATCGGTACCCGTGGCAGACCTCTCCACCACAGATACCGATCTCGGCAGCGCCTCCTCCACCCCAACCCCGGTAACCGGGCCTCCCACCAGCACAAACGTCAGCACTCACGTCATCACAGAATCCGACTGCACATCGAGTTCGGTACCCGTGGCAGACCCCGCTGTCACAGGTACCGAACTCGAGCACCCGGCCTGCCACGGATACCGGTCTCAGACACCCGGCGTGCCATAGGTACCGGTCTCGATGACGTGCCGACCGCGAGACCGCTAACACCGAGCCCGTCACGCGCTCAGCACGCGCGCCAAGTAGCGCCCGGTCACCGACCTGTCGCCCGCGGCGGCGATCTGCTCGGGCGTGCCCTCGGCGACGATGCGCCCGCCCGACGTCCCGCCTCCCGGCCCCAGGTCGATCACCCAGTCCGCGTTCGCGATGACGTCGAGGTCGTGCTCGATGACGACCACGGTGGCCCCGCGGTCGAGCAGCCGTTGGAGGACGCCGAGCAGCGCGTCGATGTCCAGGGGATGCAGGCCGACCGTCGGCTCGTCGAAGACGAACAGCGTGTGGTCCTGGTTCCGCGTCATCTCGGAGGCCAGCTTGAGGCGCTGGGCCTCCCCGCCCGACAGCGCGGGCGTGGACTCGCCGAGCGTGAGGTAGCCGAGCCCCAGGTCCGACAGAGTTCGCAGCCGCGAGCGCACCGGCGCGATGCCGTCGGTCGCGGGGGCCTCCACGGCCTCGTCGACGGTGAGCCGCAGCAGGGCCGGCAGGGACAGGCCGCCGCGCACCGCCCGCTCGGCGTCCGGGCCGAACCGCGAGCCGCCGCAGGTCGGGCACACGATGTCGACATCGGGGAGGAACTGCACGTCGAGCGCGATCTGCCCGGTGCCTCCGCACTCCGGGCAGCGCAGCGATCCGGTGTTGTAGCTGAGGTCGCCGGCCGTCCACCCGGCCCGGCTCGCCCCGGGCGTCGCCGCGTAGGCCCGGCGCAGATCATCCATGACGCCGGAGTAGGTCGCCACCGTCGAGCGAACGTTCTGCCCGATCGGCGTCGCGTCGATGAGGTTCACTCGCTCGACGCCGCGGGCGCTCACAGCCCCCACGTGGGCGGGCATCCTCATCATCGACGAGGGCGACGCCCCCGCGCTCTCCCCCGCCGCGTCGGCGTCCGCGGTCCGTCGGGGGCGCCGACCAGCAGGGGTGACCGCAGTCCGGGCGCCGATCGCGCGCCCCGCGTCCTCTGCACGACCGGGAGCGTCCGCCAGACCCGCACCGTCCCCCGCCGCGCGGGCGTCCGATCGGCCCGCTGAACCCGCACCGTTCCCGGTCCGAGAGACGGTCGGCGCCGCGGACCCCTGGGCGATCGCGGCCCGCACGGCCGGGACCAGGCTCTCCAGGACCATCGTCGTCTTGCCCGACCCGGAGACGCCGGTCACGGCCGTCAGCCGGCCGCGCGGAATCGCGACGTCCAGGGCGTGGACCGTGTGCAGGGGCGCCGTGGTCATCGTGATCCGGCCGTCCGCGAAGGCGTCCGCGGCCGCCCTCGTCCGCGTCGATCCCCGCGGACGTACCCGCGCGGAGCCCGCGAGGAACGGCCCGATGCGCGACGCCGGGTCCGACTGCACGCGCGCGACAGGGCCCTCGGCGACGACGCGCCCGCCGGCGGCGCCCGACCCCGGCCCGATCTCCAGCAGCCAGTCGGCCTGGCGGAGCAACTGGACGTCGTGGTCGACCAGCACGACGGAGTTGCCGTCTGCCAGCAGGTCGCGGACGACGGCCAGCAGCCCGTCGACATCGGAGGGATGCAGGCCGATGGAGGGCTCGTCGAGGACGTAGAGGACGCCCGTGGTCCGGGTGCGCACCGCGCGGGAGAGCTCGACGCGCTGGCGCTCGCCGGTGGACAGCGTCGCGCTGGCGCGGTCCAGGGAGAGATAGCCGAGCCCGAGGTCCAGGAGGCGTTGGGCGGTGCCGAGCATCTGGGAGACGATCTGGTCCGCCATCGCCCGCATGTCGTCGGGCACGCCCGCCGCGATGCCGGGCAGCCAGGCGACCAGGTCATCGAGCGTCATCGCACTGGCCTGCGCCAGGTCCAGGCCCCGGACCAGGGTGGAGCGCGCCTGCTCGGACAGGCGGGAGCCGCCGCAGGCGGGGCACGTCTGCTCGGAGAGGAAGCGTTGGATGCGCTGGAGTCCCTTCTCGGACTTCGTGCCGGCCAGGGCCTCCTCGACGGCGACCCGCGCGTTGCGGTACGTCCAGTTCAGGGTGAACACGCGGCCGTTCTTCGAGGGGACGACGATCTGGCGCTTCTCGCGCGGGCCGTGGAGGACGATCCGGCGCTCGTCGTCCGTGAGATCGCGGAAAGGGACGTCCGTGCGGACGCCGAACTCGGCGACGACCTGCGGGTTCGGTGTCGAGCCCATGATCTTCCAGGACTCCACCGCCCCCTCCTCGATCGTCTTCGAGGGATCGGGGACCAGGGCGCCCTCGTCGACGTCGCGGACGGTGCCCGTGCCCTGGCAGCGCGGGCAGGCGCCGGCGGAGTTGAACGCGAGGGACTCTGCGCCCGGCCCCTCGAAGGAGGCCCCGCACGTCGGGCAGACCAGGGGGCGCTCCAGGGCGACGTTGATCGAGGGCGGGACGTGATGCCCGTTGGGGCATCGATGGGAGCCCAGCCGCGAGTAGACGAGGCGCAGGCTGTTGAACAGTTCCGAGGACGTCCCGAACGTCGAGCGTACGCCCGGCACGGCGGGGCGCTGATGGAGGGCCAACGCGGCGGGCACATGCTCGACGGAGTCGACGGCGGCGCGCTGGGCCTGCGTGAGCCGGCGGCGCGTGTAGGTGGACAGGGCCTCCAGATAGCGGCGCGAGCCCTCCGCGTAGAGGACCCCGAGGGCCAGCGAGGACTTCCCGGACCCCGACACCCCGGCGATCGCGACCAGTCTGCCCAGGGGGACGGAGACGTCGATCCCCTTGAGGTTGTGGACACGCGCGCCGCGCACCTCGATGCGGTCCGGTCCGCGAACTCCCCGAATGTCGGGCATGTCGGCTCCTCCTCCGGGCGGGTGTCCGCCCGCCTCCATCCTGCCTGGGGACGCGCGCGTGCGCTTGTCCGGGGAGCGGAGGACCGTCCGACGCCGGGAGTGACCGATCCAGCAGCGCGAATGCCTTCAGAAGGGGCCTTCCCGGGCGGTACGATCGACCTGCCGGTGGAAGGGGGCGCGAGCCCCGGACCAGCGAGCCCGCCACGACGGCCCCGCTCCACGCCCGGGTCCCATCGTTCCCCGAGAGGAGGACCACCCCTCATGACGATCGCCCTGGCGTCGGTCGGCGTCCTCGCCCTCGGAATCTGGGCCGTCACGATGTTCAGCGACTCCCGGATCGGGTGCGCCCTGCGAGCGTGGGCGGCGAATGTGCGCGCGCCCCGCAACCTGACGGCGCTCGCCCTCCCCGCCTTGGCGCTCATGGTCTTCTTCGAGGCGGTCGCGCGAGCGGCGGGAGGCCAGCCCGCGCTCGAGACGCTCGTCCGGGCCTGCCGGATCCTCGCGCTGATCTCGCTGGCGGCCCTGGCCATCGGCCTTCTGCCCGTCGCCCTGCCTGGATGGATGTCCCCCGAGTGGCACCTGAGGCGCCGCCAGGAGCGCGCGCACCGACAGCGCTCGGCGCCTTCCCGGCCGGGGGACGCCGGCGGGTCCTCGCCCGCCGAGGACAACGCCCTCCTGCGCCGTCTCCAGAACCGGCGCGCGGCCCGGGCGGCGCGATCCGACGTCATCCCCGGCATCGTCACGCCCGACCTCGGGCTTCCCCGGTCGGCCGCGCGGGCAGCCGAACGTCCGCTGCCCACGACGCTGCGGGGCGCGCGCGCCTGCGTGGACGCCCCCGACGGCTGGGCCGCGCTGGAGCCCTCCGTCCTGGCGCCGCTCCCGCCGGCGGGTCTGGAGGCGCTCCACCTCGATATCGATCTGGTCGCCGGTCCAGCGGCCTGGGCGGGCGACATCCTCCCCAGCCTCGTCGTGGCCACGGCTCAGATCCCCCTGGACACGACACGGCCCGCCTGGGACGCGGCGAGCCTGCAGACGCTCACCCGCGGCGTCCCCGGACTCCGCCTCATCGACTCCTTCGGCTGGGACAACGGCAACTGGCTCGGCACGATGCGCACCGGCGTGGGCATCCTCGACGACACCTCGGTGACGGCCTATCAGTGGAGCTGGCTGGACGACACGCCCGGGCTCGGCGTCATGGCGACCGCCTGGTGCCCCACGCTGTCCTGCGACGACTTCTATCCGTTGTTCGGCCGGATGGCCCAGACGCTCGACGTCGACCATGACCTGGCCTCCTGATCCGTCCTCGCACACGGATCGCCCCGGGACGGTCATTGCCGAGGACCGCTGGCGAGACCTGCTCGACCAGGCCCGCGCCATCGGCGCCCGGGCCGCCGCCTCCTCCTCGCACGGGCAGGGCGCGTCGCGCCGAGCGGCGCGCAGCGGCGCGGAGGCCTCCCTCGATCGGACGGGGAACGCGCTGGCGGGGCTGTCGGCGCCGATCCGCCAGTTCCAGGCCGTCCTGCTGGATCTCGGCGCCCTTCGCCACGTCGAGGCCTGGATCGGACCGGAGGGCGACACGCTGGCCGTCCATCGGCCCGACGGGGTCCACGTGTCCGCGACGGCCCACGCCGCGCTGCCGTCCGCGCTGGCCGCCGTCCTCGACCTCGGCCCCCGGCCGCGGGTGGACCCGGGCCCCCAGCGCGTCCCCTCCCAGCTCCTCCGCGCCCTGTACGTCGGGGACGGCGAGCTGGCGGACTCACTGCTGCGACGGACGATCGGCCGCTCCTCTGCGGCCGCCCTGGCCGCCGGCGTCCGCGACGGGCTGTGGCGGCTCAGCCTGCTCAGCGACTCCGGGCCCGTCGACGGCCGCTGGGACATGCGCGACCACCTGATGACGCTGTCGGTGCCCGCCTGCCTCTGCCTGCTGACACCCGAGGACGGGGCGCCCGACATCGCGTTGGAGCCCGTCACCTCCGCTGCCGTCTGGGCGGCGATCACACCGTGGCTGCGAACGGAGCGCGCCGGCTGACGGTCCGCGGCGGCCGCGGCAGCACCGCGGGACACAGCCGGACGGGCACAGCCCAGCCGGACGCCGGCAACCCGACACAGCCAGCCGGACTCAGCCAGACGGGCACAGCCCAGCGGGGCTCAGCCGGCCGGGCTCAGCCAACGTGGCGCGCCCGCCCGCCCGCGTCACCGCAGGCGCCGCAGCACCTGGACCCCGCGCATGAGGAGGCGCCCCCACTGCTCGTGGCCGACTCCCGCCGGTCCGGCCACGGGCACGAGCCGCTGGGCGGCGATCGTCTGCGGCTCCGTGTACTCCAGGATCCCCTCGTCGCCGTGCCGGCGCCCCACCCCTGAGATCCCCATCCCGCCCATCGGCGCGTCGTGGGAGGCCCAGGCCGCGGCGTAGCCCTCGTTGAGGTTGACCGTGCCCGCGCGCAGCCGCTCGGCCACAGCCCGCGCGTGGGAGGCGGAACGCGACCACACCGACGCGTTGAGTCCGTACTCCGAGGCGTTCGCCGCCTGGATGGCCTCCTCGTCGGAGGCGACCCGGAACAGGCTGAGGACGGGGCCGAAGGTCTCCTCGGAGAACACGGCCATGTCGGGCGTGACGTCCGCGAGCAGGGTCGGCTCGTAGAAGAACGGCCCAAGGTCGGGCCGGGGGCGTCCGCCCGCCAGCACCGTCGCGCCCTTCGCCCGGGCATCCTCGACGTGCGCCGTCACCTTCCGCAGCTGCGCGGCCCCGGTGAGCGATCCCATGTCGACGTCCCACTCGGTCCCCGCACCCAGGCGGAGGCCGCGCGTGCGCTCGACGAGGGCGGGCACGAAGCGGTCCCACACCGCGTCGTCGACGTAGGTGCGCTCGATGCTCAGGCACAGCTGCCCGGTGTTCGAGAAGGCCGCCTGCACGGCGCCCGCCGCCGCCCGGACCGGATCGGCGTCGGACAGGACCAGAAGCGGGTTCTTCCCGCCCAGCTCCGCGGCGAACCCGATGAGCCGGTCCGCGCAGGCGCGACCCAGTTCGCGCCCCGTCGCGGAGGATCCCGTGAACATCAGGAAGTCCGCGCCCGCCCGGCTCCCCTCCCCCGCGTCAGGGGACCTGCCGGACCCGGCCACGCGGGCGCCCTCGTCGGCGATGGAGCCGGTGAGGACCGGACCGAGTTCCCGGCCGGGACCGACGACGACCTGGAGGACCTCCGCGGGCAGTCCGGCCCTGCGCAGCAGCGACACCGCGAGCAGCGCCGTGTCCGGCGTCTGGGAGTCCGGTTTGAGCACCACGGCGTTGCCGGCCGCGAGCGCCGGCAGAGCGTCCCCGATCGGCAGCGCCAGCGGGTAGTTCCACGGCGCGATGACCGCGACGACGCCGCGCGGCACGTGGCGGACGACCGTGCGGGTGAGGACGGGGAAGGCGCCGGCGCGGCGCCGATCGGCGAGCAGGCGGGGCGCCCGGCGGGCGACGTCGTGGGCCCACAGGACCGTGTCGGCGAACTCCTCGAGCGCGCTGGCGCGGTTCTTGCCCGTCTCCTGCTGGATCCAGTCGAGCATCTCGTCGCGGTGGTCCGCCAGCAGGACCCCGAAGCGGTCGAGGACGGCGGCGCGCTCGCGGGCGGGCCGGGCCGCCCAGGCGGGTTGAGCGGCCCGGGCCAGC
>JAFAAX010000197.1 GCA_023426345.1 Actinomycetes bacterium
CAGCGGCGCTCGGACGCGCGGCGCGAGGGCCGGGCGTGGGACGCGACGACGTCGCACGGCCGCCGCCCGGGCGGCCGGATCCGGCCGACTCCTGGCCGGCGCCCTGCGCCTTCTGAGGCGCGGACCCCTGATAGTGCTCCCGCGCGGACCGCACGACCGGCGGCTCCAACGCGGAGCTGGACGCCTTGACGAACTCCCCGCTGCTGCGCAGGTAGGTCAAGAGGTCCTTGCTGGTGATTCCGAGCTCCTTGGCGAGCTCGTGGACACGCAACTTTGCCACATTTCTCCTGTTCGGACGCGCCTCCGCACAGGAGACGCCTCTACTGGTCTTGCTGGCAGCTCATCGCTGGGTACTCATCGGGTGCCCATCGGCTTCCAACCCGCTTCCATCACTCGAGGTCCGGCGCGCGTCGCGCGCCGCTGAATGGCGGGCGATGTCCAGCAGCTCCGCCCACACGTCGTCGCCCGCGTCGCGGGTGAGCCTGAGGGAGCGGGTCAGCGCCCGCCGGGAGCGGGCACGGTCGAGACATCCCGGATCCGGGTGGACCCAGGCGCCGCGACCGGGACGATCGCCAGTCGGATCCACCGAGGCGGATCCGTCGGGGGCCCTGCGCACGCGGATGAGATCCGCCCGCGAGGCCCGCCTGCCGCACCCCACGCAGGTGCGGACCGGGCCCGGGATGTCCGGCGTCCGACCAGCGTCCATGTGCAGCGACAGCCTCCCCAGTCTAGCCGAGCCCGTCCGGGTCGACGTCGGCGCTCCGTGAGCGACTGGTCACGTCACCGGCGCCGCCCTCGTCCTCGCCCGCCTCCTTAGCGGATTCGACCTCCGCCGGCACCGCCGCGGCGCCCGAGCGCACGACCTCGTCGGACATCGAGGAGCGGGAGGCCTCGGCGACCTCGCCGTTCTCCGTGTCGGAGTGGATGTCGATGTGGTAGCCCGTCAGCCGGGCCGCCAGACGGGCGTTCTGCCCCTCCTTGCCGATGGCCAGGGAGAGCTGGAAGTCCGGGACGACGGCGGTGGCCGTGCGCTGCTCGACCGAGTGGACGATGACGCGGGAGACCCGCGCCGGCGACAGCGCGTTGGCGACGAATCGGCCCGGGTCGGACGACCAGTCGACGATGTCGATCTTCTCCCCGCCGAGCTCCGTCATCACGGTGCGCACGCGCGCGCCCATCGGGCCGATGCACGAGCCCTTCGCGTTGATGCCCTCACGGGTGGCGGCGACCGCGATCTTCGTGCGGTGCCCGGCCTCGCGGGCGACGGCCTTGATCTGGACCAGGCCCTGCTGGATCTCGGGGACCTCGCGCTCGAACAGGCCGAGGACCAGGCCCGGGTGGGTGCGCGACAAGGTGATGCGCGCGCCCTTGTCGGTGCGCTCGACGGCGACGATGTAGGCGCGGATGCGGTCGCCGTGCCGGTAGGCCTCCCCCGGGACCTTCTCGGAGTCGGGCAATACCGCCTCGAAATCGTCGGCGAGCTTGACCAGGGTGATGCGCCCGTCGCGCGCCTGCTGGACGATGCCCGTGACGATCTGCCCCGTCCTCGAGGCGAAATCACCCAGGACGCGGGCGTCGTCCGCGTCGCGCAGCCGCTGCATGATGACGGAGCGGGCCGTGGACTGGGCGATGCGCCCGAAGTTGGAGGGCGTGTCGTCGAACTCGCCGATCGGGGCGCCGTCCTCGTCCTCCTCGGTGGCCATCACGGTGACGCGCCCGGTGCGGCGGTCGATCTCGATGCGCGCCCGCGAGATGGCGCCCGGCATGTTGTGATAGGCCTTGAGCAGGGCCTCCTCGATGGCGTCGACCAGCGTCTCCAGGTCGACGCCCTTCTCCTCCTCCACCAGGCGCAGTGCCGTCATGTCGATCTCCACGGTCGCCTCATTCCTCCGGTTCCGTTGCGAACTCGACGCGCGGACGCGCCTTCTTCATCTGTGCGTAGGCGATCGTAGCCTCCCGGCCGTCGACGTCGAGAACGGCGCCGTCCTGATCGGCGCTCACCAGGCGCCCCGTCATCTCCCCGCCGTCGCGCAGGCGCACGCGGATGAGCCGGCCGACCTCCCGGCGCCACTGGCGGGGCTGCGTGAGCTCGCGCTCCGCGCCCGGCGTGGAGACCTCCAGCAGGTACTCGCCCTCAATGGGGTCCGCCCGGTCCAGCTCGGCCGACACCGCCCGCGAGACCTCCGCCAACGTGTCGGAGTCCACGCTCCCCGCGTCGTCGGCCGCGTCGACGGTGACGCGGACGACGGTCGTCCCGTTCTGCTGGAGCTCGCGCACGGACTCCAGCAGGAGCCCCGCCCCCTCGACCGTCCCCTGCAGAAGCGCGTGCAACCCTGCGGATTCGCGTGCGGCCACCGTTCCTCCCCCTTCTCCGGTCGATTGCCCGCGACACGGGCGGCCCGTCCATCCTACCCGCGGGGGCATGGGATGATCGGGGGGTGATCGCGTCCTCGTCCCCGCTCCCACTCCCGCACCCGGCGCGCGCCCGCCGTCGCTCCCGGACCCTGACGAGGGCGTCCCTGGCCGTCCTGGTCGGCGCGGCCGCCGCCGGGACGCTCACCGGATGCGGCGTGCACCTCCAGGCGGCGCCCGGCGCGCTGCCCTCGCTGACGGGCACGGCGCTGGCG
>JAFAAX010000141.1 GCA_023426345.1 Actinomycetes bacterium
CCCCCCTCCCGCTGTCTGTCCGCCAGCAGGTAGGTTGGGACCCGGATGTGCAGGGGACGCCGCGGGGAGGGGCTACACTTGTCTCCCCCGGTACGTCGTCGTCCCGGGAACCGCTTGAGAGGGAGCCGGTGTGAAACTGGAGTTGGAGGGGATCACCAAGGTCTTCGGACCGCTGGTGGCCAACGACCACATCGACCTGGTCGTCGAACCAGGAGAGATCCACGCGTTGCTGGGTGAGAACGGCGCCGGCAAGTCGACGCTGATGAACGTCCTGTACGGGCTCTACCAGCCCGACGGCGGGCGGATCCTCATCGACGGGGCGCCCCGGTCCTTCGCGGGACCGGGGGACGCGGTGGCCGCGGGCATCGGCATGGTGCACCAGCACTTCATGCTGGTGCCCGTCTTCACGGTCGCCGAGTCCGTGGCCCTGGGCTACGAGCCCGCGGGCCTCGGCGGCGTCATCGACAAGTCGGCGGCGGCCGCCAAGGTCACGGAGCTGTCGGAGCGGTTCGGCTTCGACATCGACCCCGATGCCGTCATCGAGGACCTGCCGGTCGGCGCCCAGCAGCGCGTCGAGATCATCAAGGCGCTGTCGCGCGACGCGAAGGTCCTCATCCTGGATGAGCCGACCGCCGTGCTCACGCCGCAGGAGACCGACGAGCTCATCGAGATCATGCGCCAGCTCGCCGCCGCGGGGACGTCGATCGTGTTCATCACCCACAAGCTGCGCGAGGTCCGCGCCGTCGCCGACACGATCACCGTCATCCGCCGCGGCAAGGTGGTCGGGCAGGCGAGCCCGCAGGACTCCGAGACGGACCTGGCCTCGATGATGGTCGGGCGCTCCGTGGGGCTGGGCGTCACCAAGGGCGAGGCCCGCCCCGGCGAGCCGAAGCTGTCCTACCGGGGGGTCTCCGTGCTGACGGAGTCCGGGCAGGTGGCCCTCGACCACGTCGACCTGGACGTCCACGCCGGGGAGATCGTGTGCCTGGCCGGCGTCCAGGGCAACGGCCAGACGGAGCTGTGCGAGGCGACCCTGGGGACGTTGCCGATCAACACCGGCGAGATCGTCTTGGAGGGCGCCGACATCGCGGGACAGACGATCCGCCAGCGCCTCGAGCAGGGGCTCGGCTACATCCCCGAGGACCGCTCCGAGGACGGCATGATCGCGGGGTTCTCGATCGCGGAGAACATGATCCTCGACCAGTACTACCAGAAGCCGTTCGCCTCCGGCGTCAACATGTCGCCGTCCGCCCTGGAACGGCATGCGGAGACCCTGCGCGAGGAGTTCGACGTCCGCGTGACGTCGGTGGACGATCCGATCTCGACGCTGTCGGGCGGCAACCAGCAGAAGGCGATCCTGGCCCGCGAGCTCTCGCGCCCCCTCACCGTCCTGGTCGCCTCCCAGCCGACCCGCGGACTGGACGTCGGCTCCATCGAGTTCGTCCACTCCCGCATCGTCGCGGAGCGCGACAAGGGGACGGCGGTGCTGGTCGTCTCCACCGAGCTCGACGAGGTGTCGGCCCTGGCGGACCGCATCGCCGTCATGTACCGGGGCCGGATCGTCGGCGTGGTCCCCGCCGGCACCCCCCGTGATGTGCTGGGCCTGATGATGGCCGGCGTCCCCCTGGACGAGGCCCGCGAGCAGGCGGCCGCACATCCCACCACCATCGAGGAGGTCGCTCAGTGAGCACGGTCCAGCAGGCGCCGGCGGAGAACGCCGGCAGCGGGGAGTCGGCGGGGCCCGAGGGCCCCAACTGGGTGACCCGGATCCTCCAGCGGTACTTCAGCCCCTCCGCGGGCACCATCGCCGGAGCGATCATCGCCGCGCTGATCATCGGCGCGCTCATCGTCGCCGTCTTCGACGAGGACGTCATCGCCTCCGCCGGATACTTCTTCGCCCAGCCGGGTGACTTCTTCAGCGCCTTCGGATCGGCGTTCGGCAGCTTCTTCACCGCCCTGTTCCGCGGGGCGATCTTCGACTGGACGCAGCCCAACGCCACGCAGGCGATCCGCCCGCTCATGGAGACGCTGACCCGGTCCGTTCCGCTCATCATCGCGGGGCTGGCGATCGCCGTGTCCTTCACGTCGGGCCTGTTCAACATCGGTGTCCAGGGCCAGCTGATCATCGGCGCCACCGTCGCCGGGTTCATCGGCTTCCAGTTCCAGATGCCGATCGTCCTCCACGTCATCGTGGCGGTGCTGGGGGCGATCCTCGGCGGCGCGCTGTGGGGCTTCATCCCGGGCATCCTCAAGGCGAGGCTGGGGGCGAACGAGGTCATCGTCACGATCATGCTCAACTCGGTGGCCCTGTTCCTCCTCCAGTTCCTCCTCACCACGCGCCTGTTCACCGGCGAGGGCGGGTACCCGGGCAAGTCCCAGAAGATCGACGCCACGGCCGCGCTCCCGCGCCTGTTCGGCACCAGCTTCCGCCTCCACTGGGGGCTGATCATCGCGATCGTCGCCGCGATCTTCGTGTGGTGGCTGCTCAAGCGGTCCACGTTCGGCTTCGAGCTGCGCGCGGCCCGGCCGAACGCCCCCCCCCCCCGCCCCCCCCGGCACAACGTCAACCGCACGCTGATGTACACGCTGATCCTCTCGGGCGCGCTGGCCGGCCTGGCCGGCACGGCCCCCGTCCTGGGCACGGAGAAGGTCATCACGAACGGCGTCGCCGGGTCCCTCGGCTTCGACGCGATCACGGTGGCGCTCCTGGGCAAGAACAGCCCGCTCGGGGTCGTCCTGGCGGGCCTGCTGTTCGGGGCGCTGAACGCGGGCGGCGCCCTCATGCAGTCCTCGGCGGGCATCCCCGTCGAGATCGTCCAGATCACGCAGGCCGTCATCGTCCTGCTCATCGCCGCCTCGGAGTCGATCCGGCATCGGCGCGCACGGCGGGCCGTCACCGAGAAGAAGGCCGAGACCGTCGTCACGGAAGGAGCCGCGGCATGAGCACGCAGACCGCCGCCGTCGTCCCGCCCGCCCGGGCCGAGGCCCGCACGGACATCGTCGCGCCCATCCAGTGGCGCGACCCGATCGTCGCGGCCCTCATGGCCGTCCTCACCCTGGTCCTCGCCCTGGCCTCCCACGGGCAGTCCCGGATCACCTTCGCGGGGGCGACCTCGTGGTTCTCGATGGGGGAGATCTCCCTGCCGGCCCAGGTGTCGGGCCTCATCCTCACGCTGGTCGGCGTCGCGGCCACCGCGGTCATCTGGATCCGCGCGATGCGCCGCGAGCACGTCTCGGGGTGGTGGCTGGGCCTGGTGGGCGTGGCCTTCGTCGCGGCCTTCCTGCTGTGGACCGTCGCGGACAAGAGCTCGGCCGTCCTGCCCGTCGTCTCGCTGCTGGCCGGCGGCCTGATGTTCGCCACGCCCCTGGTGTTCGGCGCCCTGTCGGGCGTCGTGTGCGAGCGGTCGGGCATCATCAACATCGCGATCGAGGGACAGCTGCTCTTCGGCGCCTTCCTGGGCGCGGTCGTCGCCTCCGCCGCAGGGTCGGCCTGGTGGGGCCTCATCGGCGCCCCGATCGCCGGCATGCTGCTGGCGGCCCTGCTGGCGCTGTTCACCATCAAGTACCGGGCGGACAACATCGTCATCGGCGTCGTCCTCAACATGCTGGCGGTCGGCGTCACCTCGTTCCTGTTCTCGACGGTGCTCAAGAACAACCCGGGCCTCAACCAGTCGCTCAGCCTGCCCAAGATCGGCATCCCGATCCTCAAGGACCTCCCGATCGTCGGCCCGGTCCTGTTCAACCAGACGATCCTGGTCTACCTGATGTACGTCGCGGTCATCGCCCTGCAGTTCATGGTGTTCAACTCGCGCTGGGGCCTGCGCATGCGGGCCTGCGGCGAGCACCCCCGCGCCGCCGACACGGTGGGCATCAGGGTCAACCGGATCCGCTGGCAGAACGTGCTCCTCGGCGGCGCGCTGGCCGGCATGGGCGGCGCGTTCTTCACCATCAACCAGGGCCTGGCGTTCTCCAAGGACATGGCCGCCGGCAACGGCTTCATCGCCCTGGCCGCCATGATCCTGGGCCGCTGGAACCCGACGGGCGCGCTGGCCGCGTCCCTGCTGTTCGGCTTCGCGACGAACCTGGGCGCCGTCATGCAGGCCGTCGGGGCGGACATCCCCTCGCAGTTCCTGCTGATGATCCCGTACCTCGTCACGATCCTGGCCGTGGCCGGGTTCGTCGGCGCCGTGCGCGCCCCCGCCCAGGAGGGCGTGCCCTACCCGTGACGGATGACTGACGAGGACGGCCCCGCCGCGCGGGGCGGCCCCCTCGCGGAACCCTGGGTCCCGGGAGGGGGCGCCCTCGTCGATGGGGTCGGGACACGACGACGAAAGGACAGTGATCGACCGAATGGACGTCACGGAGCAGACATGGGACCGGCTGCGCGACGCGGCGGTGGCCGCGATGGGGCGGGCGTACGTCCCGTACTCGCACTACCCGGTGGGCGCGGCGGCGCTGGTCGACGACGGCCGGATCGTCACCGGGTGCAACGTCGAGAACGCCGGCTACGGCGTCACGTTGTGCGCCGAGTGCGGGATGGTCTCCGAGCTGATCAACACGGGCGGGGGTCGCCTGGTGGCGTTCACCTGCGTGAACAAGCTGGGGGAGGCCACCTCGCCGTGCGGGCGATGCCGCCAGCTGCTGTTCGAGCACGGGGGTCGCGATCTGTGGCTGGCCATGCCCAGTGGCATCATGACGATGGACCGGGCCCTGCCCGACGGCTTCGGCCCGGCGGACCTGGACGAGATCAAGGAGAAGTGAGCCCATGAGCACCGAACCCTTCGACGCCGTCGACGTCATCGCGACCAAGCGCGACGGACACCGGCTGTCCGACGGGCAGATCGACTGGGTGATCGACGCCTACACGCGCGGCGTCGTCGCGGACGAGCAGATGTCCGCCCTGGCCATGGCCGTCTTCCTCAACGGCATGGACCGCGAGGAGATCGCCCGGTGGACGGCCGCGATGATCGCGTCGGGGGAGCGGATGGACTTCTCCTCCCTGCCGCGCCCCACGGCGGACAAGCACTCCACGGGCGGCGTCGGCGACAAGATCACGCTGCCGCTGGCGCCCCTGGTCGCCGTCTTCGACGTCGCGGTCCCCCAGCTGTCGGGGCGAGGGCTCGGCCACACCGGCGGCACGCTGGACAAGCTGGAGTCCATCCCCGGCTGGCGGGCGGACCTCTCCCACGACGAGATCCTGGCGCAGCTCGGCACCGGCCCGGGCGCCGTCATCTGCGCGGCCGGGCCGGGACTGGCCCCGGCCGACAAGAAGCTCTACGCACTGCGCGACACGACGGGCACGGTCGAGTGCGTCCCGCTCATCGCCTCGTCCATCATGTCGAAGAAGATCGCGGAGGGCACCCGCTCCCTGGTCCTCGACGTCAAGGTCGGCTCCGGGGCCTTCATGAAGACGCAGGAGCGGGCCGAGGAACTGGCCCGCACGATGGTCGATCTGGGCACCGACGCCGGGGTGGACACGGTCGCCCTGCTCACCGACATGTCGACCCCCTTGGGGCTCACGGTCGGCAACGCGCTGGAGGTCCGCGAGTCGGTCGAGGTCCTGGCCGGGGGCGGCCCCGCGGACGTCGTCGAGCTGACGCTGGCGCTGGCCCGCGAGATGCTCACGGCCGCGGGCCGACCCGACGCCGACCCGGAGGCCGCGCTCAAGGACGGCCGGGCGATGGACGTCTGGCGCCGGATGATCGCCGCCCAGGGCGGCGACCCGGACGCGCCGCTGCCCGTCGCCCGCCACCAGGAGACGCTCACCGCGGAGGGCAGCGGATTCCTCACCCAGATGGACGCCCTCAAGATCGGCGTCGCCTCCTGGCGCCTGGGGGCGGGTCGGGCCCGCAAGGAGGACCCGGTGCAGGCGGAGGCCGGCATCGAGCTGCTGGCCAAGCCCGGGGACCGGGTGGCGGCCGGGCAGCCGCTGCTGCGGCTGCACACCCAGACGCCTGAGCGCCTCGCACGCGCCCGCGAAGCCCTGTCCGGCGCCATCTCGATCGGCCCGGACGCCCCCGACCTGCCGTCCTCCGTGGTCCTCGGGCGCGTGGACCCGCGATGACCACCGGCCCGGAGGCCGCGACCGGCGGACCCGCGCCCGGCGCCGAGACCGTCCGCCTCGGCACCGCGCATGTGCGCAC
>JAFAAX010000157.1 GCA_023426345.1 Actinomycetes bacterium
GCGCCGCCGGAGGCCTGGCGCGAGGCGATCGCGAGGACCCGTGCGGAGGCGGACGCGGACGCGATCGCCCACCGCGAGGCGACGGACCGCGTCGCGCGCGAGCTGTTCGGGCGCACGGCCGGGGAGATCCTGGTCGGAGGGCGATCGGGCGTGTCGGCGCGTCCCGTCCTGCGCCGGACGGAGCGCACTCTCGAGGTCCCGGCCCGGGCCCAGATCGCCGACATCGTGCCGGGACTGCGGGGCATCGCGTCCCCCGGTCCCGGTCCGCGCGTCGAGGCGGCGCCCGGGTCGATGTGCGCGGTGCGTGTGACCGTCACGGTGGCGGGAGACCCGGCCACGGGGGCGCCCTCGTCGAGGCCGGGCATCGTTCGGCTCCACGGGGGAGGTTACTGGATGGGGGGCGGGGCGGCCATGGACGCCGTCGACCGCGCGCTGGTCGAGCATCTGGCGATCGCGACCGGCGCGGTCGTCGTCGACGTCGATCATCGGCTGGCCCCCGAATGGCCCTATCCGACGGGTGTCGTCGACGCGCTGTGCGTGCTCGACGCGATGCGCGCAGGCGGGCTCGCGGACGGCGCGGGGCGGGGGATCGTTGTGGATCCCCGCCGTCTGGCGCTGGTCGGCACGTCGTCGGGGGCGAACATCGCGACGGTCGCGGCGCTCGCGGACGGGGCGCGCGCGGCGGCGCCGGACGGAGAGGGCGGGCGGCCCGGCAGCGGAGGGCCGGGCGGGCTGGGCGCGAGGCCGCGCCTGGCCGCGTTGGCGCTCATCGTGCCATCCGTGCTGCTCGCCGACGGACCCCCGCAGATGCGCGACGACCCGGCGGCCTGGCAGTCCCGACGGCGCCAGCTCAGCGCCTACCTGGGACCGCGCCTGAGCCCGACGGACCCGTGGGTCTCGCCAGCGAACCGGCGCGTCCTGCCGGGGATGCCTCCCACGTTCGCGGCCCTGGCCGCCTTCGACGAGGTCGCGCGCGGAGGAGAGGCGTTGTGCCGGGCGATCGAGGCGGGCGGAGCGCCGGCCGCGGCGCGGACCTACCCGATGACGCACACGGTCGCCTGCCCCGATGTCGAGGCCGCGTTCATCGGCGATGTCGCGGAGTTCCTGCGGGGGCGGCTGGCCCCTGCGGGGTGAGAGGCGGGCGGACTGATCGGCGCGGGCGAAGGGCACCGAAGTCGCGGGGAAACAGGACCGAAGTCGGCGAGCGAGCGGGCGGGGGGAGGGCGCCGGTCAGCGGAGGTGCCGCGCGAGGAACCGGACCTCCTCCTCGCCTGCGAACGCGGGGACGCCCATGTGCCCGCCCATATTGGCGGACAGGGTCTTCTCCGAGGAGCCGAGGGCGTCGAACAGGTCGAGCGCGGCCTGCCGATCATTGCCGCGGTCGTCCCACTGGAGGAGGAGATGGACCGGAACGACGACTCGCCGGGCGTCCTCGACGATGGCCCGGGGGATGAGGCTGCCGGCGAAGAGCCCCACAGCGCCGATGCGCGGCTCGACGGCAGCCAGTCGGACGCCGACGGACAGGTTCCCGCCGGAGTAGCCGACCGGCCCGTGGAACTCGGGCAGGGCGAGGAGGTCGTCCAAGGCCGCCCGGCACTCCGGCACGGCGCGGTCGACCAGGGGGAGCACGAGACGGTCGATGACGTCCTCGTCCACCGGCCTCCCGGCCGCCATCGCCTGCCGGAGGTCGGAGCGGGCCCGCTCGAGGTCGGGGAGCGGAGGCCGCTCGCCGCTGCCCGGGAGTTCGAGGGTCGCCGAGGCGAGGCCGTGGGCCGCGCAGCGCCGGACGCGCTCCATCAACCGGGGAAGCATCCGGTCCAGGCCGCCGGGCTGGCCGTGGCGGATCAGCGGGGTCGGCGCGGAGTCGACGGGCGGCCTCCACACGATGCCGGGGACGCCGTTCAGAGTGACGTGCTGCTGTCGGATCCCGTCATCGAGGATCCGTTCGGAGATGATGTGCATGATCGTTGTCCTGGGGAGAGCTGGTTCGCGGCGCTCCCGGACGATCTATCGCCCGACCGTGACCTCGACGGGGAGCACCCGTTCAGATTCGTTCACAGGTCCCACCTCCCCTTCGGCAGTCGATCGCGCGGCTGGCAGAACAGTACCACCGGGTCGTTCCTCCCCGACTCGTGACGAGGGCGCACCCGTCGCGCCGTCTGGTGGCCCGCGATCCATCCCAGGGGCGGAGCCGGTCCGTTGCGCGGGGGCTGGCGGGGCGGTGTCGGCGTCGACGGCCGAGCGGAGACGGGGGACAATGTCAGGGTCCGACCGCGAGGCCGGGCAGACGGGGAGTGGATCGGGGCTCGGGACCGTGAACGAGAGGAAGCGGCGGGGTGGACCGCCGCGCCGTGGGCGCGCCGCGTGGCGGTGGGGCTGCGCGCTCAGCGTGCTCGCCGCGGGCATGGCCGTGGGGACGGGCGCTGGCGTCGGAGGCTCCGACGGCGCTGTCGAGCCGAGCGCGTCCTGGCAGATGGCCGGAGGGGCGGACGCCCCTGTCCTCTCCGCCGTGGACGCGGGCGTGGCCGAGCCTGCCGATCGGTCGATGCGCGAGGATGCCACCACGGCGTCCGGATCGGTCTTCGCGGCGTCGTCGCTCGGTCCGTTCGCGGAGGTCGAGCGGGCTCTCCGAGCGTCGTCGCGCGCGGTCGGGGCGGATCTCGGGGAGCGCGGGCCGATGCCGGCGTCATCGGGGAGGGACCGCCAGCGGCGCGCCGTCGACGCGCAGGTCGAGACGGATGTGGAGACGCTGGCCGCGCAGCGCGGCGCCCGGATCGGTGTGGCGGTGGTCGACCTGTCCGACGGACGGACTCTGCTGTCCCTCCACGCGGACCAGGCGTTCACCCCGGCCAGCACGTACAAGCTGGTCGTCGTGTCCTCCATGGTCGACGCGGTCGCGCAGGGCCGGGCGTCCTGGGACGACCCGCTGAGCGGGCGCACGCTGCGCCAATGCGTCGAGGACACGATCGAGCTGTCCGACAACGACTGTCCCGTGGACTGGCTGGACGTCTACGGCTACGCCGAGATGGAGGCCCACGCCGCCGCGATCGGCGCTGCCCGGACGACGTTCGCGCCCTCGGACTTCCTCACGACGCCCGCCGACATGGCGACGATCGCGCAGCGCCTGCACGACGGCGACCTCATGGATCCTGAGGACACCGGGTGGATCATCGGCCTCATGCGCGAGCAGGTCTACCGACAGGGCGTCCCCGTCCTGGAATCGGACGATCCGGGCATCACGGTCGCCGACAAGGTCGGCTGGCTGGACGGCCTCAACAACGACGTCGCGATCGTCTCGCTGCCGCGTGGAGACTACGTGTTCTCGATCTTCACCGAGGACGCGGACTGGGACTTGGTCGCCGATATCGCCCGCACCGCCGAGGCCTGGTTGTCGGCCCGCCCCTGACGTCCTCTGTCGCCGCGCCCGCCTCGCCGGTTCGCCCGCGCGCGTGTCCTGACTTCCTGGGCGCGGGAAAGTGACGTCGCAACGCCGACCGCCGCGTTCCCACCTCACGTTTCCCCAGGGAGCGGGCGGTCAGCGGGAGAGGCTCGCCTGCCGGCCGGGCCGCAGCACGGGCAGGCCGATGACGGCCGCCAGAGCGGCGCACGCGGCCATGACCAGCGCCGTCGGGACGGCGCCGGCGCCCAGCCCGACCAGGGGGGACACGACGGCGGCTCCGATGGACTGGCTGACGCCGATGACGGCGGAGCCACTGCCCTGCACGGTGGGCGGCAGGCAGCCCAGGGCCAGCGTGGTGAGGTTCGGGAACAGGATGCCCAGTCCCGCGGTGCCGACGGACACGCAGGCGACGAACACGGCCAGCCGCGGGGCGACCAGCGCGTCGATGAGCTCACCGGCCGTGCCGACCAGGATCATGGCCAGGCCGGCGGTCGTCAGCGCGGCGAGGGACCACCGGGACACCAGCCGCGCGTTGAGCGCAGACATCGCGCCGATGACGACCGCGTTGAGGCCGAACACCAGCCCGTAGGCGGTCGCGGACAGGCCGAAGACGTCCTGGAGGACGAACGAGGATCCTGAGATGTAGGCGAACAGGATCCCGTTGGCCGCCATGAAGGAGGCGGCCAGCAGGGTGAAGCGTCGATGGCGCAGGGTGCGCAGCGGCATGGACAGGACGCGCGTCAGCGGCGCCCGGCTGCGGTTCTCGAGAGTGAGGCTCTCCGGAGTGACGGGCACGCCGATGATGAGGAGCACCAGCGCGAAGGCGCCCATCACGGCCATGATGCCGCGCCAGCCGATGACTCCGACCAGGAAGGATCCCAGCACGGGGGCGACGACGGGCATCAGCCCTTGGATGACCATCATCAGCGACAACTGCTGGGCGCGCCTCACCCCGCCGGCCATGTCGGAGACGATGGCCCGGCCGAGCACCGCACCGGCGGCCGCTCCCAGGCCCTGGGCGATGCGGGCGATCCACAGGACGCCGATCGTGGGGGCGAGCGCCGCGACGGCGCTGGCCGCGACCGTCAGCCCCAGACCGGCCAGCATGAGCCCGCGCCGTCCCCACCGGTCGGACAGCGCTCCGATGAGGTACTGCCCGACGCCGAATCCGATCATGTACATCGTGATCGTCAGCTGCACCGCGGAGCTGGACGTGCCCAGGTCCCGCGCCATGTCCGGGAACGCCGCCAGGTACATGTCGGTGGCCATCGGCGAGATGGCGGTGGCCCCTGCCAGGAACACCAGCAGTCCGGTGGGCACGCCGCGCGGTGCGGAGGCGGAGGCCCCGCCGTCGGGGTCCTCCGCGGGGCGCGCGTCCTGCGGGTGGTGGCCCTCGCTCGGGGACGAGGGCGGCTCCGCGCGGCCGGGTCCGCGCGTCTCGATGTCAGTCACGTCGAGAACTCTATACCTATCGATACATATCTCCTGCGAGGTATTGTGTGAGCCGTGACGAGACCTCGGATCGGCGGCCGGACGGGCCCGGCTCCGGATGCGCCGGCGCCGGAGGCGGCCGACGCCCCCGGATCGACGGAGAGCCCCGACTGGTTCCGGCTGGCGCACGTCATCCAGAGGGTCGGACGGCTGGTCGACGTCTCGGTGGCGCGCGGCGTCGACGTCCCGCCGATGGCGCCCGTGACGCGGGAGGTGCTCTCCCATGTCCTCGACCACCCGGCGTGCCGCGTCCAGGACATCGCGGACGCCCTGATGCTGCCGGCCTCGAACGCGTCGGCGGCGGTCACGCACCTGGTCGGGCTGGGTCTGGTGGAGAAGACCCCCGACCCCGACGACCGTCGGGTCGTGCGCGTCGGGGCCACCGATCTCGCCCGGTCCCAACGCCGTGGCTTCGACGCCGCGTGGGCGCGGGTGTACCGGGAGGCCGCGCAGAGCCTCGACGCCGAGGACCTCGCCACGCTCCTCGGCGCCGTTCCCGCCCTGGAGCGTCTGGCCGCCCAGGTCGTTACGCGCGGACACGCCTGACCGCGACCCGCCGCCGGGCTCTCGCTGCCGTCCCCCGTGAGGCGCTCAGGCGCCGGCGGGCGCGCCGTCGAGCGCGGCGCGCTCCGCCCCGGTGGGGCGGTGTCCGTCGTGGGAGTCGGCGGGGATCGCGTACCTGTCGTCGTGGCGGCGCCACAGGGAGGCCAGGACGGAGCCGGAGATGTTGTGCCACACGGAGAAGAACGTCGACGGGATCGCGACGACCGGCGCGGCCGCGAACGCCTGCAGGGCCAGGGTCGCGCCCAGGCCCGAGTCCTGCATGCCGACCTCGAACGTGATGGCCTTCTGCTGGGCGTAGCGGAAGCCCTTCGGATAGACGCGGAACATCAGCTTCGAGAACGTCCAGCCCAGGCCGTACCCGCACAGGTTGTGGAGCATGACGACGGGCAGGACCAGGGCCGTCTCGGCGGAGAAGAGCAACGCGCCGTTCACCGCGACCACCGTGCCGATGATGATGAGGATGGCCACCTGGGAGACGGCCGGCATGACGGTGGTGACGGCGGAGACCCTCTCCCCGAAGACCGTGTGGATGGTGACGCCCAGGATGATCGGGATCAGGATGACCTGGAGGGCGGTGAGGAACAGCTTCTCCACGGGGATCTCGACGTACTGGCTGGCCAGGCCGCTCATCAGCAGCGGGATCATCAGGGGCGCCAGCAGTGTCGACAGCAGGCCGATCGAGACGTCCAGCGCCACGTCGCCGCGAGACAGGAAGGACATCACGTTCGACGACGTCCCCGACGGGCAGCAGCCCACCAGGATGACGCCGACCGCGACCATGCCGTCCAGGTGGAAGACGGCGCACAGGAGCACGGCCAGCAGCGGCATGATGACGTAGTGGGCGACGGTGCCCACGATCACCATGAGCGGCATCTTGACGATGCGCTTGAAGTCCTCGAGGGAGAGCGTCATCCCCATGCCGAACAGGACGATGGACAAGAAGATGTTCGTCGAGTGCCGCGCCCACAGGCTGGTGGCGGGCAGGAAGTAGTTGAGGAGGGCCCACACGATCACCACCAGCGTGAACCACTTGGTCAACCAGGAACCGAACCGCTGGATCTGCGACATGGGGGAGGGAACTCCTTGGGGTGCGTCTGACACGCTCGGCCCACCGGGTGCGGGCGGGTGCCCGGGGGTGCTGATGGGAAGGTGTCGCGCGTCGCGGAGGCCATGTCGCGGTCGGTGCCGGGGCCCGGCTCAGTGGCCGGGGAGGACCCGGGGGTGGCGCACGGCGGCCCTCCCGACGCTGGATCGCAGCGGTGGACGAGGGCGCCCGTGTGCCCTCGACTGTAGCCGGGCCGCCCCGCCGGTCCCGGGGCCGTCCGGACTGTGGCCGGTGAACCGCGCCACGCGGAACGCCCTCGTCGAGAGAAGGACGAGGGCGACTCGCGGCCGTCCGATCGGCGGCGGCGCGCGGAGGCCCGCGGCATACTGTCAGGACCGACGGTGCGCGAGGGCGATCGCCAGAAGGGAGCCGGTGACATGGGGGCCACGTGGGGGCAGCAAGGCGTCTGGATCGCGGAGCTGGCGCTGGCCCTGGTGCTCGCGACCTGCATCGGCGTCGAGCGCGAGGCGCGGGGCAAGAGCGCCGGGATCCGCACCCAGGCGATCGTGGGGACCACGGCGGCCTTGTTGATGCAGGTGAGCAAGTACGGGTTCATGGACGTCCTGGTCATCGACCACGTCGCTCTGGATCCCTCGCGCGTGGCGGCCCAGATCGTGTCCGGCATCGGATTCCTCGGCGCCGGCATCATCCTCACGCGCAGCGGCGCCGTCCACGGCCTCACCACGGCCGCGACGGTGTGGGAGACGGCGGCGATCGGCATGGCGGCGGGCGCCGGCCTGTGGCTGCTGGCCGTGGTCGTGACCGCGTTCCACTTCCTCATCGTGTTCGCCCTGGCGCCGCTCGGGCGCCGGTTCGAGCGGCGGCGCCCTCGTGATCAGATCGCGGTCTCGGTGTCCTACGTCGGCGGCCAGGGAGTGCTGCGCCAAGCCCTCGACCGTGTGACGGCGGCGGGCTGGTCCGTCTCGCGCGTGGTCTCCGGCGACGACGACACGGAGGAAGAGGCCGTCGTGGGCCTCCACCTGCGCCGTCGCGGCGGCGGCGAGGCCGGCGCGGTCGTCGCCGTCATCGAGACGATCCCGGGCGTCCGGGAGGTCCGCGCCATCGACGCGGAGGACGTCGAGTGAGCGACGGGGATGAGAGCACCAGCGTCAACGCCGCGCTCCGCGACTTCCTCACCGACCATGCCGACGGAATCGACCGGCAGAGGAACTCCCGGCGGCGTCTGGTCGAGCTGGCGGAGCAGTCCCACGCCTCCTCCGAGGGGCAGTCGTGGGCGCGCGAGGACCTTGATGAGTGAGCGCATGTTCCCGTCTACCGACACGTCGTCGTGTTCGTCGGAGTCGCGCGCGGGGACCGGCACCGCCGGGCCCGGAGCGCCCTCGCGCCTCGATCAGGGCTGATCGGCGGGGCTCCCCACGGGCACCCACCCGCCGCGCGGGCGCGCAGGCTCCTCCGCCAGCCGATAGGCCGACGGCACGGACGCGGCCAGGATGACGAAGAGCACCCACCACCCCTCGTAGTACAGGCGGGACTCCGTGAACGAGATGATGATGAGGGCGGCGATCATCAGCATCCACGCGATGGGGATGACGGAGTCGCCGCGGTGCTGCTTCTCGGTGAGGCGCCACGCGGAGGAGGCCAGCCAGGCGCACAGCGCGACCATGAGCACCCCGCCGACGATGCCCAGCTCCATCCAGGCCTCCAGGAAGGCGTTGTGGGCGTGGGGCACGGTGAGATGGTCGAGGATCGTGATGCCGCCGTAGGGCCAGCGCCACGTGGGCCAGTACGCGCCGACCCAGCCCCATCCCTCGGGGCGCATGAGGGCGTACTTGACCACCTCGGCCCAGATGATGGAGCGGTTCGTGAGGTCCGAGTTGCGGTCGAGGGCCGCCAGGATGACATCCCAGAAGCGGATGACCAGCACGCCCAGCGCCAGGCAGAACGCGATGAAGGACCAGGAGACGGTGCGCTTGCGGGCGTCGGGGATCTGGCGCATCAATGCGGCGCCGGCCGCCAGGATGAGCAGGCAGACGGCGGTCACGGAGATCGTGGCCGAGCGGGTGAGCGCCAGGGCGAGCACGCCGGAGAGGATCGTCACGGCGGCGTCGACCCGGGAGATCATGTGCTCGAGGGAGAGGCAGCATCCGAGGATGACGGCCAGCAGGGCGATCGCCCCGAAGCCGTTGCGGTTGCCCACGAAGCCCTGGATGGGTCCGCCGGAGAGCAGCAGGTCCTCCGACCAGTGGGACAGGGCGGCGCTGGGCACCAGCTGGCCGAGGCCGGTGGTGAGGTTGAGTTCGCTGATCGGGTGCCCGATGAGCGTCACGATCACCTCGAACCCCAGTCCGACCAGGACGCTGGTCTGCAGGGCGCGATGGAGGGCCGCGAGGATCGCCTCGTCGGTGAGCCCCCGGTACATCAGCAGGGCGAGGGCGGTGAGCAGCGCGGTGAGCACCAGGGTCGCCGCCGTCATATCGCGCGTGGCCGACCACAGGACCGACGCGAGCGCCGTGAGCAGGAAGGCGGCGAGCAGGGCCGGCATCCGGGGGCGCCGCACGCTCGGACCGGTGAGCCCCAGGATCGTCGCCGCGGCGACGATCACGGCGACCACCGCATACAGCGGGATGCCCAGCAGGCTGCGCAGGCCGACGCCGTTGAACAGGACGAACAGCGCGACGATCGTGAGGGGAGTGCGCCGCTCCCGCAGCCGGTCGATCACGTGCGCCCTCCGCCTGTCGTCCCGTCGTCCTTCCGGACCGGTCCCCGACCGGTCGGGATCGAGTCTAGGCGGAGACTCCGGCGCCGCCCCCGTTGCCCGGTGACGGTCCGGGAATAATCAGGGTGCTCCCCGACGGGGCCCCGTCGGGCGTCTGCCGGGGTGCGCAGGAGCGGCCTCAGCCGAGGAAGGCGGCGAACTCCTGCTCCAGCTTCGGCTTGGGCAGGGCGCCGACCACCTTCTTGACGGGCTCGCCGTCCTTGAAGACGAAGATCGCGGGGATCGAGGAGATGCCGTAGCGCTGGAACGTCTCCGGGTTGGCGTCGATGTCCATCTTGACCAGGGTGATGGCGTCGGGATGCTCCGCGGCGATCTGGTCGAGGATCGGCGAGACCTGCCGGCACGGGTTGCACCACGACGCCCAGAAATCGACGAGGACGGGCGTGGGGGAATGGAGGACCTGGTCCTCGAAGGTCGCATCGGTGACGTCAACGGACATGGGAGAGCTCCTTCTGATCGGAGAGCGGCTGTTCGGGCTCGGCGTCCTGCGCGGCCGGGCGGCCGGCCCGCGCGCCCGCGAGGTCGTCGAGCGCCGCCAGGTAGGCCTGCGCGTCCAGCGCCGCGACGACGCCGGATCCGGCGGCCGTGGCCGCCTGCTTGTAGGTCGGGTCGATGACGTCCCCGGCGGCGAAGACGCCCGGGACGGAGGTGCGCGAGCTGCGGCCCTCGACTGCGATCGTGCCCTCGGGCGTCAGCTCCAGCTGTCCGTGCACCAGGTGGGTGCGCGGGTCGGAGCCGATCGCCTCGAACACGCCGCCGACCATGAGGGTCGAGGTTTCGCCGGTCACCGTGTCCTCCAGCGTGAGGCCGGTGAGCTTCGGCGTCGGCGTCGGCGCGGACAGGGCGGAGCGGCCGCCCTCGTCACTGGAGGAACTGAGCAGCCCCGTGACCCGGGCGTTCCACACGACGTCGATCGCCGGATCGCCGAGCGCGCGCTCCTGCATCGCCGCGGAGGCGCGGAAGGCGTCGCGGCGGTGGACCAGGGTGACGCGCGAGGCGAAGCGGGAGAGGAACGTCGCCTCCTCCATGGCCGAGTCGCCGCCGCCGATGACGGCGACGTGCTGGTCGCGGAAGAAGGCGCCGTCGCAGGTCGCGCACCACGACAGGCCGTGGCCGGAGAGCTCGCGCTCCCCGGGGACGCCGAGCTTCCGGTAGGCCGAGCCGGTGGCGTAGATGATCGCGCGGGCCTCGTGGGTGTCGCCCTCGCCGGTGCGCACGCGCTTGACGGGGCCGTCGAGGTCCAGGGACTCGACGTCGTCGTAGACGACATCGGTCCCGAACCTCTCCGCCTGGCGCTGCATGCGTTCCATGAGGTCGGGGCCCAGGATCCCGTCGGGGAATCCGGGGAAGTTCTCGACCTCGGTGGTCTGCATGAGCTCGCCTCCGACGTCGACCGAGGAGGCGAGGAGCAAGGGATGGAGATGGGCGCGCGCGGCGTAGATGGCCGCCGTGAGTCCGGCGGGTCCGGATCCGATGATGATGAGGTCCCTCATGATGAGAGGCGAGTCCTTTCGAGGAGGAGGAGATGCCGCGGGACGGCAGGGTGGCCGCGGGCGCCGATCGCTCAGGCGGGCGTCGGCAGGGCGGCCTCGATGGCGGCGATGACCTGCGGGGCGTCCGGCTTGGTGGTCGGGCTGAAGCGGGTGACGCGGCCGTCGGGGCTGACGACGAACTTCTCGAAGTTCCACGTGATGCGGCCGTTCTTGCCGTTCTCGTCCTTCGGGAACTTCGTGAGCTCCTGGTAGATCGGGTCGGCCTGCTTTCCGTTGACGCGGATGCGGGCCGACATCGGGAACGTGACGCCCCAGGTGGCGGAGCAGTACTCCTCGATCTTGTCCTCGCTGCCCAGCTCCTGCATGAACTGGTTGGAGGGGAACCCGATGACGGTGAAGCCGCGGTCGCCGTAGGTCTTCTGGAGCTCCTCCAGCTGCTCGTACTGGGGGGCCAGGCCGCAGCGCGAGGCGACGTTGACGACCAGGACGGCGCGGCCGTCGGCGATCGCGCCGAACGTGGTGTGCTCGCCGCGGATCGTCGTGACCGGGAGGTCGGCGAGGTCCGCCGTCGGGGCGGAGGAAGTGGGGGCAGTGGGTGAAGAGGCCATGATCAGAGTCCTTTCGAGGGGACCGGCTCCATGGACGGGGTCGGTTGAGGTGCGGGGCGCGGAGCCGAGGCGATGGTGTCGCGCAGGCGGTGGAGCGCGCTGAGGAGGGACTGGGCGTCCTGGGACGACAGGTTCATCGCCTGGGCCAGGCACTCCGGGAGGAAGCCCAGGTCCCCGCTGATCTCCCGGCCGCGCGACGTGACCTGGACGCGGACGGCGCGCCGGTCGCGCGCATCGGGCCGGCGGACGATCAGATCCTGCTTCTCCATGCGGTTGAGCAGGCCGGAGATCGTGCTGGAGTCGAGGTGCAGCGCATCGGCCAACTGGCCCGGGGTCCGGGTGTCCTCCTGCCACAGCTCGGCCAGGACGAGGAGCTGCTGGTAGGTGATCCCGAACGGCGCCAGCACGTCCCGGTAGTACTGGACGGTGGCCTGCGTCGCGGAGTACAGCGCGAAGCAGACGGCGCCGTTGAGCAGGTCCAGGCCGTCGTCCGGCCGTGTCGGAATGGTGTCGGTGTCCCTCGGCATGGTCATAGTCTTGCATACAAGTATTTGGTAGGCAAGAGATAGAGAGTGGCCCCGCCAGGATTGGCGTGGGGCGCGCGCGATCCTGTACTGTAGGCGGCCGAGGTAGCGTGTCCGAGCGGCCGAAGGTGCAGCACTCGAAATGCTGTGTGGTGTCACAGCCACCCTGGGTTCGAATCCCAGCGCTACCGCCACGGAGAAGGCCCCCGAATCGTTGGAATTCCAACGGTCCGGGGGTCTTTCGCTGTTCCAGGACGGCCCTGGTGACAACATGGTGACAACGTCAGCGACGTTCGCGGGCCGCCGAGACCTTCTCCGAGACCTCGTCCAGGTCATCGTCGAGGAGGTCCGCATAGACGTCGAGGGTCACGGCCGCCGACTTGTGGCCGAGCATCCGCTGGACGACCTTCACCGAGGCGCCCGCTTGGATCGCGAACCGGGCAGCACTGTGCCGGAGATCGTGAGGATGGAGTGAGGGGAGGTCGACGGCGTCCGCCGCCCGCTGGAACCACCCTGAGTGCCGTCCGTCTGCCGTGCGCGGTTTCGACTGCCTCATCGGCCCGCCGGACGCCGACCGCCAGATGAGCGCGTCAGGACCGGTGCCCGCTGCGCTCTCGACCTGGCGACGGAGTCGATCGACCAGGAAGCCGGGGACGGGCACGGTCCGCACCTTCCACGACTTCGGTGTCTCGATGACCTGAGTCCCGTTGACGTCGACGATGTTCTGGCGGATCTGGAGGCGCCCTCGGTTGAGGTCGACGTCCTTTACCCGGAGGCCCGTGGCTTCTCCCCACCGGATGCCGCAGTAGGCCAGGACGAGGATCAGGGTCCCTCGCCCGACCTGGTCGAGGTCGGTGTCCTCGACTGCCTCGACGAGGTCGTCCACCTGGTCGTGCGTCAGGTACGTGTTGTCCCTCTTCGCCGTCTTGGGGACCTCGATCTTCACGCACGGGTTGCGTCGGATCAGGCGACTGTCAACGGCCCGATCGAGGACGCCCTTGAGGACTCCGACGTTGCGCGCCATCTTCGTGTGACTGGCGCCAGCGTCGGCCATTTCGGAGACCCAGTCCTCGACGACGTCGGTCGTGATCGCGTTGACCGGCCAGTTGCCCCACTTCGGGAGGACGTGGACTCGCCAGGCGGACTCGATGGAAGACCAGGCGGATGCCTTCATCCCGGACTTCTTCTGTCTGATCCACGCGGAGCCGACGTCTGAGACGAGGCGCTTCCCGGACTCGGGGTCGATGTACTCGCCGTGGGCCATGTCCCGGACCTGTTCGGCCAGGTAGTCGTCGGCGTCCTTCTTCCGGGTGAAGCCGCGTTTGGTGTGCTGGCGGCCGGCGGGGTCCCTCCAGACGGCGCGCCACTTCTCGCGATCCTTCACTGGCCCCGACCTCACCGCGTACTTGTAGACCCCACCGCCAGCCATCACGCATCCTCGGATGGAAGATCGGGGATGCCGTGCGACTCGATGTCGGCGAGACGTCGGCGAGCTAGCTCAAGGCGCAACTCGTGCTGGCGGACATTCGAAGCGCGAGCCGCCATCCGATCGGCGGCAAATGGATTGTCTGGCGCGCCTGAAGCGGCATCTTCGACGATCTGTTGCCGGAAGGCGTCAGCGAGCAGCTCGTTCCGCTCGATGTAGGACTTCCAGTACTCAACGACGTCGTCAACGGCCAGGTGAGCGATCCGCCCTTCCATCCATGCTTCAACTTCACCTGCCGTGAAGGCCTTTGTCGACCCGGTCGGTTGTGGGTCGCATACCGCGAATTCGGCTTGCTCAGGGAGCGCTAGAAGGTCGGCGGGGTGAGTCCCGAGCGCCATCGATAGGGCGGTCAAGTCGTCAACGTCGACACGGCGCTTGCCGTTCTCCAGAGCTCGGAGCCCCGGAACCGCGATTGGGCGTCCGAGGCGATCGAGCTGCGCCGACAAATCCTCCTGCGTCAGCGCCTGTCGCCGACGAATTGCCCGAACGTTACGGGCGACAAGCTGCCCGGTCCCGCCGATCGGGAGTGCCTTTCCGGCCATGGTGAACCTCCAATTCCTTTGAGGGTGACCCTATGACACTTGCATGGTCACATGGAAGGTCATATGATGCACGGGAGGCCATGAAGAGATCGATGGTCGTAAGCAATCAGATTGTGTGTCGCGGATCGTGGAGGCCAAGTAGCCGGCCGAGGAAGCCCCGTCGACCAAGCTCTTTGCGAACTCGATACCCCACCGAAGAAACCCGGGAACGCCGTGGCCAGCAGTAGGTGGGGGAGCCCTTGACGTAGGGCGAAACGTCAGCTTCAAACACCACTTCAACAGGAGGAATCCACCATGACCACTCCGACTACCACCCAGATCCGCGAAGGACTTGCCACCCCGAAGGAGGTCGGCGACTACCTCGGGCTCTCCGAGGGAGCTCTTGCTCAGCAGCGCTACCAGGGCACCGGCCCCGCTTTCGTGAAGCTCGGTCGACGCAGCGTCCGCTACGACTGGCGCGACGTCTTCGACTGGGTCGACTCCAACCGGCGCAGAGCCTGACCGATGCCTCGCTACTACCTGCTTGCCGCCGGGGTCCTGCTCCTTGTGGCCGCCGTGTTCGCCCTGGACCTCATGGCTCCGTGGCGTGTCTGCCTGGCGCTGTTCGCCGCCGGGCTCGCCCTCACTATCCCCGCGTTCCGAAAGGACATCGCCCAGTGACTACCACTTTGAAGCGCCGGCGTATCCACGTCGACCAGTTCACCTCGAAGACTTGGAGAGAGGAGGCCGTGACCTCCCACCCCATGGAGCCCGTCGATCTGACGGAACCCCGATGGATGAGAGACCTCGACGTCTTGTGCCCGTTGGGTGCGGGGGAGTACGTGATCGTCACGGTCACGTGCGACGAACTGAACCCTGATCCGCGCGTCATGCTCCCCGGCGGAGCGTCCGCTGACCGTCTGCTCGGCCCGACGGATTGCCGTCGCTTGGCAGACGCGCTCGAGCACATCGGCCACGTCCTCAGGGACATTCAAGACGACGAGGTCTACATGGAGATGGAGGGGGACCAGCGATGACGACACCGACTGCCCCTGCCGACACCTTCACCGCTTCGGACTGGTGGACGTTGCGCGCCATCGACGAGGACCACCTCGATCCCACCTGCTGGGGGGCATTCCTGCATCTCACTGTCGCGTTCTCGACGGAGGCGGAGCCCATCGACTGCCTGTCCCTCACGGCCACGGACAACGACCCTGTGCCTGTCCTCGACATCAACTACTCGGAGCTCACTGCGTCGGACCTGGACGCCCTCGCCCCCGTACTCCAGAGGGTCGCCCGCGTCATCCGGCAGATCGCCCACGACATCTACCAGACCAGCCCGACCGCCCAGCAGCTCGCGGGCACCAACCACACAAGGGAGAACTGACCATGCTCACGCTCACCGTCACCAAGGACGACTTCGAGACCTACCCGAACCCCACGGAGGAGGAGCTGGCCGACCACTTCGACTTCCTCGACTCCATCGACAACACGGTCACCGCGTACTTCACGCCCAGCGGCCCCCGGAGCACGGTCGGGGAGCTCTTCGCCCGCTACTACCCCGACGGGCGGCCCACCGGAGTCGTGGAGGCCTGGACCTTCCAGGGCGCCACCAGGGAGGACCGCATGGCCGTGCGGGTCGCCGCCGTCCACGCCCACGACCGTGGGATCTTCGAGCACTGCCTCATCGCCCGGCCGACCGCCGACCGCGTCGACCTGCACACCAGGGCAGGTCTTGTCACCGACACCTTCCTGTCGACGGTGCCCACCGACCAGGACGGCAACTGCCTTCCCATCGACGACGACCACCCAAGGTCGCGGGCGGACTTCCCGGCCCTGGCCGCCAGCGCCGCCCAGATGGGACTCGACCGCAACGCCGTCATCCTCGCCAAGGCCGGGGAACTGGTCAAGGCGGATTCGGACCTGTCCGACGTCGACGCGGTCCTGGAGGCCGCCGGGGAGGTCGACCTCGGATGATGACTCCCCAGATAGCCGAACGCCCCGGAGGCGGAAACTCCAGGGCATTCGAGAACGTTCACGGGCAGGCGAACACCCCCAGTGTGCCACGGCCGGGAGGTCAGGTCGACCCCTCGTCCAGGCTCACCGGCGTCTACGTCCTGGTCCTGACGATCGACGAGGACCACACCAGGAGACGGTGCTACTTCAACCTCCCCAGCGCCCAGCGCGCCGCCGACAAGGCCGAGCAGACCGGGCACGCGGCCGACATCGTCCTGTGCGCTCTCGACCCCGTGGGGAGGCCCGCATGAGCTCGCCGACCGTGCTGGAGCAGATCCCGCCGCAGTGGCGGGGCAAAGCCGCGTTCGTCGCGTTCAAGGCCTACGAAGTCGGTCTGGAGGCCGGGAGGTCCCAGAGGCCCTCCACCACCGACTACGTCCTCGGCTACTCCGACGCCGAGGCCGACATGGCCGCCTTGCAGCGCCAGGCCGTCGCCATGGCCAGGCAGTCCATCAAGTACCCGCCGTTCGACGTCCTCGCCGACCTGCGGGGCGACCACGAGCGTGCCGAGGCCCAGAGGGCACTACTTCGCGAGAGGAGAATCGCGTGACCCACGACGACCAGACATCCATCCCCAGGCCGAAGGTCTGGAACGCCACCAAACTGGCCAACGTCCAGGCCGTGAAGTGGCTCGCGAAAGGCCGCCTTCCCCGCGCGTCCGTGACCATCCTCGTCGGGGATGAGGGCATCGGGAAGTCCCTGCTGTGGGTGTGGATCGTCGCGGCCGTCACGACCGGACGGGCGCTTCCCGAGTTCGGGATCCCCGCCCGCCCGGCCGGACACGTCCTCCTAGTCCTCACCGAGGACGACTGGTCCAGTACGGTCCGGCCCCGCCTGGAGCTCGCGGGAGCGGACCTGGCCAACATCGCGGTCATCTGTGAGGAGAAGGACGGGTCCGGCACCCCGGTCTTCCCGCGCGACATGTACCTCGTCCGCGACGTCGACGCGCTCGACTTGATCGTCCTCGACGCCTTCCTGGACACCGTCGAGTCCGGGCTGTCCATGCGTGATCCCCAGCAGGCCCGCCAGGCCCTCCACCCCTGGAGGGAGACCGCCCTGGCCACCGGCGCCAGCGTCCTGTTGGTCACCCACACCAACCGCATGGACTCCAAGAACCCGCGCGACAAGTACGGGATCAGCGGGGAGCTGCGCAAGAAGGCACGGATGACCCTGTACGCCCAGAGGGACAAGGAGGACCGTCTCGTCGTCGGACCCGAGAAGTCCAACATCGCGGGCAGGACTCCGGCGTCGATGTTCACCATCGACCCCGTCCAGGTCTTCCCGCCCACCGACGACACGGACGGCACGGTCCCTAGGTTGCGCTACGTCGGGAACTCCGAGAAGACCGCCCGTGAGATCGTCGCCGAGCTCTCCGACTCCCAACACGCAGACGAGGACCGGGAGGACCGCACCGAGGCCGAGGCGTGGCTGGAGGACTACCTCACCCAGCAGGGGACCACTGCATCGGCGGAAGTGAAGAAGGCGGCTCGCAAGGTCGGGATCTCCGAGCGGACCGTTAAGCGGGCGTCCAGCTCCATCGGTGTCATCTCCGAGAGTGTCGGCTTCCCGAGAGTCACCTACTGGTCGATGCCCTCGGACAGTGGGGCCACCGGGACCCCCCATCACTCTGAGAGTGGCCCAACTGGCCCGACTGGACGTGACCTGCATAAACAGAATGGCCCAACTGGAGCGGATTCACAGTCGGGCCACGCCCAGACACACGGTGGCCCGACTGGAGTCGTCGTCGACCTCGACGCCCACCGCGAGACCCACGAGGTCCCGTCGTCGACCCCCGCCCCGGCCACCCCGAGACGGTCCTCGCCCAGGGTCCCACCGAAGTGGATAGACCCCCAATGGGGCACCGTCTACCTCGGCCGAGACGGCAAGGCCGAACCACTGGAGCGATTCTCCGAGTGGAGACTCGCTGGCCAACCCGACATCCCCGTCCCCGACGACCTCGACGCCGTCGGCCAATGAGAGGAACAGCAGCATGACCGAGTTCCAGCCCATCACCACACAAGCCGACCTCGACGACATCGTTCGTCGCCGTCTCGACAGGCAATCCCGGGTGCTCTCAGGCGACGCCGACTCCGAGGGGTGGAAGGCGGAGTCCCGCAAGTGGGAGCAGCGCGCGAAGGCCAACCTTGCCAGGGCCAGGCGCGCCGAGACCGACCTCGCTCAAGCGCGGTCAGACCTCGACGACGATGCCGCGTTCCTCGACCAGATCCGGACGATCGTCCGGACGGAGATCACGACTGCACTGGAGGCACTGAACCATGAGTGACGACGACCAGACCACAGAACCCGCGGAGGCTCCGGATACGCCGAGCAGGGAAGCCGCTCGGTACCGGCGCCAGCTCAGGGAGACCGAGGCCCAGCGTGACCAGCTCCTCGACGAGCTGTCCGGGTATCGCGCCCAGGCCGTCGACGCCCTCGTCGCTGCCGAGTTCCCCGCCCCCGTCCGGGGATTCCGCGACACCGACACACCCGAGCTCCGACAGTGGTACATCGACAACCAAGGGGGCGTGCCGTACCTCGGGCCCCACAAGCTCACTCACCCCGAAGACCTCTACACCATCGGGGGAGTGGACCGTGCCAGCCTCACCACCGAGGACGGCCAGCCCGACGAGGACAAGGTCAGGGCCGCCCTCGAAGGACTCTTCAAACAGCGCCCCGAACTGTTCAAGTCCGTCGGCTCGGGCGTCGTCCCCCAGCTGGGCCACCAGCCGGAGAACCCCAAGGCTCTCCCCGCCTCGTGGGAGAGCATCATCAATGGAAGGAACAACCAGTGAGTGACACTGACCAGACCACACCGCAGGACACCCCCGAGGGCGCCACCACAGCCCCGGAGGCGGTCCAGGAAGAGACACCTAACCGGGAGGCCGCCCGCTACAGGAAGGCCCTCAGGGACGCTGAGGCGGAACGCGACCAGCTCAAGGCCCAGCGTGACGAGCTGGCCCGTTCCATCGCAGAGCAATCCCTCCCCGGCAACGTCCCCCCGCGCCTCATGTGGGAGCACACCGAGGACGTCACCACCCTGTTCGACGACGCGGGCCGCGTCGACCCCAGCAAGGTCACGGCCGCCGCCGGTGAAATCATCGACGCCTACGGGATCTCCCCCCTCGCTACGGTCCCCATCGTCCCCAACGCGGGCGATACGCCAGACGGGTCGCTCCCCTCGGGGTGGGCCGACGTCGTCAGGGGCCGCCACGAGGTCGACGACCTCATGTAGAATCCAGAGTGCAGGCGGTGGCCGGCCAGGTGCCAGCCCGCCCGCAACGCTCGCCCCAGTGGGGCCAGCCCGACACGGCCAGGGGCCGCCGGGATGAACCAACCAGTTCAACCGGCGGCCCCTCTTGTCGTGCCGCCAGGAAGCGCAGGACATCATGGCTATGACCACGACAACCCAACCCAAGGCGTGGCTCCCCGAACAGGTCGGAGACCTCGTCGTCGTCCCTGTCACCGCGGCATCCGTCGCCATGCAGGCGACCCGGACCAGTACGGCCGCCGAACGCGTCGACAGCTACGCCGTCCCCATTGTCACCACCGACCCCACCGCCGGATTTGTTGCCGAGGGCGCCGAGATCCCGACCTCAGACATCACGCTGGGAGAAGACCGCGATACGTTCCACAAGATCGCGGGATTGACCGTCATCAGTCGGGAGATGGCGGACGACAGCTCGCCCGACGTCGCCCAGCAGATCGGCCAGGGACTCGCCCGCGACATCGCCCGCCGCATCGACGAAGCATTCTTCGGCGCCCGCGCATCGAGCACCCTCCCCTTCCGGGGGCTCGGAGACCTCGCCGGCATGACCGAGGTCGCCGCCGCCGCGTGGAAGAACGGGGACCCCTTCACTGAGGCCGTCTACCGGGCACAGGAAGTCGGTGCTCAGGTGGGGGCATTCGTCACCAACCCGGGGACCGCCCTCGCCCTCGCCCAGCTCAAGGAAGGCACCGCATCCAACCGGGACCTCCTCCAGCCTGACCCGACCAGCCCGACCGTGCGCCGCATCGCAGGAGTTCCACTCCTCGTTTCGCCAGCAGTCGCGAACGATGTCGTTTGGGGACTTCCCAACGACGGGCGCGTGCTCCTCGTCATCCGCCAGGACGTCGACCTCAGGCGCGACGAGTCCCGCTACTTCACGTCGGATCAGGTCGCAATCCGCGCAACCCTGCGGATCACGTCCCTGTTCGGACACGCCGCGTCAATCGTCAAGATCAACGGCCCGTCGGGCAGCTGACCTCCAAACGTGAGCGGCTGCGACGAGAACCAACCTCGACGCGCGACGGATCTACTCCTATCGACCGTCTGACAGTCGCTCACACGACGAGTTGAGCAGCAGCTCGACACGTCAGCCCCTCGCCAGGACCAGGCACCTGACGAGGGGCACCCCTTTGCTTACCCATTACCCAATAGGGGGGTGATCCCCTCCCCCCGCCCGAGCCTCGCACCCGGAGGCACTGCGGAATCTCTCCCCGCCTTTTTTTCCACACCATTCCCCCGTGACCTGCAAAGTCTCTGCAAAGCCGTGGAGAGCCGCGCGGAGCACACTTGTCGTCCCTCGCGTCCGTGGGCGTGCCCCAGGCGTTACGCGATTCCGTGACAACACAGGTGGCAGCATGACAACAGAATGACAACAGGAGCGGTCATCACATGAGTTATGGGTGATCGCTAATCCGCGGAATCTTGCGAGTTTGAGACCCCATCTGCATCGTCGCCCGGTTTCGAATCCCAGCGCTACCGCCACGGGGAGCCCCGGGAACCGGCCGAAAGGCCGAGGTCCCGGGGTTTCTGTCGGGGTGGCGTTCCCCCAGCGTTCCCTGATGGAGCGGAGACTCCGCGGGTCGAGAACGCCCTCGATTCCGAGACGTTCGACCGGACCGGGGCGCCGCCGCTCAGGCCCGAAGGTCCAGGACGATCCGGCTGTCGATGGTCCCCTGCTCCATGCGCGCCAAGGTGTCGTTGACGTCCTCAAGCGGACGCGTGTGGTACTGAGCGGTGACCAGGCCTCGACGGTAGAACTCGAGGGCCTCGCGCATGTCCTCGCGGGTGCCGACGATCGATCCCTTGACGGTGAGGCCCCGGTTCACCGTCTCGAAGACCGACATCGGGAATGAGTCCGGCGGCAGGCCGACAAGGGTGACGGTGCCGCCGCGCCTCGCCATCGAGATGGCCGCCGGCACCGTGGTGGCGCTGGCCGCGGTCACCACGGCGGCGTGAGCCCCACCGACGAGGTCCTGCACCTGTTGTCCGGCGTCGCCGTCGCGGTGATTGACGGCGATCTCCGCGCCCAGGGAGTGCGCGGAGGCGCGCTTCGGCTCGCTGCCCGTCACGGCGATGACGCGGAACCCCATGGCGGCGGCGTACTGGATCGCCATCTGGCCGAGCTGGCCGATCCCGCAGATCGCCACCCACTGGCCGGGCCGCGCGCCGCACTCCCGCAGCGCCTTGTACGCGGACACGCCCGCGCACAGGATGGACGTCACCCCGATGGGGCTGACCTCGTCGGGGATGCGCGGGGCGTAGCGCGTGTCGACGAGCATGTACTCCGCGAACGAGCCGTTCACCGTGTATCCGGAGTTGCGCTGGTCAGAGCACAGCGTCTCCCACCCGCTCAGACAGTCCGCGCAGCGCCCGCAGGCGCTGGCCAGCCAGGTGTTGCCGAGCAGGTCGCCCACCTGGACCCCGGACACGTCGGGGCCCACCTCGACGACGTGGCCGGATCCCTCGTGGCCGGGGATGAGCGGCAGCACGGGCCGCACGGGCCAGTCCCCGCGCGCCGCGTGGAGATCGGTGTGGCACACGCCGGAGTAGTCGACGCGCACGAGCGCTTGGTGGGGACCGGGGCGCGGGATCGGGACCGCCTCAATGACCAGCGGGCGCCCCAGCTCGTGGACGACGGCCGCCCTCATCATCTCGGGCACAGTGGGACCTCCTACGTCCTCGTAGCGGACACCCGCGTGGGCTGGGTCAATGGTATCCGGCGGACGGTCTGCGCGGGAGGGCGCGACAAGGGGTCCGCGCGGGGGCGGGGACCGCAAGAGGCCCGCCGCGGACTCCTGATGGCCCTCAGGAGCGCCGGCCGGCGCGGACGTCCTGGAGGTCGACGGTGCCGCTGGGCCCGCGGTGGGCGAGTTGCCACGGCGGTGCGAGGGACATGAAGCGGTCGACGAGGTCCTCGGGGTCCATCGTCATTCCAGTGAGCACCCAGGTGCGGATGATGGCGGCGATGTTGCCCGCCTGCTGCTGGGAGGCCAACTGGATCCAGACGTCGTCAGGGGGGTTCACGGAGACCGCGCGGATGAAATGGGCGGCCGAGGACTCAAAGAAGGAGAGAAGGGCGTCGAAGACGGCCGACCGTTCGCCGACGATGACCCGATACGTCGTCTCCCGGCTGGCGACCTGGTCGAGCGCTGCCAGGTAGAACGCGCGCCAGGCGTCAGAGAAACGGACATCTGGGTCCTGGGCGGCCACGATGAGATCCTCGTCCAGGGGCGCCAGCTCGGCGACCAGCAGTTCGGCCAGGAAGTCCACTGGCGAGGGCGAGTGCCGGTAGAACGTCTGGCGGGAGACGCCAGCCTCGCGCGCGAGTTCGTGGACGGAGATCTGCTCGGCCGGCCGTTCGGCGGCCAGCCGGAGCATCACCGCGGCCAGGGCATCGTGGCTGCGCTGGAAACGAGGATCGACGCGAAGGTCCGTCCCGGTCATCGTCTGCCCGTCGCTCACGGGGACAGCCTATCCATGCCGCCGCGCCCCTCATACCGGATGGGTCCCGCCCGAGACTGGGCACCGCATGGTCCGCTCCCGGGGCTTCTCCTCGGCCAACGTGGGCGACATGGCCCTCACCTGTTCGCGCCGGGTCAGACCGTGCCCTGGGGGAGGGGCGACGCGGTACCGGCTTCCCCGCCGGCGTCCTTCTTCGCGCGACGACGATCGTGGAGGACGGAGATGCCGACCGCCAGGAAGTACAGCGCGATGATGGCCAGCGCCTGGATGGTCATCGGCAACGGGTTGGGCACGGGGTTGACGATGGCCGCGAAGATGAAGCTCGCCATGACGGCGACGCGCCATCCCTTGAGCATCGCCCGGCCCGTGAGGATGTTCGCGAAGTTGAGTCCGACCAGGATCTCCGGGGTGAGGAAGGACAAGCCGAACGCCATGATGAGCTTCGTGCAGAAGCTGATGAAGCCGTCTGCGCGCAGCAGGACGGCGGCCTGGTCGGGGACGAAGTACATGAGGGCTTCGACGGCCTGGGGAATCGCCCGCGTTCCCGCGTAGGCGCCGGCGAGGAACAAGACAACGCCGGAGACGCCGAAGGCCGCGACGAACAGCTTCTCCCTGCGTCGTAGCCCCGGGCCGATGAACAGGACGATCTGGAGGATCCACCACGGGCTGGACAGGATCAACCCCAGCCAGACAGCGACGCTGAACTTGAGGTCCAGGGCGCCGCCGATCGTCTGGAAGTTCAGCTGCGGTGTGGCGTCGCCGATCGATCGGAGCATCCTGGCGAAGTAGCCGAGCACCGGGTCGTACAGCAGCCACCCGGCCACCACGCCCACCACGATGCCCGGCAGCGCCCACAGGAGACGCCTGCGGAGCTCACGCAGGTGGTCCAGGACGCTCATGCGTCCCTCGGAGTCGGGCGGAGACGTCGACTTCACTGCCAGTCGCGCGGGGTATCAGGCTGGACGGCGGGCCCCTGCGTCGCGTCGTTGGGCGGAGTCGCGCCCGACGGCGACGAGGGCGTTCCCGGCTGTCCGGGCGTCTGCCCCTGCTGCGGCGCGCCGGTCCCGGGCTGCATGGGCGACTGCGGATAGATCGGCTGGGGCGCCGCCCCGGGAAGCGGGTATCCGGGCTGGGGGTAGCCGGCCGGAGGCACGGCTCCGGGCTGGGCGTACCCGGCGGGAGGATACGCGGGCTGCTGGCCGGGAGCCTGGGGATACCCCGGCTGCTGGCCCTGCACCTGCGGGTACCCGCCCTGAGGGGTCTGCTGGGCGCTCGGCGCGGCCGGCGGGTCGTCCTGGAGGTCCTTGAGGTCCTCCTTGAGGACTTTGGCGGACTTCCCGATCGAGTGCGCGATGTCGGGCAGCTTCGACGCCCCGAAGATGATGAGCAGCACGATCAGGACGATCAGCCAGTGGATGGGTTTCATGGGATCCTCCGTGGGTGGGAGTCAGGCGGTGAACGCTCGGGAGCGTTCGGTGAGGGACGGGGTCATGAGGCGCGGTCCTGGGGGACCGGCGAGCCCTCGGCGCCGGGTGGCGGCTCGACGGCGGTCGGGCGCACCGGCGGCAAGAGGGCGTCGACCGGGCCGGTGAGAGGAACGCCGACGTCGGTCGGGGGAGTGACGGGCGAGGACGCCCCGCCCGTCGGGGGCACTTGGGCCGGTGGCGTGGGCGGGTCGGTCGGGGTGGGGCTCGCGGCGGTGGAGGGTGAACTCGCGGGGGTGGCGGGCGTGTGCGCCGCCTGCTCCATCCAGGCGTGCATCTCCTGTTGGACGGCCTGTCGGACCATTGCCCGGGGGTCGTATTGGCTGAGATCGAAGGTGGGGAGGTCCAGTCCTTGGGGGAGGACGCCCGAGAGGTCGTTCGACGACTCTGCGCGCAGGCGGGCACTCCATCGGCGGGCCGCCTCGACGAGCTTGCGGAAGGCCTTCAGCGCGCCAGCGACGTGCTCAGGACCCATGATCACCAGGGCCACGATCAGGATGACGACGAACTCCGGTCCGTCGATGCCGAACATGGCGGGGCTCGCCTCCTCCCGAAGGCCGCCGGCGGGCCCGTCCCCGGCGGGGGCCGATCGATCGCCGGCCGACAGCGCCTGTAGCCTAACATCGGCATCCACCCCGGACAGAGGACGAGCGAACCATGATCGATGCGCATCAACTGGAGGCTTTCGCGGCCGCGTTCACTGCTCTGGGGGCCCTTCACCGTCAGGCGGCGGACGAGGAGACCCTGGACGCCGTCCGGTCGATGGCGCGGGAGTGGCCGCTCGCCCCGGTCGGTCCGACCGCTGCTGGAATCACGGACCTGCGGGCCTCAGCCGCCTCAGGGGAGACGGCCCGCGACGTCCGACGCGACCACGACCGGCTCTATGGTGACTCCGCTGCGGCGATCGTTGCGCCCTACGAGTCCGTCCACCGCGGCGTCGAGGGCCTGGTCTTCGACGAGCAGACACTGGAGGTGCGTGCGGCCTACCGCGAACTGGGCCTGCGGGCCCCGAGGCTCAATCGCGAGCCGGACGACCACGTCGGGCTGGAGTTCGAGTTCCTCTCCCGGACCTGTCTGGAGGTCCTGGACGCCCGAGACGCCGGCGAGGCCGAGCGGGCCGAGCGCGCGGAGGACCTCGGGCGACGGTTCTTCGTCGAGCACATCGCAACCTGGGTCCCCGATCTGCTCGAGCGCGTCGCCGCGGAGGCGCGAACGGCGTTCATGCGTGGCGTCGCGGAGCTCTCCCGGGGCGCGGTCGAGCAGTACTCGGCTTCGATCGAGGCCTGAGTCGCGGCGTCGGCCATCGGCCAGGACGCGGGTGGTCGATGGGCGGGCCGGGGCGATGGGGCTCCGGGGATGACGACGATCCCGAGGGATCGCCGGGTGAGGACCGAGAGCATTTGAGGATGCCGCACTGCGGTAAATGACGTCAACAACCCGGCCGCGCTGTGCGGACTGGTTGGCGAGTTCGTCCCACATCGGAGGACCGGACGCCCCGTGAGCGTTGCCAATGCGCGCCCTGCCGGCCGGTCCGTGACGGGCGGGGACCTTCGACCTAAGGTCCCCACTGCGTGACAGGTGTCCACTATCGGCCGAAGGCATCCGAGGACGTGAGACGAGACAGGGGCACGATGACTGTGAGTGCGAAGTCTGTCGCCGATGGACCGTCGATCGCGGCGGGACCGTCGAGACGGACGTTCCTGAAGTGGTCGGCAGCGGTGGGAGGCGCCGCGGCGCTGGTGCCCGCCGTCACCCGGCTGGGCATGCCGGCGGCCAGTGCGGCCGAGGCCGCCCAGTCCGGCACCGGTGGCGACGGGTCGACGATCGTGTGGAATGCGTGCTTGGCGAACTGCGCTTCGCGGTGCCCGCTGCGGTTGCAGGTCAAGGACGGCACGGTCGTGCGGGTCCTGCCCGACTCCACGGGCTCGGATGAGTTCGGGGACTTCAACATCCGGGCGTGCGTGCGCGGGCGGAACCAACGCGAGCGGATCTACAGCCCCGACCGCATTAAGCATCCGATGAAGCGGGTGGACGGAACTCCCCGCGGGGGCGGTCAGTGGGAGCAGATCACCTGGGACGAGGCGTTGGACACCATTGCCTCCGAGATCACGCGGATCCGCGACACCTACGGCAATGAGGCTCTCTGGTACCACTACGGCAGCGGTGCGACGGGTGGCAATATCACCAACTCGGGGACGTGGCCGCGCCTGCTCAACCTGTACGGTGGCTACCTCGGGTACTACGGAACGTATTCCACCGCGGAGATCCGCGCATCGACGCCTTACCAGTACGGGAAGTACATCACCTCGAACTCCTTGGAGGACGCGCGCCACGCAAAGCTCCAGGTGATGTTCGGGAACAATCCGCTGGAGACCCGAATGTCGGGCGGCGGCGAGCTCATGGTCACACAGAAGACGCGCCAGGAGTTCGGGGTTCGCACGATCGTCATCGACCCGATGTATTCGACGACTGCACAGGATGTCGCCGATGAGTGGATTCCTGTGCGTCCGGGAAGCGACGCGGCCCTGGTGGCGGGCATGATCCATGTGATCCTCGACGAGGGCCTGCAGGACCAGGACTTCCTGGACACCTACTGTTCCGGGTTCGATGAGGACCACATGCCCGAGGGTGCTCCCGCGAATGCGTCCTACACGGCGTACCTCATGGGCCGAGGCGAGGACGGGATCGAGAAGACCCCCGAGTGGGCGGCCGACATCTCCGGCGTCCCGGCGCAGACGATCCGTCAGCTCGCCCGGGAGATCGCCCAGGCCAAACCGTGCGCGATCACGCAGGGCTGGGGTCCCCAGCGCCAAGCGAACGGGGAGAACCAGTCCCGCGCGATCTTCACGCTGGCTGCTGTGACGGGGAACATCGGGATCAGTGGCGGTGGCACGGGTGCGCGCGAGGGGTACTACTCGATTCCTGTCGCAAGCTTCCCTGAGCTCACGGATGAACCTGCCGTGACGACCCAGATCTCGAACTTCAACTGGATCGACGCGATCGACCACGGCCCGGAGATGACCGCCGAGCACGACGGGGTCCGGGGCAAGGACAAGCTCGACGTCGGCATCAAGTTGATGGTCGTCAACAACTCGAATTGCCTGATCAACCAACACTCTGACATCGAGAAGACTCAGGAGGTCCTCTCCGACACCTCGAAGTGCGAGTTCATCGTGGCCTCCGACCACCAGTGGACGCCCTCATGCGACTGGGCCGACATGGTCCTACCGGCGACGACGAACTTCGAGGAGAACGACTTGGTCCCCGGCGGGTCCTGCGCCGAGATGGGGTGGTCGATCATCGGGAACAAGGCGATCGAGCCCTTGTACGAGGCGAAGACGGGCTACGAGATCTGCACGGAGCTGGCCAAACGCCTGGGCATCGAGGACAAGTTCACGGAAGGGCGGACCCAGGAGGAGTGGCGTTCCTGGTTGTTCGACCAGACGCGGGAAGAGGTTCCGGACTTCCCGACCGAGGATGAGTTGTCCGAGATGGGCGTCTTCCGCAAGAAGAATCCCGACGGTTACACGGTCCCCCTCAAGGCTTTCCGCAAGGATCCGGTGGCGAACCCCTTGGACACGCCCTCGGGCAAGATCGAGATCTGGTCCTCGACGCTGGCGGACATGGCGACGACGTGGACCTTCGACACCCCGGAGCTGGGCGACAAGCTCACCGCGCTGCCCGAGTACATCGCGACGTGGGAGGGCGTCGAGGACGCGCGCACCAACGAGAAATACCCGCTGCAGTGCATCGGCCACCATTACAAGGGCCGCACGCACTCCAGTTACGCGAACCTGCCGAAGAACCTGGACGCGCACCCCCAGATGGTGTGGATCAATCCGCTCGACGCCCAGAAGCGCCAGATCGCCAACGGCGACGACGTCCTCGTCTACAACGACCGCGGCCGCGTGCGGACGCAAGCCCGCGTGACGCCGCGCATCGCGCCCGGAGTCGTCTCGTTGCCGCAAGGCGCCTGGTACACGCCCGACAAGGACGGCGTCGACATCGGCGGGTGCGTCAACACCCTGACCAAGTACCACCCGAGCCCGCTGGCGAAGGGCAACCCGAGCCACACGGCGCTGGTCGAGATCGAGAAGGCCTGAGGAGAGTTCAATGGCTGAGTCTTTGACGGAGTCCGGAGCGAAGTACGGGTTCTACTTTGACCAGACCCTGTGCACGGGATGCAAGGCGTGCCAGATCGCGTGCGAGGACAAGCACGATCTGCCGCTGGGCATCCACTGGCGCCGCGTCGTCGAGTACGCGGGCGGCACCTGGCAGGTGACCGGCGAGCAGTTCGAGCCGAGCGTCTTCGCGTACTACTCGTCGATCTCATGCAACCACTGCGAGAACCCGATCTGCATGGAGGTCTGTCCGACGACGGCGATGACGCGCCGCGACGACGGGACGATCTTCGTCGACCAGGACAAGTGCGTGGGCTGCCGCTACTGCGAGTGGGCATGCCCCTACGGCGCCCCCCAGTTCCGCTCCGACACGAACCGCATGTCGAAGTGCGACCTGTGCTACGACTACCGCGAGGAGGGGCTCGACCCGGCCTGCGTGGCGGCCTGCCCGTCCCGTGCGCTGGACTGGGGGCCCATTGACGACCTCCGCAGCCAGTACGGCGACCAGGCGGGCATCGCGCCGTTGCCGGACCCATCGCTGACGGACCCGCACCTCGTGATCACCCCCCACAAGGACGCGCAGCCGTGGGACCAGGGCACTGGCGAGATCATGAATCCGAAGGAGATCTGAGATGAACGTGTCCGATCTGCCCATGGCACTGTTCACGATCATCACCCAAGGATGCGTGGGCGCCTTCCTGGTCCTCGGCGTCGTGCAGGTGGTGGCCTCGCGCCGGCACAGCAACGAGACGGTGGACCGCGTCACCCATCCGGTGCTCTACGCGATCGGCCCGGCGATGGTCCTCGGACTCGCGGTGTCGACGCTGCATATGCACTACCCGGCGCACGTCCTCCACGTCCTCGTCCACTTCCAGACGTCGAACCTCACCCGTGAGATCTGGTTCGGCGTCGGGTTCGCGGGCCTGGGCTTCCTCTTCGCCCTCATGGAGTGGCTGCGCTGGGGGTCGTTCGCGGTGCGGCGCGCCCTGGCCGTCGTGACGGCCCTGGTCGGGATCGTCTTCGTGTGGGTCCAGGCCTCGGTCTACTACGCGGTGCGCACCGCCCCGGCCTGGCACCGCTGGGAGGTCTACGCCTTCTTCTACGCTACGGCCCTCCTGCTGGGGGCCCTGGCCGTCGGGTGCGCGCTCATGGTCACCGTGAGGGTCCGGAGCCGCAGATCCCGGGCCGCGGCGCAGGACTCCGCGGCGTCCGGGTCCGCTGTCGCCGACGAGGTCGAGGCGTCCGAGGGCTCCCTCAAGGTCCGGGTGCGCCGCACCGTGCAGTCGATCAACGCCGAGGAGACTGACGAGGAGTGGAGCCTCACGACCCGGATCATCCAGTGGACCGCCGTTGTCACCGGCGTGGTGGGGGCCCTGGTCCTGGCTCTCTACCCGGAGTACCTGTCGTCGGTCGCCCGGCTGGGCGGGGCGGGCGCCGAGGCGGCGGAGGTGTTCTCCGGGCCGCTGATGGTGGCGCGCCTCGTCCTGTTGGCCCTGGTGGTCGTGATGGCGGGATTCTTCGTCTACCGCACGGCCGGCACGGCGGTGCGCGAGAACCCCGGTCTGCTGGCCTGGGTGCTGGTCGCGGTGTTCGTCCTAGCCGTCGCGACGGAGTTCTTGGGCCGTCTCATGCATTACGGCGCCCTCATCCGCGTCGGGATCTGACGGACGCGGCTCCGTCCTGTCCCCGTCGATAGATCGGGCCGTCAGGCCCTTGCTGTCTGTGCGTGACAGGTGTCCACTATGAGGCGATGGCAATGGATGGCTCGAGACAAGACGGAGACGCAATGGCTGTGAAGACCGAGTCTGTCGCCGAGGGCTCGTCCGCGACGACAGGTCCATCGAGACGGACATTCCTCAAGTGGTCGGCGGCAGTGGGCGGGGCTGCGGCGCTGGTGCCCGCGGTGACCAGGCTGGGAATGCCCGCGGCAAGCGCCGAGGCGGCCCAGTCGGGGATGCCGGACGACGCCACGCGGCTGGTGCCGTCGGCCTGCGTCGTCAACTGTGGATCCAGGTGTCCGCTGCGCCTCCAGGTCAAGGACGGCGCGGTTGTGCGGGTCCTGCCCGACGGGACGGGAGACAACACCCTGATGAACCGGAACATCCGCGCGTGTGTGCGCGGCCGGAACATCCGGGAGAGGATCTACAACCCCGACCGCATCAAGAAGCCGCTCAAGCGGGTCGGCGCCAGACGATCTGACGGAGAGTTCGTCGAGATCACCTGGGATGAGGCCCTCGACACGATTGCCACGAAGCTCAGGGAGACCTACAGCACGTACGGTCCGGAGGCCGTCTACAAGAACTACGGCTCCGGGGTGTGGAATGCGCACATCGCCAACTCGGGCGGGTGGGGGAAGCTCTTCAACCTCCTCGGCGGCTCCCTCGGCTACTACGGTAACTACTCCTACCTGCAGATCTCTCAGTGCACCCGGTACTTCTACGGGAGCCCGGACGAACAGATCTCGAACTCGATCGAAGACTCGATCCAGAACTCCAAACTCCTGATCCTCTGGGGCAACAATCCCCAGGAGACGCGGATGTCGGGAGGCGGTGTCCTGTTCACCACGATGATGGCGAAGAAGGCCGGCCTCAAGATCGTCGTCATCGATCCGAGGTATTCCGACTCCGCCAGCGTCCTGGCGGACGAGTGGGTTCCGATCCGTCCGGGGACGGACGCGGCGCTGGTGGCGGGCATGGTCCATGTCATTGTCGAGGAAGGGCTGCAGGATCAGGAGTTTCTGGACGCGTACTGCGTGGGGTTCGACGAGGATCACATGCCGGAGGGCGCCCCGCAGAACGCGTCCTACCGCTCCTACATCGAGGGTAAGGGCCCGGATGGCATCGAGAAGACGCCCGAGTGGGCGGCCGGCATCACGGGTGTTCCGGGGGAGAGGGTCCGCCAGCTGGCCCGTGAGATCGCCCAAGCCAAGCCGTGCGCGATCACCCAGGGCTGGGGCCCCCAGCGCCATGCCAACGGTGAGAACCAGGCGAACGCGATCTACCTGCTGGCCTGCGTGACCGGCAACGTCGGGATCCCCGGTGGCGGGACCGGCGGACGCGAGGGCTACTTCTGGCCGCTCTCCCAGTGGTTCGACGACGGGGAGAACCCGGTCGCGACGAAGATCTCGTGCTACCGCTGGACCGACGCGATCGACCATGCCACGGACATGACGGCGCTCAAGGACGGAGTGCGGGGCAAGGACCGGCTGGAGGTCGGCATCAAGTTCCTGCTGGTGTACGGATCCAACATGTTGTCCTCCCAGCACGGCGACATCAACCGGACGCGGGAGATCCTCGACGACGACTCGAAGTGTGAGTTCATCCTCGGTATGGACAACCAGATGACGGCTTCGATGAAGATGTGCGACATCGTGCTGCCCGACACGACCACCGCAGAGAGGTGGGACCTGGTTCCCAGCGAGTACGTGGGCGACATGGCCTACGAGATCATGTGCGAGCAGGCCATCGACCCTCTCTACGAGTGCCGCTCGGCCCTGGATGTGACCTCCGATCTGGCCCAACGGCTCGGAGTGGGAGACGCCTTCGACGAAGGCAAGAAGGGGATGGAGGACTGGGCGAGGTACCTCCAGGAGGAGAACCGCAAGGCGCACCCCCAGTTCCCCACCTTCGATGAGCTCAGGGAGAGGGGGGTCTACCGATACACCAACCCGGACGGGCTGACGGTGGCGCTGAAGGAGTTCCGCGCGGATCCGGCGGCGAACCCGTTGGAGACGCCGTCGGGCAGGATCGAGATCTACTCCTCCCAGCTGGCGGCGTTGGCCGCGACCTGGCAGTTCCCGGACCCGTTGCCGGGAGATGTGATCACGCCGATCCCGGAGTACGTCAACACCCGCGAGAGCGCGGAGGAGGCGCGCGCGAACACCACGTACCCGTTGCAGTGCATCGGCCACCACTACAAGGGGCGCACGCACTCGACGTATGGGAATCTTCCCCGGAACCTGGACGCGCATCCCCAGAAGATCTGGATCAACACGGATGACGCGAAGAGCAGGGGAATCGTCAACGGGGACCAGATCCTGGTCCACAACGACCGTGGTCGCATCCAGTGCCAGGCCTTCGTGACGCCGCGCATCATGCCGGGTGTGATCTCCGTTCCCCAGGGGGCGTGGATCCGCCTGGACCGGGACGGGGTCGACCGGGGCGGCGCCGTCAACATGCTGACGTCGCAGCATCCGACGCCTCTGTCCAAGGGCAATGGCCAGCACACGAACCTGGTCCAGGTCGAGAAGGCGTGAGGGGACGCCAGTGGCTGAGTCAGTGACCGAGTCCGGCGATGCTGGCGTGAGAGCTGGCGACGGTGCCCGTGCGGGCGTTCGCGTCGAGGAGCTTCAGGTCGCGGCCGCCGGTCACACACTCGCGCGGCTTCTCGTGCGGGCGCCCTCGTCACTGGAGATCGACCAGCTCTCCTCCCCGGCTCTGCGGGCGTCCTGGCCCCTGCGTTCCGAACGGTCCGAGGAGGCGCTCCGCCGGATCGGACACGGGCTGGACCTGGCGCGGGCGGCCGCCGAGTACGGGGATCTCTTGGGCCCCGGGTCTCGTTGCGCGGATCTCGGCCGAGCGCTGGCGGACCTGGCGAGCGCCTGCGCGCAGATGTCGCGCGTGACCGATCCCGCCGCAGCGCGGGAGATGGCCGAGGAACAGCTCGCGCTGCGCCGCGACCGGGTCGATCCCCTGGCGTGCGCCGCTCTCGCGGAGTTGCGCGCCCGGGCGGAGGCTGAGCCCTACGTCGATCTTCCCGACCTGGTCGAGGACGTCCTGGAGGCGCACGCGGCCCTGTGCCGCAGGAGGATCCGCGAGGCCGCGGTCGGCTCCGATGCGTGACGACGTCCGCTCCCTGATGCGCTGGATCGGCGCGCACGACCTGCCTGACCGCATGGTCGTGGGCTGTGCGCACACCGCGTTCCCGCGCCTGGGAGCCCGGACGCTCGGGGTGCGCCTGCCGGGGTGCGTGGCGGAGACGGGGCTGGACGTCGTCATCCAGCCGCTGGCGATGGGTGTGCCACGCGTGGTCGTGCTGCCCTGCGCCGAGCATCCGGAGGCGGTGCGTCACCGGATCGCCGAGTGGACCCGGCTGCTGCCCGGCGGCGTCTCGTCCGGGGTGGAGCCCGCGCACTGGTGGAGCGGGCGCGGGACGCTCCTCGATCTCGGGGACATCCCTCTTCCGCGTCGCATTGTCCTCGGGCTGGGGTTGCGCGACGACTCGCCGCTCAGCCTCGGGCAGGACGACGAGGATCGGACGCTGGCCGCGCTGAGGATGCTCGCCGCCCAGGGCCGCTGCGACCTCGCCGCCGTCGCCGGGGCGTCAGCGAGCGTGGCGGTGCCCGTCCTGGGCGGACCGCCCGCGCCGGCGGCTCCGGCTCCTGGGTCTGGGGCCGGTGCCGGGGAGCCGGCCGTCCCGGCGCTGACCAGCGCGCCCGTGGGGGTCGACCTGACGGCGGGTGGATGCGTCGCGTGCGGCGTGTGCGTCAACGCCTGCCCAACCGGGGCGCTCGCGCTGGAGGCGGATGGGGCGCTGCCGGACCTGCTCCGCCTGGTCCAGCTGCGGGACCGGTGCCGGGCCGATGGGCAGTGCGTCCAGCTGTGTCCCCGGCGCGCGCTGTCCGTCAGCGGGGTGCCGCAGGCGCCGGAGATCCTGGCGGAGCCCGTGCGGGTGCTGGCGGAGGTCGTCACGGCCTCGTGCGAGCGGTGCGGCGTCCGGCATCCGGCCGCCGAGGGGCGGCTGTGCCCCGTCTGCGCGTTCCGGCAGACGTCGAGCTTCGGGTCGCGGATGCCGCCGGGGTTCCAGCGCCCGACGTGAGCCGGCCCCCGGGCATGCGAGCCTGCCAGCACGCACGAGCGCTCCGCGGCCCATCCTGCGCACCTGCCCGGACGGCGCCGAGAAGACCCTCAACAGGCGGATCGGCTTCCACTCTCGTACGGTGGTGTGCGTCCGATCACATCATCGCCCGTCGGTCCGTCCGGCGGGCGCCAGGAAGGGAGACGCCATGGGAGTCCTCGGATGGATCATTCTGGGCCTGATCGCCGGTGCGATCGCGAAGGCCATTCTCAGCGACCGCGCCCCGGGCGGCTGGTTCGGATCGTTGATCGTCGGCGTCATCGGCGCGGCCCTGGGCGGCTGGCTGGGCAGCGCCCTCTTCAACGTGGGGCTGGAGAACTTCTGGAGCCTGCAGACGTGGATCGTCGCGATCCTGGGGTCGCTGCTGGTCCTGGTGATCTACGGGTGGCTCGGCGGGCGCACCACGAAGTAGCGCCTCTCCCCGCTTCGTCCCGTCATTGACGAGGACGGCCCCGCGTCCCGCGGGGCAGCCTCCTCCCGGAATCCTGGATCCCGCGGAGGGGGCGCCCTCGTCAATGGTGGGGAGACGAGGGCGGACGGTCCTGGGACGGCCCGCGGGCGTGGAGGGCGCGCAGCTCGTCCTTCGCCCGCTCCAGGACCCGGCGCTGGTCGGCGTCCAGGCCGCGTCCGGCGCGGTTGAGGGAGAAGGTCAACATCGACATCGCGGAGCGGTAGGGAGAAGAGGATCTGCGCCGCGTGGACCGCTCGGCCGACTCCATGAGCGAACGCGCGATCCGCGCCGGATCCGACCACGTGAACACGCCCTGCTCGAGGTCCAGGGCGTCGGAGTGCTCGGTGACGTCCTGCGACCAGCGGCCCCGGGGCGCGCCGCGCCCGTCCGCGTGAGGGGTGGGCCCGGCCTCGTGGGCGGGGCCCTCGTCTGCCGCCATGCCCTCCATTGTGCGCGGGTCCGCGGGCGGGCGCTCGGCCGGGTTCCGCGGCACGTGTCCTCAGAGGTCCCGGGTCTGCGTGGTGGAGAACTCGTTGTCGGCGTGCTCCCATAGGGAGGTGACGGGCAGGAGGTGCAGCCAGTCAGCGATGCGTCCGACCTGGGTTCCGGTGTAGAAGCAGACGCCGGTGACATCGCGGTCGGGGACACGCTCGCGGAACCGGACCAGGTTCCTCCAGGATCTCTCGGTGGGGCTCTGGGAGCTCTTCACCTCAATGGCGAGGAGTCGGCCGTCGGCCAGCTCGACGATGAGGTCGACCTCCAGGCCATCAAGCTCGCGGTAGTGGTAGAGGGAGAAGCGTTCCTGACTCCACGTGCGTTGCTTGGCCAGTTCTTGAACGACGAACTGTTCGACCAAAGCACCGTAGTACTCGCGCCCACCCAACGTGAGCGCCTTCTCGATCGTGAACTGCGTGAGCGCCGCGCTCAGGCCCGTGTCGTTGAGGCCGATCTTGGGGCGTCGCGCCACGCGGCCTCGGAGGCTACGGGTCCACGGGGGCAGGACGGTGATCAGACGCATGACGCTCGTCTGACGAAGGTAGGAATCGACGGTCGTCGGCGAGATCCCGAGAGTGCGAGCGACTTTCGCGGGGACGACTTCCTGCTGGCCTCCGACGGCGATGAGTTCGAGGAGCTTCCTCATGCTGACGGAGTATCCGCGAGTCGCCAATTCGCTGGCATCGTGGTCCGCGAGACGATCGATGTAGGCGTCGAACCATGAGGCAGCGCGTCGCGCCGTCCGTTGGGCGGGAACGGGGTAGCCCCCCGCGATCACCCTCTTCGGTTCGAGGGGAGAGAACCGTCCGGGCTCCGGGTCTCCCAGGATCCAGTGGACGAAATCCTCAGGAGTCTTCCGTCGAGCGAGTTCGCCCTGGCTGAACGGCTTGAGTTCGATGGTCTCGGCGCGTCCGGCCAGGGAGTCGCCCACACCCTTGACGCGAAGGAGGTCGGCAGATCCGGTCAGAAGGAACCGTCCTGGACGTCGATCTCGATCGACAGAAGCCTTGAGTGGAAGGATCAGGCTGGGGACTCGTTGGGCTTCGTCGATGACGAGGGTGCCGTGCCCTGCCTGCGTGACGAAGAATGCCGGGTCCTGCTCGGCCTGTGCGCGTGTGAGGGGGTCGTCCAGAGTGACGACGACGATGTCATCGCTCGGGGGGCGAACGGCGTGGGCCAGTGTGCTCTTCCCAACCTGTCGAGCACCCTGAATCACGACGACAGGGGTGTCTCCGAGTGCCTCGCGGAGTGATGTCGTCGCGAAACGGGGGAATGTCAAACCGTTGTCCACGGGCGAGATCCTACAGGAGGAGTGGTGTTTTGTGGAGTGAAGACTGGAAGAATGAGGGCCACTGAATGGAAGAATGAGTGATAGATCTTGGAGTTTTGAGATCATCGGGGACTCCGACTACGCTGGACCGCATGACTGCCGAAGCTGCCCGCGCCCCGCGCGCGCCCGAGGACCTGCGCACCCTGTACCCGTCCATCGAGCCGTACGCGACGGAGATGCTGGACGTCGGCGACGGCCAGCGCCTCTACGTCGAGCAGTGCGGGAACCCCGAGGGCAAGCCCGCGGTGTTCCTCCATGGCGGCCCGGGCGGCGGCTGCGTGCCCGACCATCGGCGGCTGTTCGACCCCGAGAAGTACCGCATCGTGCTGTTCGACCAGCGGAACGCCGGGCGCTCGACGCCGCAGGCCGGGCGCGACCTGGCGGACCTGTCGGCCAACACGACGTGGACGCTGGTGGACGACATCGAGCGCATCCGCGAGCATCTGGGCATCGACCGCTGGCAGGTGTTCGGCGGCTCGTGGGGCTCGACGCTGGCGCTCGCCTATGCGGAGACCCACCCCGGGCGCGTCACCGAACTGGTCCTGCGCGGCATCTTCACGCTGCGCGCCTCGGAGATCGACTGGTTCTATCAGAACGGTCCCGCGGGCGCCGGCGCCGCCTACCCGGACTACTGGGAGGACTACGCCGCCCCCATCGCCCCGGGGGACCGCAGCCGCATGGTCGAGGCCTACTGGGCCCTCCTCAACGGCCCCGACGACGACGCCCGCCGCCGCGCCGCCCACGCCTGGTGCCAATGGGAGTCGCGCACCACCCACCTCCTGCCCGACCCCGCCGACGAGGCCGACCCGAGCCCCGAGTCCCTCACCGACGACGTCTCCTTCGCGCGCATCGAGAACCACTTCTTCATGCACCACGGGTGGATGCGCGAGGGCCAGCTCATCGCCGAGGCGCGCGAGCGCCTGGCCGGTATCCCCGCCGTCATCGTCCAGGGCCGCTTCGACATGTGCTGCCCGGCGGCCACCGCCTGGGATCTTCACCGGGCCTGGCCCGAGGCCGAGTTGCAGATCATCGCCGACGCCGGCCACTCCGTGTCCGAGCCGGGCATCACGGACGCCCTGATCCGCGCCACCGACGCCTTCGCCAGCTGAGCGCGCTCACCTGGTCGAGACCAGTCGCCTTTCACGCAGGGGCCGGCTCCCTGCACTTCCCACAGTGACGAGGACGGCCCCGCTGGGCGGGGCACCCCCCTCCCGGAACCCCAGGTCCCGTGAAGGGGCGCCCTCGTCAGGCGGGGGGCAGGGTCGGCGCGTCCGTGCGACTCAGCCCGTCGAAGAGCAGCGCGACGTAGCGCTCCGGTGAGGAGATCCAGGGGCGCGCCTGGATCACGCCGGCCAGCATCGCGACGGTCACGCCGGCGATGTCATCGACCGTGATGTCCGGGCGGAGCTCGCCGGAGCGCTGGGCGGACGCCTTGACGTCGGCGATCACGGTGCCGAACCGCGCGAGGTACTCCTCCATCAGGTCCTCGAGCGACACGGCCTCCGGCGGGAGCGCTAAGACCTGGGTGATCAGGGCGAGGCTGAGCGTGCGGAAGGCCTGCATGGGGCGGCCGTCCGCGCGGGCCGCCATCATCGACGGCGCCAGGCGGTTGCACACGAGCACGGCCGATGTCCGCGTCCGGAGTGCTCGGAGCGACTCGAAGCGGCGATAGATGGTCGTGGTCCCGACACGGGCCTCGCGTGCGACGGCACTGATGGAGGGCACCGAACCCTGGCGTTCGGCCAGGGCCACGGCGGCATCCAGGATCTTCGCATCGTTGAGTTCGGCGTCGGCCCGGCGTGGGGTCCGTGTGTCGGGGGACGTGGTCGTCGGATTCATCGTGATGTCCTCGTGCGCATGGCACCAGTCTCACCCATACGCGAGGGGCGCACGTCGATCATGCGGCGCCCTGCAGGGGACCCGCCTCGCACCGTGGCCGCGCTCCTACCAGCGCCGCCACGTAAGTGGTAATCTCTACCAGTTACGACTGTGTGGGAGCGGCGCCGCCACACGCCCGACATCCCGACACTCCGACGGGCGCCACGAGGGACCGGACATGAACGGCTACGACGCCGACGCGATCATCGCGAAGTTCATCGATGAGCCGGGGACGATGCTTCCCCTGATGGCACTGGCGATGGGCTTCGGATTCATCCAGTACATCTACTGCGCGGTCATCACCCACCGCGACAAGATCTCCCCGTTCCCGGTCTACATGCACACGTACTACGTGGCACACGACTTCCTGTTCGTGCTTCTGTTCCACCAGTGGTTCGTCGAGTACCACTCGATCGCCTTCCAGGTGGTGTGGGCGGGGATGGTCGTCTTCAACCTCTTCGAGGTCTACAGCCTCCAGCAGGCGATCGTCCACGAGCGCCAGCACTTCTTCGGCACGTGGTTCGGATCGGAGGTCAGCGTTCGGCAGGCGACGATCGCCGTCGTCGCCATGTCGATGGTCAGCTTCGTGTTCCTGAACACCGCTCGGTCGTTCCTGAGCGACACGATCATGTTCTGCGTCTTCATCTCCACCAACGTGATGATGGCCATCGGTCCCGCCCTGTACACGTTCCAGCGCAAGGACCGGGTCCCCGGATCGGTAGGGCTGGCCGTCTTCATCGTGTTCGGTACGATCGCGACGTTCCTGCCCACCGGCGCCGGGATGTACACCACGGCAGATCCGGCCTACTTCAGCCGGCCCTGGTTCTTCGTGTTGGGCGCCACCTGCCTGATTATCGCCCTGTGGCACCTGTTCACCGTGCGCCGACTGCCTCTGCGCACCGCGGAGTCCGCGTCGTCCGCTTCTGAGGCCGGCGCCCGCGGTCGCGTGGCGGCGCGCTGAGTCTGCGGTCCCCTTCCCGCGGGGACTCCGCCGCGGGGCCCGCCATCGACGAGGGCGATGCCCCCACGTCGACCGGGCGTCCTGGGAGCGGGGTCGCCCTCGTCGGTCGGGAGGAGTCGGCGGGCTCCGGTGTCACGATGCGGCGCGGCCGGTGTCCTGAGACAGCTTGAACCGGGCGCCCAGTGGATCGGCGACCTCAGCGAGCAGGCCGAAGGGCGTGTCCTCGGCATCCTCGAGGACGGCGCCGCCCAGGTCCGCGACGGTCGACAGCACGGCGCCGATGTCGGCGACGTCGAAGTAGATGAACCACGTCGGCGGCTGATCGGCGCCGGCACCGGGGCGCCCGCCGCTCGCGGCCGACTCGGGGGCCAGGTCGTAGACGCCGGCCCGCGCCTGGCCGCCGGCATGCTGCTGGGCGTAGCGGAACTGCGGGGTGTCCGCCATCATCGCGACGTCCCAGGCGAAGATCTCGCGCAGGGCGTCCAGGGCCTCGTCGAAGGCCGGGGTGTGCAGTTCGAACCACGCGGGGAACCCTGGCGCGCCCCAGGCGGCCGGTCCCGGCGAAGTCCACGGGCTGCCACACACCGGGCGCGCCCAGAGACGGATGGCGGATCTGCCCCTGCCAGCCCAGCGACCCGACGGGCATCGGATCGAACGCGGAGGTCCCGCCGGCGTCCTGGGCGCGGGCGACCAGGGCGTGGATGTCGGGGGTGTCGAGGTAGACGGTCCAGTAGTTGCCCAGCGCCTCGGGCAGCATGTCCTCGGGCATTCCGGTGGCGGCGTCGGAGTTCTGCATGGCGCCGCCCACGGCCACGTCGTCGAGCATCAGCATGTGGTAGTGCCCGAATTCGGCGCCGACGTCCTGGAACGTCCAGCCGAAGAGAGCGCCGTAGAACGCGGCGGCGCGGTCCATCGAGTCGGTCATCAGGTCGATCCAGCAGGGATCGCCCGGTGCGTAGGCCGGGTGGGTGATCATGGTCGGAACCTCCTGGTCGGTGGCCCGGCGGCCTCCGGGGGGCGGCCGGGTGCGCTCAGTATGGGGCCTGACAGTGGGACGCGCCAGAAGGGCTGCCGCGAGCAACGGCTGGACGCGCGGGGGAGCCCATGCGGCGGCGGCCCGCGTCGAGTGGGGCGAGGCGGGGCTCGGGCCGGGCGCGGCTCCGGTCATGCCGCGGCGACGCCCCATGTCCGCAGCGCTGTGCGCAGGACGTCGCCCAGGGCGTGGAAGTCGCAGAGGCGGGCCTCCAGGTGCTGGTCCCATCCGTCCCCGATGTAAAGGAAGAGGGTCTGCGCGCTGTCGGATCGATGAAGGACCATGACGAACACGCGCAGGCGCGCCCGGTCGCGTCCCGCCCGCGACGTGGGGACCTGCGCGACGACGGCCACCTGAGCGCTGGCATGCCAGTGGTCGTCCGGGTGGTCATCCTCGCGATGGGTGACCGTGCACCACGAGGGGCAGGGCGTGCGCTGCCATGAGACGGGAGGGTCTCCACTGGCCATCGGGGCCTCCTGGGAAGAGATCGACGGAGCGCCGCTCGCCCCGTTCTGTCCCGTGATCATCCCCCAGCCCATGGGCATCTGGCGCGGACCCGGCGGAGGCCCGTCGCGCCCGCTGCAGGAGGCGGCGCATAACGTGGTGTCCGGGCGGCTGGCGGTGTCTGTGTGCACCGCGCGACGTCAGCGGGCGGCGGGGGTGGTTCAGTCGGGGAAGTGGAGGAGTTCGCGGGTGGGGACGCCGATGCCGTGGGCGAGGTGTTCGACGGTTTGGAGGGTGAGGTTGCGTTCGCCGCGTTCG
>JAFAAX010000188.1 GCA_023426345.1 Actinomycetes bacterium
CGCCCTGCGGGGCGACGGCGCGACCGGGGGCGGCGCGCTGTCCGCGCTCATCGGCCCCGCCATCTGCGGCGCCTGCTACGAGGTCCCCGCCGCGCTGCGCGACGAGGTGGCGGACGGGCATCCGGCCGCCACCGGGACGACGTCGTGGGGCACCCCTTCCCTGGATCTGGCGGCCGGCGCCCGCGAGGAGTTGCGCGGGCTCGGCGTCCGCGTCGACGGCGCCCCGTCGCCCTGCACCTTCGAGACGCCGACGCTGCACTCCTACCGCCGCGACCCCGCGTGCGGGCGGCAGGCGGGGGTGGTGGCGCCGACGCTGACCTGCGACATGCCGGGCGCGCCGCCTCGGCGCGCGAGCGCCGTGCACTACCGTGGCACCACGGGATCGGCCAGTGGGTGAGGAGACGCAGATGAGTGACTCGTTCGGCAACAGGGCACGCAAGTTCATGGGCTGGTACTCCCCGGAGGACGCCGAGGCCGAGGACGACGAGTTCGCCGCGTTCGACGAGGTCCTCGAGGGCAAGGCCGACGCGGACGTCGTCAGCCCGCTGCGCCGCGACGTCGAGCGCCCGCGCCCCGCGGCTCCCGCCCCGCAGGCGGACCTCAGCAGGATCGTCACGGTGCACCCCTCGTCCTTCAACGACGCGCTGCCCATCGGGGAGGCCTTCCGCAAGGGAGTGCCCGTCATCATCAACCTCACCGACATGTCCGAGGCCGAGGCCCGCCGGGTCGTCGATTTCGCGGCCGGGCTGATCTTCGGCCTGCACGGCGTCATCGAGAAGGTGACGAACCGCGTCTTCCTCCTGTCCCCCCGGTCCGTCGAGGTGAGCGGGGACGTGACGGGCGCCCGCCGCGGTTCGCTGTTCAACCAGGGCTGACGCGTGGTCCTGGTCGTCCTCGGCATCCTCGTCCGCACGCTCGCGGACCTGTACCTGCTGGTCATGCTCGTGCGGATGGTCATCGACTGGGTGCGCGTCTTCGCCCCGCGATGGCGGCCGACGGGGGTGGTCCTGGTCGTCGCCAACGTCGTCTACGCCCTCACCGATCCGCCCCTGCGAGCCCTGCGACGCCACATCCCGCCGCTGCGGCTGGGCGGCAGCGGCGTGGCGCTGGACGTCGGTTTCATGGTGCTGTTCGTCGCCGTGCTGCTGGTCCAATGGCTCGGCGGACTGCTCCAGGCCGTCGGCGCGTCCATGTGACACATGTGAAAACAGTTGCCGCAGTGGCACACGTGTCGTCTATCATTCGAATAGTCTGACGGAAAGTCACCGGGGCAGCCCGATGATCCGCACGCCTGGTCCCGCCTCCAGCGGAGCCCGGGCCCAGTGAGCAGCGAAGGAAGAGGCAATGGATCTTCTCACGACAGAGGACGTGCTGAACAAGAAGTTCACCTACGTCAAGTTCCGCGAGGGGTACGACCAGGTCGAGGTCGACGAGTTCCTCGATCAGGTCGTCGGCACGATCTACGCCCTCCAGGTCGAGAACCAGGATCTCAAGGAGAAGCTCGAGGCGGCCGAGCGCCGGATCTCCGAGCTCTCCTCGGGGGCGCCTGTCGTCCAGGAGACCCCGGCCCCCGCCGCCGAGCCCGAGTCGGCCCCCCAGGCGGCCCCCGAGCCCGAGCCGGTCCAGGCGGTCGCGATGCCGGCGGCCAACGACTCCGAGTCCGCGACGTCGATGCTGGCGCTCGCCCAGCGCGTCCACGACGAGTACGTCCGCGATGGCCGCGAGGAGTCCGAGCGGATCATCGCCGACGCCCGCGCCACGGGCGACGAGATCGTCGCCGACGCCCAGCGCCAGCACGAGCGCATCCTCGCCCAGCTCGACCAGGAGCGGGGACTGCTGGAGACCAAGATCAACGAGCTCCGCACCTTCGAGGGCGACTACCGGACCTCGATCCGCGAGCACCTCCAGGGCCTGCTCTCCCAGGTCGACCAGACCGGGGAGAACTGATCCCCGAGGTGGCGGCGACCGAGGCCCCCGCGCGCCCCGCGCGCCGATGGCCGCTCATGCTCGTGGTGGCCGTCGCGGCCGTGGCCCTGGACCAGGCCTCCAAGCAGTGGGCGCTGGGCGCCCTGACGGAGGGCGAGCCCCGTCCTCTCGTCGGGGACCTCCTCACCCTCCAGCTCGTCCACAACTCCGGCGCCGCGTTCTCCGTCGGCGCGCACGCCACGTGGGTGTTCACCGTGATCTCCGCGCTGATCGTCGGGGCGATCGCCGTGGCGGCGCCCCGGATCGCGGACCTGCCGACCGCCTGGGCTCTCGGGTTCCTCGGCGGCGGCGCGGTGGGCAACCTCATCGACCGGCTGGTGCGCCCGCCCTCCTTCGGGCAGGGCCACGTCGTCGACTTCATCAACTACAACGGATGGTTCGTCGGCAACGTGGCCGACATCTGGATCGTCGTGGCCGCCCTGTTCCTGGCCGTACGCTACGCCCTGTCGGGCGCCCGCGCCGAGCGCCCCCCGGCGGAGAGCGCCCCGGATGAGTGACGCGCGCCTGCTCCCCGTGCCCGAGGGGCTGGCCGGCGAGCGCGTCGACGCGGCGCTCGCGCGCCTCCTGGGGCTGTCCCGCAGCCGGGTCGAGGATCTCGTCGCCGAGGGGCACGTGCGCGTCGACGGCCGCACGGCGCGCAAGTCCGACCGGCTGCCCGGCGGCTCGCTCATCGAAGTCGAGATCCCCACGCCGCAGTCGCGGCCCGCGCCCGTCACCGGCATGGGGATCCTCTACGACGACGAGGACCTCGTCGTCGTCGACAAGCCCGTCGGCGTGGCCGCACACACGGGGCCCGGCTGGTCGGGTCCCACGGTGCTGGGCAACCTGGAGGCGGCGGGCTTCCGGATCTCGACTTCCGGCCCGCCCGAGCGCGAGGGCATCGTCCACCGCCTCGACGTGGGGACCTCCGGGGCGATGATGGTCGCGAAGTCCGAGCTCGCGTACTCGGCCATGAAGCGCGCCTTCAAGGAGCGCGCCGTCACGAAGATCTACCACGCCGTCGTCGCGGGCCACCCCGACCCGGAGTCCGGCACGATCGACGCCCCCATCGGCCGCCACCCCTCCCGGGAGTGGCGCATGGCGGTCATCGACGGCGGCAAGCGGGCGATCACCCACTACGACACGCTCGAACTCATGGCCGGCGCCGCGCTGCTGCGCGTCCACCTGGAGACCGGACGCACCCACCAGATCCGCGTCCACATGGCCGCGATCCGCCACCCCTGCGTCGGGGACGTCTTCTACGGGGCGGACCCCGTCCAGGCCGGGCGCCTCGGGCTGGACCGCCAGTGGCTCCACGCCGTCGAGCTGGCGTTCACCCACCCGCGGACGGGCCTGCCCGTGGTCGTCCGCGCGCCCTATCCTGAGGACCTCCAGCGCGCGCTGGACCTGTTGAGGAGGGGACCGGCATGACGGGCGTGCACGTGGTGGAGGCCTCCACCGAGGATCTGCGCCTGGCGGAGATCGCGATCCGCTGGGACGTGTTCGTCCTCGAGCAGCACGTCGAGCCCGTCCTGGAGATCGACGCCCGCGACTTCCGCGACGACGTCGTCCACCTCGTCGCCCTGGAGGACGGGACCGGGCGCCCCCTGGGCGTCGTCCGCCTGATCCCGGACGGCGCCGACCACTACCACCTGGGCCGCCTGGCGGTGCGCGCGGAGGCCCGGGGCACCGGGGCCGGCGCGGCGCTGGTCCGCGCCCTCCACGACCTCGTGGCGCGTCGCACAGCGGCCGGGCGCGACGCGAGGATCGCCCTGGACGCCCAGGTCCACGCCTTCGGCTTCTACGAGCGGCAGGGGTACCGGGCCGTGCCGGGCGAGCCGTTCCTCGACGCCGGCATCTGGCACCGGACGATGGCGCGGACGGTCACCGGGACGGCGGACCCGGCCGCGGGGGCGCCCTCGTCGATCGAGGGGACGACCGCCTAGGATCGGGGCATGGCCGACTCCTTCGTGCACCTGCACAACCACTCCGAGTACTCGATGCTGGACGGCGCCGCGCGGATCACGCCGATGGTGGAGGAGGCGGCCCGGCTGGGCCAACCGGCGATCGGGCTGACGGACCACGGCTACCTGTTCGGCGCCTACGAGTTCTACACCGCGTGCCAGAAGGCGGGCATCAAGCCGATCATCGGCCTGGAGGCCTACGTGACGCCCGGGACGTCGCGCTTCGACCGCCACAAGGTGACGTGGGGGGAGGCCTGGCAGCGCTCCGACGACGTCTCGGCGGGCGGCGCCTACAACCACCTCACCCTCCTCGCGCACTCCACCGAGGGCATGCTCAACCTGTTCCGCCTGGGATCGCGGGCCTCCACGGAGGGGCAGTTCGGCAAGTGGCCGCGCGCGGACAAGGAGCTGCTCGAGGAGTACCACGAGGGGCTCATCGTCTTCACGGGCTGCCCCTCGGGCGCCGTGCAGACGCGCCTGCGCCTGGGCCAGTGGGACGAGGCCCTGCGCGAGGCCGCCGAGCTGCGCGACATCTTCGGGCCGGAGAATTTCTACGTCGAGCTCATGGACCACGGGATCGAGTTCGAGCGCCGCACGCAGAAGGACCTCCTGCGCCTGGCCCGCGAGCTCGACGCGCCGCTGGTGGCCACCAACGACGCCCACTACGTCAAGAAGGAGGACGCCGGCATCCAGGACGCCCTGCTGTGCATCAACTCCGGGTCGCGCCTCAGCGACCCCGACCGCTTCCAGTTCGACGGCACGGGCTACTACATCCGGCCCTCCGACGAGATGCGCGCCGTGTGGTCGGAGCTGCCGCAGGCCTGCGACTCCACCCTGGAGATCGCCGAGCGCTGCGACGTCCACTTCACCACCACCGACGAGGGCGCCAACTACATGCCCGACTTCCCCGTGCCCGAGGGCGAGGACAAGACGTCGTGGTTCATCAAGGAGGTCGACAGCGGCCTCACCCAGCGCTTCCCGGACGGCGTCCCGGACCAGGTCCGCACGCAGGCCGAGTACGAGGAGTCCGTCATCGTCCAGATGGGGTTCCCCGGCTACTTCCTCACCGTCGCCGACTACATCAACTGGGCGAAGGACCAGGGCATCCGGGTGGGGCCCGGGCGCGGCTCGGGCGTCGGCTCGATGGTCGCCTACGCGATGGGCATCACCGAGCTCAACCCGCTGGACCACGGCCTGATCTTCGAGCGGTTCCTCAACCCGGAACGCGTCTCGATGCCCGACATCGACGTCGACTTCGACGAGCGCCGGCGTGAGGAGGTCATCGACTACGTCAAGCGGAAGTACGGCGAGGACCGCATCAGCCAGGTCGTCACGTACGGGCGGATCAAGACGAAGCAGGCGCTCAAAGACTCCGCGCGCATCCTGGGCAAGGACTTCAAGATGGGGGAGCAGCTGACCAAGGCGCTCCCGCCGGCCGTCATGGGCAAGGACATCTCGCTCAAGGGGATCTTCGCGCCCGAGGACCCCCGCTACGCGGAGGCCGCGGAGTTCCGCAAGTACTACGAGGAGAACCCCGACACCCACGAGGTCGTCGAGAAGGCCCTGGGCCTGGAGGGCCTGACCCGCCAGTGGGGCGTCCACGCGTGCGCGGTGATCATGAGCTCGCATGCGCTCACCGACATCATCCCCATCATGAAGCGCCCCCAGGACGGCGCCATCATCACCCAGTTCGACTACCCGACGTGCGAGGGCCTGGGCCTGCTCAAGATGGACTTCCTGGGCCTGCGCAACCTCACCGTCATCTCCGACGCGCTGGACAACATCGCGCTCAACGGCAAGGAGCCCCTCGACATCGACCACGTCCGCCTGGACGACACCACCACCTACGAGATGCTGGCGCGGGGCGACACGCTGGGTGTCTTCCAGCTGGACGGCTCCGGCATGCGCGAGCTCCTCAAACTGATGCGCCCCGACAACTTCGAGGACATCACCGCCACCAACGCCCTGTACCGGCCCGGCCCCATGGGCGCGAACTCGCACACGAACTACGCGCTGCGCAAGAACGGGCGCCAGGAGATCACCCCGATCCACCCCGAGCTCAAGGACTCGATCTCCGACATCCTGGAGACCACCTACGGTCTGATCATCTACCAGGAGCAGGTCATGCAGATCGCCCAGCGCGTGGCCGGATACTCCCTGGGGCGCGCCGACATCCTGCGCCGGGCCATGGGCAAGAAGAAGAAGTACATCCTGGACGCGGAGTTCGACGGCTTCCGGGCCGGCATGATCGAGCACGGCTACTCCCAGGAGTGCGTCCAGGCCCTGTGGGACATCCTGGTCCCCTTCTCCGGCTACGCGTTCAACAAGTCCCACGCCGCGGGCTACGGGCTGGTCTCCTACTGGACGGCCTACCTCAAGGCGAACTACCCGACGGAGTACATGGCGGCGCTGCTGACGTCGACCAAGGAGAACAAGGACCGCCGCGCCCTGTACCTGGCGGAGTGCCGCCACATGGACATCACCGTCCTGCCCCCCGACGTCAACGCCTCGATGGGCACCTTCGCCCCTGACGGGCGCGACGTCCGCTTCGGCCTGGCCTCCATCCAGAACGTCGGGCAGAACGTCGTCGACGCGATCATCGCCGCCCGCAGGGAGAAGGGGGCCTTCACCTCCTTCCAGGACTTCCTCGACAAGGTCCCCTCCGTCGTCTGCAACAAGCGGACGATCCAGTCCCTCATCAAGGCCGGCGCGTTCGACTCCCTCGGGCACACCCGCCGCGCCCTGCTCGCCCGCTGCGACGAGGCCGTCGACGCCGTCACGGACGTCAAGCGCAACGAGGCCGTCGGCCAGTTCGACCTCTTCGGGGCCCTGGGCGGGGAGGCCACGGAGGTCGCGGCGGGGTTCGCCATCGAGATCCCCGACCTCCCGGAGTTCGACCGGCGCCACAAGCTGGCCGAGGAGCGGGAGATGCTGGGCCTATACGTCTCGGACCATCCGCTGCGCGGCATCGAGAACGCCCTCACGCGGTTCCAGGACGTCGAGATCGCGGCGATCGTCGGGGGAGAGGAGTCGATGAGCGACCGCGTGGTCCGCATCGCGGGCCTCGTCTCCGCGGTGCAGACGAAGGTGACCAAGCAGGGCAACCCGTGGGCGATCGCGACCGTCGAGGACCTGTCGGGCTCCATCGAGGTCCTGTTCTTCCCGCGCTCCTACGAGACGATCCAGGCGTCCCTGGCTCCCGACATCATCGTCCAGGTCGAGGGCAAGGTGAACGTCCGCGACGACCAGGTGTCGGTCTACGGCCAGTCGATGACGATCCTCAACCTGCGCGACGACCAGGACGTGCCCCTCGACCTCGAACTGGCGGCCAGCCGCTGCACCGCGGACCTCCTCACCGAGCTGCGCGGCTGCCTGGAATCCTTCCCCGGCGATTCCCCCGTCCGCCTCCATCTCCGCCAGCCGGGGCGCACGACGGTCGTCGAGCTGGACCCGCGGCTGCGCGTCACCCAGACCAGCGCCTTCTTCAGCCAGGTCAAGGCGATCGTCGGCGTGGGGGGCGTCCTCACGCAGGTGTGACGCGGGCGGCGCGGACCCCCTGGGGCGCGTCGACGCGCACGACATCGCCGATCGCCAGGGTGTGGCCGCGCCGCGTCTCGGTCACGCCGTTGACGCTGACGTCGCCGTCCTGGACGAGCTCCCGGGCTTGCGCCCCGTCCTCGGCCAGCCCCGCGAGCTTGAGGAACTGGCCGAGTCGGATGGCGCCGGTCACGGGCACGGCCTCCGCATCGTGTGTCATGAGCCCAGTGTGTCAGGTGGCCGACGCCGCCGCGATCTGGTCGATGGACGCGGCGAGCGTCGCGGAGAACTCCGCGTCGGACTGGTCGGCGCGCAGCCCCTCGAGGAGGGCTCGGGAGAAGGAGGCGATGAGCCCGTGGTTGCGGGCGAGCCGCGCGCAGGCCTCGTCCCGGCTGTACCCGCCCGACAGGGCGACGACGCGGACGACGCGCGGATCCGACAGCAGCGGCGCGTAGAAGTCCGGCCTCACGGGGATCGTCAGCTTGAACATCACGCGCTGCCCGTCCTCCAGGGCGTCCAGGCCCGCGCGGATCTCGGTGAGGAGGATCGTCTCGGCGACCTCGCGGTCGGGGGCGTGGATGTCGACCTCGGGTTCGAGGATCGGGACCAGCCCGTGCGCGAGGACGGAGCGGGCCAGCTCGAACTGCTGGTCGACGATCGTGCGGATCCCCAGCGTGTGGGGCTCCAGGATCACCGAGCGCTCCTTCGTCCCGAAGATCCCGCCCTCCACGGCGCGGTCGAGCACCGCGTCGAGGTCGGGGATCGGCTTCATCGGCCGGACGGCGTCAGTCGGCTCCTCCAGCCCCTTGTCGATCTTGAGGATCGGGACGACGCCCACGCGCTCCCAGAGGTAGCGCGCCGTGGGCATCCCCTCGATCTCGGAGTCCATGGTCCGCTGGAACAGGATGGCCGCGAGGATGTGCGCGGACGTGAACGCGGGATCGGTGATCACCCGGGTCCGCATCCGGTGGACCAGGTCGAACATCTGCTCCTCGTCCTGCCAGGCGTCCGGAGAGACCCCGTAGTTCGCCAGCGCGCGCGGCGTCGAGCCGCCGGACTGGTCGAGAGCCGCGATGAAGCCGGGATCGCGGGCCATCCGGTTCAGTTGTTCCTCGTTCACGAGTCGCTCCCTCCTGCCCACGTCGCCGCCCAGCGCGGCGCCGCCCCTCCAGTTTAGGAGATCGAGATCATACCGGCGTCCGTTCCGCGGCCGCCGGCTCGGCATCCGCCAGGCGACCTCCTAGGCTGGGCCCATGAGACGTCTCGATCTGCGGGGGGCCGTTCCCGGGCCCGCCACCCTGCGCGCCGTCCTGCCGCGCGCCGCCGTGGACACCGCCGCCGCCGCGCAGACGGTCCGCCCGATCCTCGACCGGGTGCGCGACCAGGGCGCCGAGGCCCTGTACGCCCTGGACGAGCAGTTCGACCACGTGAGGCCCGCCCGCCTGCGGGTCCCGGCGGAGGCCCTGTCCGCCGCCCTGGAGGGGCTGGACCCGGCGGTCCGGCGCGCCCTGGAGCTGTCGATCGCGCACAACCGGGAGGGTCACCGCCTGCAGGTGCCCTCGCCCGCGTCGGTCGAGGTGATCCCCGGTGGCGTCGTCTCGCAGCGGTGGGTCCCCGTCGCCCGCGTCGGCCTCTACGTCCCCGGCGGGCTCGCCGTGTACCCGTCCTCCGTCGTGATGAACGTCGTGGCCGCCCAGGTCGCGGGCGTCGGCTCGATCGCCCTGGCCTCCCCGCCGCAGGCGGCCTTCGGGGGGACACCCCACCCGACGATCCTGGCCGCGTGCGCCCTGCTGGGCGTCGCGGAGGTCTGGGCCGTCGGTGGCGCCCAGGCCATCGGCGCGCTCGCCTACGGGTTCGAGGACGGGGCCGACGTCTGCGAGCCCGTCGACGTCGTGACGGGCCCGGGCAACATCTACGTCGCGGCGGCCAAGCGCCTGGTCCGCGGTGTCGTCGGGATCGACGCGGAGGCGGGCACGACGGAGATCGCCGTCCTGGCCGACGCCTCCGCGGACCCGGATCTGGTGGCCGCCGACCTCATCAGCCAGGCGGAGCACGACCCGGCGGCCGCGTCCGTGCTGGTCACGGACTCTCCCGCCCTGGCGGACGCCGTCGAGGCCGCCATCCCGGGCCAGGCGGCGGCCACCCGCCACACGGAGCGCATCCTCCAGGCCCTGTCCGGCCCGCAGTCCGGGATTGTCCTGGTGGACGACGTGGAGGCCGGGCTGCGCGTCGTCGACGCCTACGCGCCCGAGCACCTCGAGGTCCAGACCCGCGCGCCCGCGGCCGTGGCGGCCCGGGTGCGCAACGCCGGGGCGATCTTCGTCGGCCCGTCCTCGCCGGTGCCGCTGGGCGACTACATGGCCGGCTCCAACCACGTCCTGCCCACGGGCGGCACGGCCCGGTTCTCCAGCGGGCTCAACGTCCTCCAGTTCCTGCGCTCCCAGCAGGTCGTCGAGTACTCCGCCGACGCTCTGGCGCAGGTCGCGGCCCCCCTGGAGGCGCTGGCCGAGGCCGAGGACCTGCCCGCCCACGGCGCGGCCGTGCGCCGGCGGGTCGCGCGCGCCGGGGACGCCTCATGAGCGTCGTGCTGCGCGAGGACCTCGAGGGGCTCCAGCCCTACGGGGCGCCGCAACTCGACGTCCCCGTGCGCCTCAACGTCAACGAGAACCCGTACCCGCCCTCGGAGGCCGTCGTCGCCGACATCGCGGCGTCCGTCGCGGAGGCGGCCCGCGGGCTCAACCGCTACCCCGACCGCGACTTCGCGGAGCTGCGCGCCGCGCTCGCCGACTACCTGGGCGTCGAGTCCGGCGTGCGCGTGCCCGCCGAGCAGATCTGGGCGGCCAACGGCTCCAACGAGGTGATGCTCCAGCTCCTCCAGGCGTTCGGCGGCCCGGGGCGCACCGTCGCCTCCTTCGCGCCCACCTACTCGATGTACCACGAGTACGCGCGCGACGCGAACACGCGGTGGGTGGTGGGCGCGCGCGGCGACGGTTTCGCGCTGGACGTCGACGAGGTCGCGCGGGTCCTCGGCGCGGAGCGTCCCTCCGTCCTGCTGCTGGCCAGCCCCAACAACCCGACGGGCACGGCCCTGGAGGCGGCGGACCTGGCGCGCGTGCTGGACCTCGCGCGCGGGTCCGGGCCCGTGGTCCGCGGGGCGCCCTCGGACACGCTGGTCGTCGTCGACGAGGCCTACGCGGAGTTCCGGCGGGACGGCGTGCCCTCGGCGCTGGAGCTCCTGGCCGACCACCCGCACCTCGTCGTCTCCCGGACGATGTCGAAGGCGTTCGGCATGGCGGGCCTGCGCCTGGGCTACGCGGCCGCCGCGCCGGAGATCGTCGACGCCCTCATGCTCGTGCGCCTGCCCTACCACCTCTCCGCCACGACGCAGGCGACGGCGTGCGCGGCGCTGCGCCACCGCGATGAGCTCATGGCGCAGGTCGCCGGGCTGCGCGAGGAGCGCGACCGGCTGGTCGACTGGCTGCGCGCGGGGGGGTGGAGGGCCGCCGATTCGGACGCGAACTTCGTCCTGTTCGGGACGTTGCCCGATCGCGACGTCGTGTTCCGTGGTTTGCTGGACCGGGGCGTCCTCATCCGCGTCGTCGGCCCGCAGGGCTGGCTGCGCGTGTCCGTGGGGAGCCCGCACGAGATGGCGGCGTTCCGAGCCGCCCTGGTCGAGGTGACGGGAGAGGCGACGTGAGCGGGACACGGGTGGCGGTCATCGACCGCGAGACGTCGGAGTCGACGGTCCACGTCGAGATGGATCTGGACGGGACGGGCGTCACGGACATCCAGACGACGGTGCCGTTCTACGACCATATGCTCACCGCCCTGGGGAAGCACTCCCTCATCGACTTGCGGGTCCGGGCGTCGGGCGACACCGACATCGACGTCCACCACACCGTCGAGGACACGGCGATCTGCCTGGGACTGGGCCTGCGGGAGGCCCTCGGGGACAAGCGCGGCATCCGACGCTTCGGCGACGCCACCGTGCCGCTCGACGAGGCGCTGGCCCGCGCGGTCGTCGACGTCGCGGGACGGCCCTACATCGTCCACGAGGGCGAGCCGGCCGGACAGGAGTACCACCTCATCGGCGGGCACTTCACCGGCTCCCTCACGCGGCACGTCCTCGAGTCCCTCGTGTTCAACTCCGGGATCTGCCTCCACATGACGCTGCTGGCCGGCCGCGACCCCCACCACATCGTCGAGGCCCAGTTCAAGGCCCTCGCCCGGGCCCTGCGCGCGGCGGTCGAGCCCGACCCCCGCGTGCACGGGATCCCGTCGACGAAGGGCTCGCTGTAACATGGGGCGGCCCGTCCGGGGCGCGCTGAAGGAGCGGTGATGAGCGAGCACGACGACATCGACCGGGAGTTCCAGGACCTCATCGCCCAGTTCGACGAGCCGGCGCTGATCCCGCCCGAGGGCGACCTGTCCGATCTCGGGCGCCTGCCCGTCGAGGGGCAGGACCTCGACACGCCCGTCGACGAGTCCCTCCACCTGGAGGGCGGGCGCCTGTCGGTGGGGCTGGTCCTGGCCCCCGTGTCCTCTCCGGAGGCCCTCCACGCCCTGCTCGGGCTGGCGGGCGTCGGCGAGGCCGTCGTCAGCCTGCGGCCCTGGACCGGCGTCTGGCTGCGCGTCGAGACGGTGCCCACCGCCGAGGACGAGATGGACGAGCTCCTGGGCGGCGGCCGGGCGATGCCGCCCGCCGTCGACCGCGTCGCGCGCGTCGTGTCCCGCCTGTCCCGCTACGGCGCCGTCGCGATGATGTCCTGGCTGGTCGAGGGCGAGGGCGTCGAGCCGGGCGTGTCCGGCCAGATCAGCGCCCGCCGCTACGTGCGCGGCGAGCCCGAGGACGACATCCCCGCCGGCGTCCTCCTGGGGGCCATGCCCCCCGCCACGGAGGATCTGCTGCTCGGGCGCACCACGCCCGCCGACTACCCGGACTCGGTGTCCTCCGACGGCACCGTGCGCCGCCGCGGGCCCCTGGGCTGGTTCCGACGGAGGTGACGCGCCGATGACCCCGCCCCGCATCGCCGTGCTCGACTACGGCTCCGGCAACGTCCGCTCCGCCTGCCGGGCGCTGGAGCGCGTCGGCGCCGACGTCGCGCTGACGGCGGACCCCGGCGCCGTGCTCGGGGCCGACGGCCTGGTGGTCCCCGGCGTCGGCGCCTTCGCCGCCGTCATGGACCAGCTGGCGGCCGTCGACGCCCCGCGTCTGATCGGGGACCGGCTGGCCGGCGGACGGGCCGTCCTGGGCGTGTGCGTGGGCCTCCAGGTGATGTTCGAGCGCTCCACGGAGAAGGGCGATCACGCGGGGCTGGGGAGGTGGCCGGGCGCCGTCGAGCGCCTGCGCGCCCCCGTCGTCCCCCACATGGGCTGGTCCGAGGTCGAGCCCCCCGCCGGCTCGCGCCTGTTCCGCGGCATCGAGGACCAGCGCTTCTACTTCGTCCACTCCTACGGCGTCCTCACCGACCCCGCGGCCGGCCGGGCGGGCGGGCCGCTCGCCACGTGGGCCGAGCACGGGACCCGCTTCGTCGCGGCCGTCGAGGACGGACCGCTGTGCGCCACCCAGTTCCACCCGGAGAAGTCCGGGGACGCCGGCGCGGCGCTCCTCACGAACTGGCTGGACTCCCTGTCCTGACCGCCCCGTCCCGCGCGCCGGGACGCCCTCGTCCCCGGAAAGGCCCCCGATGACCGCCCCCCTGCTCCTCCTGCCCGCCGTCGACGTCGTGGGCGGGCGCGCCGTGCGCCTGTCCCAGGGCGAGGCCGGAACCGAGACCTCCTACGGGTCGCCGCTCGAGGCCGCCCGGGCCTTCGAGCGCGCGGGCGCCGAGTGGCTCCACCTCGTCGACCTCGACGCGGCCTTCGGGCGGGGATCCAACGCCGACCTGCTGGCCGGCATCGTCGCCGCAGTGGGCCTGGACGTCGAGCTGTCGGGCGGCATCCGCGACGACGCCTCCCTGCGGCGGGCCCTGGGCGCGGGCGCCCGGCGCGTCAACCTGGGCACGGCGGCGCTGGAGGACCCCGAGTGGACGGCGCGGGCGATCGACGCGTTCGGCGACCGCGTGGCCGTCGGATTGGATGTGCGGGGGGAGACCCTGTCGGCGCGCGGATGGACCCGCGACGGCGGCGACCTGTGGGACGTCCTGGCGCGCCTGGACGAGGCCGGCTGCGCGCGCTACGTCGTCACGGACGTCGCGCGCGACGGCATGCTGTCCGGCCCGAACCTGGACCTGCTCCGCCGCGTGTGCGAGCGCACGGACGCGGCGGTCGTGGCCTCCGGCGGCGTGTCGTGCCTGGCGGACATCGCCGCGCTGCGCTCGCTCACCGACGTCGGGCTGGAGGGCGCGATCGTCGGCAAGGCGCTCTACGCCGGGGCCTTCACCCTGGAGGAGGCGCTCGAGGCGGCCCGGGCATGATCTCCGACGAGCAGCGCGCGCGCCTGGCCCAGCGCCTCGCGCGGCGCGTCGACGCCACGGACCGCGGGGACGCGCTGCCCGCCACCGCCGCGGCCCTGGCGCTCCCGGAGGGCCCGGTCCGGCTGGAGGCCCTCGTCGAGGCCCTCGCCGTCGAACGCGTCATCGTCCCCGTCCTGGTGGAGGGACGCGCGCAGGCCGCCGCCGGACCCCCCCCGGGCGGCGGCGT
>JAFAAX010000040.1 GCA_023426345.1 Actinomycetes bacterium
TCCCGGAGGCGCTCGTGGTCCTCGAGGAGGAGCTGCGGTCCGACGCCCCCGAGGCGCTGGGCTGGTTCGCGGAGCAGGGCGTGGCGGTGCGCGTGATCTCGGGGGACAACCCGGTGACCGTCGGCACGCTGGCGGCGGCCGCGGGGCTCGCGCGCGCCGACGGGGCGCCCCTGCGCCTGTGCGACGCGCGGTCCCTGCCGGAGGACCTCGGGTCCGAGGGCTTCGCCGACGCGGTGGAGTCCCACGACGTGTTCGGGCGGGTGACGCCCGAGCAGAAGCGCGCGATGGTCCGCGCGCTGCAGGGCCGCGGGCGCACGGTGGCCATGACGGGCGACGGCGTCAACGACGCGCTGGCCCTCAAGGACGCCGACCTCGGCATCGCGATGGGCGGCGGCGCCTCGGCGACGAAGGCCGTGGCCCAGGTGGTGCTGGTCGCGAGCGCCTTCTCGGCGCTCCCCGGCGTCGTGGCGGAGGGGCGGCGGATCCTGGCGAACATGGAGCGCGTCTCCGCGCTGTTCCTGGCCAAGACGACCTATGCGGCCGTCGTCGCCGTGCTGGCGGCGGTGGCGGCCTGGCCGTACCCGTTTCTGCCGCGCCACTTCACCTACATCGACGCGTTCACCATCGGGATCCCGGCGTTCGTCATCGCGCTGGGGCCCAACGCGCGGCGCTACGTGCCCGGGTTCCTGCGCCGCACGCTGTCGCTGGCCGTGCCCAGCGGCCTGGTCCTGTCGGCGGCCGCGCTGGGGGCGTACGCCGCGGTGGGGACGGGGACCCCGGCGGGACAGACCGCGGCCGCGCTGGCGCTGATGACGGGCGCGCTGTGGCTCGTGTCGGTGACGGCCCGGCCGCTGGTGCCCTGGCGGATCGGTCTGCTCGCGGCCCTCGCGGCCGGCGCCGTGCTCGGCGTCCTCCTGCCCGTCACGCGCGCCTTCTTCGCGCTGCAGTGGCCCGACCCCGCCCAGTGGGGCATCATCGCCGCCGTCGGTGTGGCGGCGTGCGCCCTGGTCGAACTCGGCCGCCGCGTCGCCGGCCGGATCAGCGCAGGGAGCCCACCACCGGGTCCCACCCGCGCACGTCGCGGCGGATGACCAGGCCCTCGACCCAGAACGGGTCGTCGCGCACGGCGTCGAGGGCCCCCTCGGGGGAGTCGGCGCGGATGAGCAGCAGGGCCCCGGGCGCTCCGTCCGTCCACGGCCCCGAGGCCTCGTTGACGCCCTGCTCATGCAGGGCCTGCAGATGGGCGCGATGGAGGGGACGCACGCGGTCCAGGTCGTCGGGACGCGCGGTGTCGTAGACATAGGTGATCGCGTAGAGTGCCATGAGATCGACTGTACCCGTGGGGACGCCGTCCGACGCCCCCGTCCGGAGGAGCGCACATGGATGAGAACTGGCAGCTGCCGCTGACGATCGACGGATCCCCCGAGGCGCCCGTCCTGGTCCTCGGGCACTCATTGGGATCCAGCCACGCGATGTGGGACGCCGCCCTGCCCGACCTCGCCGGCCGCCTCCGCGTCGTGCGCTACGACCTGCCCGGGCACGGCGGATCGCCGATCGCCCCCGGGGAGGGCCCCCTGACCATGGAAGGCCTCCTGGCCGCCTTGCTGCGTTCCCTGGATGCGGCGGGCGTCGACCGCTTCCACCTGGCGGGCCTGTCCCTGGGCGGGCTGGTGGCGCTGTGCGGGGCGGAGGCCGCCGCCGATCGCGTCCTCACCGTCTCCGTGATGAGCTCGGGCCCCGTCAACCTGCCGTCCCAGGCGTGGTGGGACAAGGCGCGGGCCGTGCGCCGCGACGGAACGGCGTCGCTCGTGGACGCGACGCTGGAGCGCTGGTTCTCCCCGGCCTTCCGCGCCACGGCGGACGGCGCGGCCGCCGTGGACCGCATCCGGCGCTCGTTCCTGGACTGCGACGACCGGGGCTACGCGCAGTGCTGCGAGATCCTGGCCACGGCCGATGGCCGTCCCGGTCTGTCCCGCCTGTCGATGCCCGCGCTCCTGGTCACCGCCGAGGGCGACGCCGGATTCGACTGGGAGGCCGCCGACGCGCTGGCCCGCAGCCTCCGCGAGGGGACGTGCCCCGACGTCCGCGTCGTGCGCGTCCAGGGCTCGCGCCACATGTCGGCCGTCGAGCAGCCCCACGTGGTCGCCCAGGCGCTGCTCGACCGCGCGGGCGCGCTCTGACGGGGCCCGAACCGCGGCCCGCCGGTCAGGAGATCGGGAACTGCGTGTCGAAGTCCTCGGCGTGCTCACCGATGGTGGGCGTCCACTCCCGGACGCGGCGCTCCGTGATGAACCCGGCCCGGTTGAAGGGGTCGTCCTCGACGAGGGCCAGGGCGGCCTTCGCGTTCGGGGCGCGCAGCACGATGAGGGCCCCCTCGTTCATCGCGTCGTCGCGGAGGAACCCGGAGGCCACCAGCACGCCCAGCTCGTTGAGCGAGCGCAGGAAGGTGCGGTGCGCGGGGCGGTTGTCGCGGATCAGCGACATCAGGCGCCCGTCGTAGGTGTACTCGATGAGGTAGAGGACCATAGGTCGATTATGGTCGGTCTGCGCGCGATGCGCGAGGATTCCGGGGAGGCCGCCGCCGGCGGACGTGGCCGATCGAACACCTGTGCGACGCGCCGGGGCCGCGCCGCCCACGTAGGATCGACGGGTGAATGACTCGCTGATCATCAGGGGAGCCCGCCAGCACAACCTCAAGGGCATCGACCTCGAGCTGCCGCGCGACGAGATGATCGTCTTCACGGGCCTGTCGGGCTCGGGGAAGTCCTCGCTCGCGTTCGACACGATCTTCGCCGAGGGCCAGCGCCGCTACGTCGAGTCCCTGTCGTCCTACGCCCGCCAGTTCCTCGGCCAGATGGACAAGCCGGACGTCGACTTCATCGAGGGGCTGTCCCCGGCCGTGTCGATCGACCAGAAATCGACCTCGCGCAATCCGCGCTCGACCGTGGGCACCATCACCGAGATCCACGACTACCTGCGCCTCCTCTACGCCCGGGCGGGCATCGCGTACTGCCCCGTGTGCGGCGCGCGCATCCAGGCCCAAACCCCCCAGCAGATCGTCGACCGGGTCCTGGCGCTGCCCGGGGGCACGCGCTTCCAGGTGCTCTCGCCCGTGGTCCGCGGACGCAAGGGCGAGTACCAGGACCTCATGGAGGAGCTGCGCGGGCAGGGATTCGCCCGCGCCGTCGTCGACGGCGAGCAGGTCCGGCTGGAGGCGCCGCCGACCCTGGAGAAGAAGCTCAAGCACGACATCGAGGTGGTCGTCGACCGCCTGGTCGTCAAGGACGGCATGCGCCAGCGCCTGACGGACTCCGTCGAGACGGCGCTGGGACTGTCCGACGGGCTGGTCGTCATCGACCGCGTCGACCTGGACGCGGACGACCCGGACCGCCGACGCCGCTTCTCCGAGAAGCGCGCGTGCCCCAACGACCACCCGCTGACGCTGGAGGAGATCGAGCCGCGCACGTTCAGCTTCAACGCGCCCTACGGCGCGTGCCCGGAATGCATGGGCCTGGGCTCGCGCCTTGAGGTCGATCCCGACCTGGTCGTGCCCGATCAGGGGCTCTCACTGGCGCAGGGCGCCGTCGCGCCCTGGAGCTCGAACCTCAAGTACCACCTCCAACTGCTGAGATCCCTGGGCAAGGAGAGGGGCTTCTCCGTGGACGCCCCCTGGTCGCAGCTGCCCCAGGAGGCGCGCGACGCGATCCTGTTCGGCCAGGACTACGAGGTGAAGGTCAAGTTCCGCAACCGCTGGGGACGCGAGCGCTCCTACACCACGGGTTTCGAGGGCGCCGTCAACTTCATCGAGCGCAAGCGCGAGGAGACGGAGTCCCAGTGGACGCTGGACCGCATGGACGCCTACATGCGGGAGGTCCCCTGCCCGGCGTGCCACGGCGCGCGCCTGCGCCCCGAGGTCCTGGCGGTGCGGGTGGGACGGCTCAACATCGCGGAGCTCTCGGACCTGCCGATCTCGGAGGCCCGCGGCTACCTCGCGGACGTCGAGCTCGAGGAACGGGCGCGCACGATCGCGGCGCCGATCCTCCAGGAGATCCTCACGCGGCTGAACTTCCTGGTCGACGTCGGGCTGGCCTATCTCACGCTCTCGCGCGGGGCTGGCACGCTGTCGGGCGGGGAGGCCCAGCGCATCCGGCTGGCCACCCAGATCGGGTCCGGCCTGGTCGGCGTCCTCTACGTCCTGGACGAGCCCTCCATCGGGCTCCACCAGCGCGACAACCGCAAGCTCATCCAGACCCTCCAGCGCCTGCGCGACCTCGGCAACACGCTCATCATCGTCGAGCACGACGAGGAGACCATCGAGGCGGCCGACTGGGTGGTCGACATCGGCCCGGGCGCGGGGGAGCAGGGTGGCTGGGTGGTCCACTCGGGCACGGTGGCGGACCTCATGGAGAACCGGCGCTCGATCACGGGGGACTACCTCTCGGGCCGCCGCCGCATCGAGATCCCCGCGGCGCGGCGCCCCGTGGACCCCGACCGCCAGATCGTCGTGCACGGGGCCCGCGAGCACAACCTGCGCGACGTCACGGCCGCGTTCCCGCTGGGCTGCTTCGTCGCCGTGACCGGCGTGTCGGGCTCCGGCAAGTCGACCCTGGTCAACCAGATCCTCTACCGGTCCCTGGCGTCGCGGCTCAACGGCGCGCGCGTGGTGCCCGGACGGCACACGTCGGTGACGGGCACGGACGGCCTGGACAAGGTCGTCCACGTCGACCAGTCGCCGATCGGGCGCACCCCGCGGTCCAACCCCGCGACGTACACGGGCGTGTGGGATCTCATCCGCAAGCTCTTCGCCGAGACCACGGAGGCGAAGGTCCGCGGATACGGGCCGGGCCGGTTCTCCTTCAACGTCAAGGGCGGGCGCTGCGAGGCGTGCAAGGGCGACGGGACGATCCGCATCGAGATGAACTTCCTCCCCGACGTCTACGTGCCGTGCGAGGTCTGCCACGGCGCGCGCTACAACCGCGAGACCCTGGAGGTCCACTACAAGGGGAAGACGGTCGCCGACGTCCTCGACATGCCGATCGTCGAGGCCGCCGAGTTCTTCGGATCCATCCCGCGCATCGCGCGCCACCTCACCACGCTCGTCGAGGTGGGACTCGGCTACGTGCGCCTCGGCCAGGCGGCGACGACCCTGTCCGGAGGCGAGGCGCAGCGCGTCAAGCTGGCCTCGGAGCTCCAGCGCCGCTCCTCGGGCCGCACCGTCTACGTCCTCGACGAGCCGACCACGGGCCTGCACACGGAGGACATCCGCAAGCTGCTCCTGGTCCTCCAGTCGCTGGTGGACAAGGGCAACACGGTGATCGTCATCGAGCACAACCTCGACGTCATCAAGTCCGCGGACTGGATCCTCGACATGGGGCCCGAGGGCGGATCGGGCGGCGGCCAGGTCATCGCCCAGGGCACGCCCGAGCAGGTGGCCGAGGAGCCGGACTCCTTCACCGGGCAGTACCTGGCGCGGGCGCTCGACAAGGACCGCCGGCTCCCCCGCGCGCGGGCCGGGCGGGTCGCCCGCTGAGCCTCTCCCGGCCTGGACGGCGCCGCCCTCTCACGCGAGAGTCTGCCGGGCGGCTTGGGCCTTCTCCTTCTCTCCGTCGGCGTACATGGCGTCGACTTCGTCGGCGAGGTCGCGCAGGACGGCGTTGCGCTTGAGTTTGAGGCTGGGGGTGAGGTAGCCGTTCTCCACGGTGAACACGGCGTCGACG
>JAFAAX010000067.1 GCA_023426345.1 Actinomycetes bacterium
GGCCAGCAGGCCGCGACGTGGTCCGTCCCCGTCTCCGGCACACCGACCTCCACCACCTGGACATTCCCCCATGCCGGCACCGCCGTCCTCGAGGTCCCCGCCCTCGACCCGGACGACCCCGTGGGGACAGCCGCTCTCCCGACCGACCCCGGACCGGGGGCGGACGCCCTCGTCGAGGGGGCGGAGGGACGTGCGGCCGACCCGGCGCGCGCCCTCGCCGCGAACGAGCTGACCGTGCGGGTCGGCGATCCGGCCGCGGACAGCGCGGCGACCGGGATCGACGCGGGCGCGGCGGCGGGTCGGTCCCAAGGGCAGTCGGGTGACGCGAGCGCGTCCGGAGCAGTCGCCCCGGAGCCCGCGGTCCAGGCGGCGGCCGACGGGCTCGCCGCCCCGTTCGAGGGGATCGGCGCGTTCGCGGTCGGTCAACGGCGGCTCCTCTCCGCCGTCCACACGGATGCGATCTCCGCCTACGTCGACGACGGCGCGCTGGTGGCCGCGACCAAGGCCGATGTCGACGGCGAGGAGGGCAAGCGCCTGGATCCGTCGACGATCGTCTTCAACATCGAGCCGGCGTCGCTCACCACGCTGCCCGCGGAGACGCCCTCGTGGCTGGGCGCGCCCGGCGACACGGTCTACTGGGCGCCGCAGACCTGGGACAACAAGGACATCATCTGGCCCGGTTTCTCGACGCAGGACCCGGCGCTCCTGGACGCGGTAGGGCGCGCGGACCAGCAGGTTCGCTACACGCTGGCCGACGTCAAGGGCCCGGGATCCGTCGAGATCTTCCTCAACGGCAGCTTCGGTGGGACTCCGGTGCGCTGGTTCTCCAGCACAGACGCGAACTACGCGTACCACGACATTCCGACGAACACCCACGCGCACGCCAACTGGGTGTTCTCCGCGGCGGGGCGCTACGAGCTGACGTTCCAGCTGACCGCGACTGTCAAGGCCACGGGCCAGGTGCAGACGGCGCAGGCGACGTACGTCTTCCAGGTCGGTGATCCTGCGGCGCTCCAGCAGGCGACCACGACCTACTTGGCGGCCACGCCGTCGGCGGACGGCGCGCGGGTGTCGCTTCAGGCCCTGGTCACGGCCGAGGTGCCCGGCTCCCACGGCCTGTCGTACTCGACGACGGGCACGGTCGAGATCTTCCGCGGCCCCAAGGGCGCGTCGGACCCGGCCACCCGGAAGGGCATGGAGTCGGTGGCCACACTGCTGCTCTCCGGCGGCGGCGCCACGTCCGACGCGATTGACGATCCGGGCGGGGACTCCGTGTACGTCGCCGTCTACCACCCGAAATACTCCAACGAGTTCGCTGGCTCGGTGTCGGACCTGGCGGACCGCGCCATGCCCGACCTGTCGCGCGACGGGATGACGGTGACGTCGGTCTCGGGCGACGCGATCGCTGCGAGCTCCACGGTCCGAGGCACCCTGGACCCCGATGTCCAAGCCGCGGACGGTGACGGCTACGTCGTCTGGCTGCGGGATACGACGGCCATGACCCGGCGACTGGGCGCTGTCAGCGTCACCGGCGGGACCTTCCAGGTCTCTTTACCCCAAGGGCTGGCCGCCAGCCGCTGGCACAAGCTGGCGCTCACGGACGCGCAGGGAGACCTGCTCGGCTGGAGCGAGTTCGCCATCGGCGGGTCCGGTGGAACCACCCCGGTCGCGCCGCCCGACATCGTCAACCCGGGCGGTGGAGGCGCGCACCCCGGCGGTGGTGGCAACGGCGGGAGCGGCGGCGGCACACCGCCCGGTGGCGGTGGTGGTGGCGGCACGGGCGACGGCCCGGCCAGTTGCGCGCCGGCCGTCACCCTGGACTTCGGCCACATGGACATCTGGAATGTCGCCTACGCCGACGGCGGCCTGGTCATGCAGATCAAGGAGGATGCCACCGGGTCCCACGTGCTGCGGGATCCGGCCACGGTGGCGCTGAAAGTGAAAGAGTCCGCCCTGGCCGATGTCCCCGCCGGGTATCCCGGCGGCGGGGGAGCGGCCTACGTCCTGCCCCTCACCCAGGATCCGAACCTCATCTGGCCGGGCTGGGACACCAACGGCGTGAAGGGCAGTCCGTTCACGGACGTGTCGATCCACATCGCGACGATCTCGGGTCCGGGCACCGTGTCCCTCTACACGCAGGGAGGCTTCGGGGCCGTGACGTCGCTGTTCACCGAGGGCGGCTACACGTTCCCCGCGACCATCCGGGAGGCGACACCGGCGCACACCCACGCCCAGTGGACCTTCTCGGAGAAGGGGATCTACACCCTGACGGCCTACGCGGAGGCCACCAATCCCCAAACCGGCACATCGGTCCGCACGGCGACCCTGCCCTACGTCTTCCAGGTCGGGGACGTGCCCCTGGGCGACGCGTTCTGCGGAATCGGGGCGGACACCTCAACCGCATCGACCGCCACCGCGGAGGAGATCGCGGCCGCCGAGAAGGCGCAGAAGGAGGCCGAGGAGGCTGCCGCCCAGTCCGGGGCGCTGGCCGGCAGGAAGTCGGGCGCCGGCCAGGTCGACGGACAGTCCGGGGCCGCGCTCATGCTGGGCTCCGGCCCGGGCTCCGGAGCGGCGTCGCCCTGGGCCTACGCCGGGATCGGCGCCGGATCGGTGGCACTGGCCGGAGGCATCGCCCTGGGCACGACGCTCCTCATCCGGCGCCGCAACCTCCAGCTGGCGGCGTTGGACGGGGACTGAGGGGCGGGCCAGCCGGGCCGTGCCCGTCCGCTGGCGAGGCGCGGTCGGGCCGGTGTCCAGTCCGCTGGGCGCCGATGGCACGCAGCCAGGGCACGCGACTCAGGGCAGCAGCACGTGCGCGCCGATGCCTCCGCCGTGCAGGACGGCCTCGTGGGCGCCGTCGGCCTGGTCGAGCCGCCACACGCCCGCCAAGGCCGGCCGCACCAGGCCGCGGCGGACCAGAGGCCAGACGTGGGTCTCCAGAGCGTCGCAGATCCGCGCCTTGACGGCCGGCGCCTGCGAGCGCAGCGTCCCGGCGTGCACCGTGAGGTCGTGGGCGAGCATCCGTTCCAGGTCGGCTTCGGCGTAGGTCCCGCCGAGCAGGCCGATGACCGCCAGCGTGCCCCGGTTCGCCAGCACCTTGACGTCGTCGGCGAATGACGCCGCGCCCGCCACGTTGAGGACGATGTCGGCGCCGCGGCGCTCGGTCTGCGCCTTCACGAAGGCGGGCAGGTCGTCATGCCGGTCGAGCGCGGCCTCCGCCCCCAGCGTCACGCAGCTCAGCGCCCGCTCCGGGGTGCCGGCGGTCGCCAGGACGCGCGCACCCAGAGCGCGGGCGATCTGGATCGCCACCGACCCGACGTTCCCCGTGCCGCCGTGGATGAGGACGATCCGCCCCTCGTTCTGCTCGGGCTCGGTCGACAGCCCGCCGATCTCCACCAGGTTGTGCCACGTGGTGGCCGCGGCCTCGACCAGGATCGCGCCCGCGGCGAAGGGGGCGGCCTCGCGCGGCATCCGCTCCTCGAGCGCCTCCGGGGCGGACAGGGGCGAGAATCCCGGGTGGTAGCGCGGATCCGCCGCGGGGTCGAGCTCAGTGAGCGGCAGGCGCATCACCGCGCCCTCGTCGGCCAGACAGAAGTCCGCGCACGCCCCACCGACGACGAGGGCGCACACGGCGTCGCCCTCGTGCCAGCGGGTGACCTCCGGCCCGACGGAGGCGACGGTTCCCGCGCAGGCGAGGCCCAGCGTCACCGGGACGCCTGCGGGAGGGGCGTAGCGGCCCCGGGCCTGCGCGACGTCGGCGCGGTTGACGCCCGCGGCCAGCACCCGGATGAGGACCTGCCCGCTCCCCGGCTCCGGGACGGGCACGTCGACCAGGGCCAGGCGCGTGCCGACCGGTCGGGTCGCCGGGTCGTGGGGGGACGTCTCACTGAGCGGTGACAGCGTGCGCATGACCCCATTGTGGCGCGTGGGCCGCGCCCGGGGGAGGGGTCGGCTAGGATCGGACGGTCCGGAGGGCTGACCGAGCGGCCGAAGGTGACGGTCTTGAAAACCGTTGTGTCAGCAATGGCACCGTGGGTTCGAATCCCACGCCCTCCGCCAGTGCGGCTCGCCGTGGAGGCGTCGACGCAGGGGTGCGCGCCCGCGTTCGCGCCCCGACCGCACCCGATCCGGCGGGCGGAGGTCGGACGGGCGCTGCCCGCCCGATTTTCGCCGACGCGCCGGATTCGGTACGCTGGTCGCGCACTGGAGACGTCGCATAGTCCGGTCGAGTGCGCCTCCCTGCTAAGGAGGTAGGGGTTCACGCCCCTCGAGGGTTCAAATCCCTCCGTCTCCGCTGAGGATGACCCCGGAACCGCATGGTTCCGGGGTATTCTTTTGTCGCAATCAGACTAGCCCGTGAATGGGGACGAGGGCGTCCCACTGGCCTGTCGCGATCCGTTCTTGAGCGCTGGCGACGGGTGATAACGGGGCGTCAGGTCAACGCCGTGAGAGTGGTGCGTCACATTCCTGGGAGGTGGAATGTCTCAAATATTCGCGTAGTCCAGGCAATGGCGAGGTCAAGACTCGAGCTCAGCAATGAAATGAGGCTTTCATAATGCGAAACTTGATCTGTCATCCTCTATTTCTCATAATGAAACGATAGTCACACTCTGTGAAACGGAGTAGCTTTGCCGCGTTGCCAGCCAGAGACGGATGAACGCCGAGGCAAGCAACGGTGCCGTCTGATCCGCCGGGGCGTCCCGACTGGAGAACCTGTGTGCGGTACGCCAACCAAGAGGGCGTCGGGTGTGTGTGAGCAAAGGGGTACACGACCATGAAGATGACTTTCCGGTGGTATGGATCGGCGAACGACCCGATTCCGCTGCAGTACATCCGTCAGATTCCCGGGACATCCGGGATCATGGCGGCGATGGACGAGTTTCCCGCCGGCGAGGTCTGGCCGCTGGAGCACATCCAGAAGTACGTTGAGGAGGTGCATGGGGCGGGCCTTCAATGCGAGGTCATCGAATCCGTCAACGTCCATGAAGATATCAAGCTCGGACTGCCTACTCGAGACGCCCTCATCACGAACTACTGCACCACCTTGGAGAACTTGGCCCAGTGCGGCATCAAGGTGGTCATCTACAACTTCATGCCGGTCTTCGACTGGTTGCGCACCGATCTAGCCCATGTCAACTCCGACGGGTCGACCTGCTTGTACTACGACGACGCGAAGCTGCGGGACATGACCCCGCAGGACATCGTCAAGGCGACCCTTGACAACGCGACGTTCCGGCTGCCCGGCTGGGAGCCCGAGCGAATGGCGCAGTTGGACGAGGTCATGGGGCAGTACCGATCCATCGACACGGACCAGATGCGCGAGAACTATGCCTACTTCCTTCGCGGCATCATCCCGACGTGCGAGCGTGTCGGTATCCGTATGGCCGTTCACCCGGACGATCCGGCGTGGCCTCTGTTTGGGCTTCCCCGGATCTGCCACTCGATGGAGGATCTGGACGCCATCGTCTCGATGGTCGACTCGCCCGCGAACTCCTTGTGCGTGTGCTCGGGATCGCTGGGATCCGATCCCGCCAACGACGTCCCCGCCATCTTCACGAGGTTCGGGGAGAAGGGCCGTGTCGCGGCCGCTCATGTCCGCAACGTCCGGTGGCTGGGCGAGCGGCACTTCCAGGAGGCCGCGCACTGGTCCTCGGACGGCTCCTTGGACATGTACGCAATCATGAAGGCGATCCACGATCACTGCCCCGACGTGTACATCCGGCCCGACCACGGCCGCATGATCTGGGGCGAGACCGGCCGACCCGGCTATCCGCTCTACGACCGCGCTCTGGGGATCACCTACCTCAACGGGCTCTGGGAGGCCATCGAGAAGTCCTCCCCGGTCAACGACTGAAACGACTGAGTCGAGACGCTGACTAGACGCCTGCGGTCTCACACCACCCGTCCCGTAAGAACACATTGAAAGGTGTCGTCAATGAGTACGACGACTGAGGTGCCGCGTCCGCACGGCCTCGTCAACAACTTCCGCTGGATCGTCGTCATCCTGTGCGCACTGTCGTACTTCGTGAACTATCTCGACCGCGCGGCCCTGTCGGTCGCCCTGCCGTTCATCGACAAGGAACTCCAGATCCCCGAATGGCTCTCCGGGGCTCTCCTCGGAGCGTTCTTCGTCTCCTACGCCTTCACCCAGCTCCCCGTCGGTCGGTGGATCGACAAGTACGCGATCCGCCCGATCTTCGTCGGCGGCGCCGTGCTGTGGGGCGCTGTGACGATGGCCGTCGGCGCTGTCAACAGCGCCATGCATCTGCTGATTCTGCGTTTCCTCCTGGGCTTGGGCGAGTCTGTCAACTATCCGTCGGCTGTCAAGACCACCTCGCTGTGGTTCCCGGTGCGCGAACGCGTCTTCGCGTCCTCGATCTGGGACAACGGTTCGCGTTTCGGTTCGGCGTTCTCGCTGCCGATTATCACGGGACTGCTGGCGCTGGTGGGCTGGCGCGGCACCTTCGTCATCATCGGCGCACTAGCGCTGGTGTGGGCTATGGGCTTCTGGGCCATCTACCGGGATCCGGGCAAGGGGCGAGGCACCGAGGCGGAGCTCGCCTACATCCGCGCCGGCGGCGCCCGGGACGAGGAGGCTGCCAAGCTGGCCGGGGAGGAAGCGCCCGCTGCTCTGCGTTACCGCGACCTCTTCCGCCTCAAAGAGGTCTGGGCCATGATGACGGGGTTCTTCTGCCTCAACTACGTGATCTTCTTCTTCATCACGTGGTTCCCGTCCTACCTGGTCAACGCCCGCCACTTCGATCTCCTCAAGCTCGGCGTCTTCGGCATGATTCCCGGACTCGTCTCCATCGTGGGCTCGTTCGCAGGCGGTGCCGTGTCCGACTGGATGGTCCGCAAGGGCTTCGGCGTCACCCGCGCCCGTAAGACGTGCCTGGTCGGTGGCCTTCTGGGCTCTTCGGTGATCGTCTTCGCTGCGTTCGTCGACTCCTCGGTGGCGGCTCTGGTGCTGCTGTCCGTCTCCTACGGATGCGTCGCGTTCGCGGGTTGCAACGTGGCCTCGCTGCCGCAGGACATGGCACCTCACCCCAGCCAGGTGTCCTCCATCGCCGGCGTCCAGAACGCCTTCGCCAACATCGCCGGGTTCATCGGTCCGACCCTGACGGGCATCCTGCTGACGATCTCGGGAGGCTCCTATGTGGGGCCCCTGGCCGTTTCCGCGATCATCGCGATCGTGGGCGCCTGCATCTACGGGTTCGGCATCAAGGAGGTCGCGCCTATCCAGATCAAGGGCCGAGTCCCCGAGATCGAGTCGGCGAGCACTCCTGCCTGATCGGACGCACTGGCCGCGCGGGTCGCCCTCGTCCCTGATCCTCGGGGTCGGGAATGAGGGCAACCGCGTGGCGGAATCCCGGCCGCCATTGACTAGAGTTCCGAGAAGGAGGTGGACCGCGATGACGACTCGTCAGGCCCTGACGCCTGCGCCCGTGGGGGCTTGCGCGCCCGCCTTGTCATCGCTCGACCGTGCGCTCCGCCTGCTGGAGCATATGGCCACGATGGACGAGAATGGCGCCTCGCTGGCCGAGCTCGCTGCCGACCTGGGTGTCAACAAGTCCACTCTCCACCACACGCTGGCCACTCTTCGCGGCCGCCGCTGGGTCGAGCAGGACCAGGACGGGCGATACCTGCTGGGACCGGCCACGCGACAGCTCACTCGGTGGTGGACGCGATCCGACCGCCTGATCTCGCAGGTCCACCCCACGCTGGCCCGCGTCAGCCTTGAGACCAACGAGTTGGTACACCTGGGGCGTCTCAGCGAGCATTCGATCCTCTACCTGGACAAGGTCGAACCGGAACGGGCGATCCGCGTGCGGTCCTCGGTGGGCCGTCTGGTTCCGGCGGCCTCGACGGCATTGGGGCGTGCGATCCTCGCCGCGTCCGGCTGGCCCGAGTCCCAGCTCGGCACCTGGTTGGACGCCGTTGAAGATCCCAGGCCCGGTCTGGCGGAGAGCTTTCGACGCAATGTCCGGCTCGCCCGTGAACTCGGATATGCGACGGAACTCGAAGAGAACGAGGCCGGCATCGGATGCGTCTCGGTGGCGCTGTCCGTCTTGGGGGTTCCCCAGCTGGCGATCTCCATCTCCGTCCCGATTGAGCGGTTGAACTCCGAACGTATCCCCGAACTGGCGAACACCATCATGGAGGCGGTGGAGAACGCTGACCTCACCGAGGTCTCAATCGCCCGTGTCTCCGCACTCAGCCCGCTGCCGGCCTGAGAGCTTCGGCTCTCAGGATCCAGCGCACGGGCGCGTCCATGTTCCAGAAGGAGCAATCTCTTGTCATCCATCCATGAAATTCTTGCCGCCAATCCTGTGATCCCCGTGGTGGTTGTCAAATCCGCCGCCGAGGGCCTCAATGTCGGCAGGGCATTGACCAGAGGCGGCATCACCACCGCCGAGGTGACGTTCCGGACGGACGCCGCCGCTGCGGCGATCGCCGCCATGAGCGACGTCGAGGGTTTGACCGTGGGTGCCGGCACCGTCGTCACGAGCGCGCAGGTGCACGAGGCCGCCGATGCGGGTGCCCAATACATCGTGTCGCCGGGGTTCAACGCGGCCGTCGTCGACGAGGCGCAGCGTCTCGGGCTACCGGTCCTTCCTGCGTGCACGGACGGCTCGTGGCTGATGGCGGCCCTGGAGAAGGGCATTGACACCGTCAAGTTCTTTCCGGCCGAGGTGATGGGCGGCATCGCTGCCCTCAAGGCCCTGAGCGGTCCGTTCCCGAGCGTGGGGTTCGTCCCCACCGGCGGGGTGTCCGCGGACAATCTGGTGGAGTACCTCTCTGTTCCCGCCGTGAAGGCCTGTGGAGGGACTTGGATGGTCAAGCCGGCCCTGATCGAGGCTGGCGACTGGGGTCAGATTGCGGCGTTGTCCGCCGAGGCCGTCGCGCTGGCCAGGAGCGTGGAGCGATGAGTGCTGTTCTTCCGATCCGTCCGGCTTCCGGATGCGAGTTCGACATCGTGTCACTGGGCGAGGTCATGTTGCGTCTCGACCCGGGAGAGACCCGCATCCGCACCGCCCGGCAGTTCCAGGTGTGGGAAGGCGGAGGCGAATACAACGTCGCCCGTGGACTGCGCCGTTGCTTCGGGCTCCGGGGCGCGGTGGTGACGGCGCTCGTGGACAACGAGGTCGGTCATCTCCTCGAAGAGCTGATCCAGGCTGGAGGCGTGGACACCTCGCTCATCCAGTGGGTCCCCTCCGATGGAGTGGGTCGGACGGCTCGCAACGGTCTGAACTTCACCGAACGCGGCTTCGGTATCCGCGGTGCTGTCGGTGTTTCCGACCGGGGACACACCGCGATCGCCCAAATGCGCCCGGAAGACGTCGACTGGGACGACCTGTTCGGACGACGGGGCGCGCGGTGGCTGCACACGGGAGGCATCTTCGCCGCACTCTCCGATCGGGCGGCCGACGTCGCAGAGGCTTCGATGGGCGCCGCGCACCGGCATGGCGCCGTCGTGTCCTATGACTTGAACTACCGGGCATCGCTGTGGAAGGGCATCGGCGGTCCTGCGCGCGCGCAGGAGGTCAATCGCCGTCTGGCCCGATATGTCGACGTCATGATCGGCAACGAGGAGGATTTCACCTCCTGCCTGGGCTACGCGGTCGACGGCGTGGACGCCGACCTCTCCACGCTCGAGACGTCCGCCTTCGAACGGATGATCGCTGAAGCGACGGAGGAATACCCGAACTTCTCCGTCGTGGCGACGACTCTGCGACAAGTGCGGACGGCCACCGTCAACGACTGGTCGGCCGTCGCGTGGTCGCGGGACACCGGATTCGTGCGGTCGATCGAGCGCCCCGGCCTGGAGATCCTCGATCGGGTGGGAGGCGGCGACTCCTTCGCCTCGGGCCTGGTGTACGGGCTGATGGAGTTCGGTGATCTCCGGCGGGCCGTCGAGTACGGCGCAGCGCACGGGGCTTTGGCCATGACGACTCCCGGCGACACCTCCATGGCCACCAAAGCAGAGGTCGAGCGGCTGGTCGCGGGCGGCAACGCCCGGGTCCAGCGCTGACAGGCCTTGAGACACCGACAGCAGACAGAGGAAGAGCACATCATGCCAGAGGCATTGGTTCTCGACAGCACAGACAACGTCGCGGTCGCGGTGCGAACGTTGGCGGCTGGGGAGACGGTCGTCCTGGGTGGACGTCCCGACGCCCACGCGCACGCAGTGACTCTCACCGAAGAGATCCGTCCGGGACACAAGTTCGCCCTTGAGGATATTCCGACGGGCGGCGCCGTCCGGAAGTTCTCGGCGCCCATCGGCCACGCTACAGAGGACATCGCGACGGGCGCGTGGATCCATTCCCACAATCTATCGACCAACCTGGGACCGGACCTCGCTTACGAGTACCGGCCGAAGGCAGGAGTGAGGGAACCAGGAACATCGACCAGAACGTTCCAGGGCTACGTCCGCGCGACGGGGGACGTCGGGATCCGCAACGACCTGTACCTCGTGCCGACCGTCGGCTGTATCAACGCGATGTGCCAGACCATCGCCGATCAGTTCAAGCGGATCCACAGCGGGGACAACCCCTTCACCTCCGTCATCGTCACGGCCCATCCCTATGGATGCTCGCAGTTGGGCGGCGATCTCGAGATGACCCAGCGCATCCTCCGCGACATCATCCGACACCCCAACGCCGGCGGCGTCCTGGTGATCGGCCTCGGGTGCGAGAACAACCAGATGGAACTCATGAAGGCCGGCCTGGGGGATTACGACACGGCCCGCGTCCGGTTCATCGTCGCGCAGGAGGCCCAGGACGAGATCGGGGACTCCCTGGATCTTCTCGACGAGTTGGCCGAGGCCGCGAAGGACGACCGCCGCGAGGAGGTTCCACTGTCGAAGCTGCGTGTGGGGATGAAATGCGGAGGGTCCGACGGGTTCTCCGGCATCACAGCCAACGCGTTGATCGGTCGCTTCGCGGACTACGTCGCCGATCAGGGCGGGTCTGTGGTCCTCACCGAGGTCCCCGAGATGTTCGGCGCCGAGACCTTCCTGATGGAGAGGACCAAGGACGAGAAGACGTTCGAGCGGCTGGTCGACCTCATCAACGGCTTCAAGGACTATTTCAGGCGCTACGGCCAGCCGATCTATGAGAACCCCTCACCGGGAAACAAGGAGGGCGGGATCACGACCCTGGAGGAGAAGTCACTGGGATGCATCCAGAAGTCGGGCACTACACAGGTGCGGGACGTGTTGTCATATGGCGAACGAGTCCACGTGCCGGGTGTGTCGCTGCTCGAAGGCCCCGGAAACGACCTCGTGTCGTCGTCGGCGCTGGCTTCAGCCGGGTGCCAGCTCGTTCTCTTCTCAACAGGGCGGGGGACGCCCTTCGGCACCTACGTCCCGACGGTGAAGATCTCGTCGAACTCCGACCTGGCCAACCGGAAGAAGCGATGGATCGACTTCGACGCCGGACGGATGCTCACGGAGCCTGCTGAGGACGTCCTGGATGACTTCATCGAGGAGGTCTTGGGAGTCGTCAATGGCGTCCCCACTCATAACGAGGAGTACGGCATGCAGGAGATCGCGATCTTCAAGGACGGCGTCACGGAGTGATGATGCGGGGACGCCGAACCGTCATCCGAGAAGGAGTCGACGGTTCGGGGCCTCTGCGTCGGTCCTCCTCCGTGGGTGGGGGCGCGCCGTGGAACAATAGCGGCGACGGAGGCAGACGTGGCCGTGGTCGGTGGGAACCGGGTCCGGGTCTCGACCGCCCTGCTCCGGGTTGCTGACGGAAGGGACCTCCGATGACACGCGCACGTCCGCACTCCGCGCAGACGGGCGGCAGGGCCCTGCTCCTCGAGGCCCGCGACGTCTCGCGGACCGTCGGCGGGCTGCGGATTCTGGCCCCGGTGTCCGTCGAGGTGGAGGCCGGGCGCTGCCTGGTCCTGCGCGGGCGCAACGGCTCCGGCAAGACGACGCTGCTGCGGCTCCTGCTGGGGCTGGACCGCCCGTCCTCGGGTCGCGTGCGCCTCGTCGACAAGACGCTGAGCGCCCGCGACATCGCCGGCGCCCTGGGCGCCCCTCCGTTCTTCGAGAATCTCACGGTCCTCGAGCATCTGCTGTTCGTCCGGGCCTCCTGGGGATTGGCGTCGGGCTCGGAGAGGCCGCTCGCGCTGCTGCGCGCCTTCGACGCCGAGCGCCTGTCCCGTCATTTCCCCGACGAGCTCTCCTCCGGCGAGCGCCAGATCGTCACGCTGTGCCTGGCACTCGCCCGCCCGGCGCGCGTTCTCGTCCTGGACGAACCCGAGCAGCGGCTCGACGAGCAGCGCCGCGCCGCGCTGGCCGGCCTCCTCCGGACTCGGCTGGACGAGGGCGCGGCCGTCGTCCTGGCCACTCATGCGGCCGACCTGTCCGACGCTGTCGCGGACCGGGTCCTCACCCTGGAGGCGGTGTGAGACCCGATCGGCGTCCCGACTCGGGCGACCGTCCCGACCCGGGCGACCCGGCCGGCTCAGGCGACCGGGCCCACGCGGAGGCCCCATCCGGATCACGCCGTCCCGCGCGCCCGGGGCCGCCCTCGTCGAAGGCCCGCCGCGCCGCCCTGCGCCGCGCCCGCCGGGTCATTCGGGGCGGGGGCGGAGGATCGACGCCCCAGGACGTCCTGTACCGCATCTACGTGACGGTGCTCCTGCTCGTCATGCTGGCAGGCCCCCTCATCGCGGGCATCGCCGGACAGGTGCGGAGCACCGTCGAGCAGGCCGGCGCGGAGGACCTGGCGTGGACGATCCGCGCCGCGCTCGGCCTGATCCTCGCGCTCGGCGGCCTGGCGCCGGCCTGGTTGGGGCCCGTCATCGCCTCGCCGACCGAACTCCACTACCTCATCGACGGCCCCTTCGGCGTGCGCTCGGTGGTCCAGGCGCGGACCTGGGGGATCCTGGCCGGTCTGATCGCCGTCTCCCTGGTGCCCGCCGCCCTGCTGATCTGGGGCGGCGGTCTGGCCGGGGCGGCGGCATGGGTCTGCGCGGTGTGGTCGGCGGCCGCGGCCCTGCTGCTCGGCGCGGGGCTGCTCGCCACTCAGACGCGGCGTGCCGTCCCCTTG
>JAFAAX010000083.1 GCA_023426345.1 Actinomycetes bacterium
GCGCGGGCCCGAGGCCCGCGCCGGGCCGCCCGCGGGCGGGGGGACGCCCTCGTCCGGGGACGGAGCGCCCAGACCCGTCGGAGAGCTCAGGCCCGTCGGAGAGCTCCCGCACCTCGGGGCGCCGCGCGCCGACGGCGGACGACCTCCAGATCGCCGGCCTCACCGCGATGTCGACGGTGGACTGGCCCGGGAAGCTGGCGGCCACCGTGTGGTGCCAGGGCTGCCCGTGGAACTGCCCCTACTGCCAGAACCACGCGATCATCGACCCCACGATCCCGGGTGTCGTGGACTGGGCGCGGGTCGAGGACCTGCTGGCCCGGCGCCACGGCCTGCTCGACGCGGTCGTCTTCTCCGGCGGGGAGGCCACCCGCCAGGCCGCCCTGGTCGACGCCGCGCGCCGCGTCCACGAGGCGGGCTACCTGGTCGGCCTGCACACCGCCGGCCCCTATCCGCGCCGGCTCGCGGAGTTGCTGGACACGGGACTGGTCGACTGGGTCGGCATCGACGTCAAGGCGATGCCCGGCGCGGGCTACGAGCAGGTCGCGGGCCGTCAGGGGGCGGGCGACAAGGCCTGGGAGTCGCTGCGCGTGGTCCTCGACCACCGCCGTGTCGATCACGAGGTGCGGCTCACCGTCTACCCGGACGGGCCCGCCGACGGCCTGGAGGTCGCGCGCGCCGTGCGCGCCGCCGGAGCGCGGCGCTTCGCGCTCCAGCAGGCCCGGGCCCTGGGCGCCCCCGACGGCTTCCGGGCCAGCGGCGTCGGCTGGGACGACCAGGTCCAGGCCCTCGCCCGGGACATCCGCGCCCTGGGCTTCGAGTCCTTCGAGTTCCGTCCCGCCTGACCGGGGAGCCGGCGGATTCCGGCCATTCCCGCGATTCTGGCGGCAGCCGGGGTGACAGGCCGCGATCCCGCGTAAATTGGGGCAGGTCCGCACAGCCACTCGAAAGGTGCACACCATGCCGGGCACTGAGATCCCGCAGGGCCTGGCGGCCGCAGCCGCCAATCCTGCGACGGACCAGGAGACGCTCCGCCAGATCGCCTTCCACTACCCGCAGCTGCGCGCCGCCGTCGCGGCGAACCCCTCGTCCTACCAGGGGCTGCTGGACTGGCTGGCGGCGCTGGGGGAGCCGGCGGTCAACGAGGCGCTGGCGGAACGGGCGCGCTGGCAGTCCGCCCCCGATCGCACCGTCGTCCTCCCGGTCGCGCAGGACCCGTCGGGAGCCGGCGGCGACGAGGACCGTCCTCCGGTGTTCGCGCCCTCGGCCGTGGGCGCGCCGGGCGCGCAGCGGTCAGCCGCCGCCGGGGAGACGCCGGCCCAGGGCCTGTTCCAGGCGGACGGCGCCGCGCCGCAGCCCCCGAGGAAGGGCGCGACGGGGACGAAGGTGGCCCTCGCCCTGCTCATCGTCGCCGCGCTGGTGCTCCTCGGCCTCGTCATCGGGATCTTCACGGGGTTCTTCGGGGGCGGCGACGAGGCGGCCCAGTCGACGTCATCGGCTTCATCGAGCCCGACGACCGCGTCCTCGCCCTCGCAGACCGCGCAGGCCTCGGAGTCGGCGAGCCCGGAGGCCTCGCCGACCGCCACACCGGAGGTCAAGTACCCGGCGCCGGAGGGGGCGGTGCTCGCGCAGTCGTTCCAGTCCCCGTCGGGCAACATCCTGTGCGACCTGGGCGCGGACGTCGCGACGTGCATGATTCTCGAGCAGGACTACGCGGCGAACGGCTTCGAGACGTGTCCGGAGGGCGTTGCGACGATGACGCTGGTCGCGACCGCGGATGGCGCGGGAACCAGCTGCGGGTCGGCTGTCTCGGGTCAGGGGGGCGCCCTGGCCTACGGCTCTGCGGCCACGAACGGCCACTCGGCGTGCGTGTCCACGGAGGACGGCGTCTCCTGCTGGAACACGATCTCGGGGAAGGCGTTCGCCCTGGCCCGCGGCGGATGGCAGACGGGCTCCTCCGGCCAGATCACGCCCGACCAGTTCCGGTGGTGAGGTCCGGCCGGGCGGATGAGCGGTCCGCGCCCGTCCGGGCTAGGTTGGTGGTGACGATCACAGATCACCGATCAGTGTGATCGCGGCACTGGCACCGGCGGCGGAAGGGAGCGCGTCCATGGCGGACCATCTGGGGGAACTCGCGGACATCGGCGTCTCGGTCTGGCTCGATGACCTGTCCCGGCGCCGCCTGGCCACGGGCGGCCTGCGTGACCTGGTCGAGCGGCGCCACGTCGTGGGAGTGACGACGAATCCGTCGATCTTCGCGGCCGCCGTCGGGGACGGCGGCGCGGACGGCGCCTACGGCCCGCAGATCCGGGCGTTGGCCGGGCAGGGGGCCGACGCCGACCTGGCGGTGCGCACCCTCACCACCGACGACGTCCGCTCCGCCTGCGACGTGCTGCGGCCCGTCTTCGACGCGACGGGCGGCGTCGACGGGCGCGTCTCGGTAGAGGTGGATCCGCGCCTCGCCCACGACACCCATGCCACCGTCGATCAGGCGCTCGAGCTGGCGGCCCTGGTGGACCGGCCGAACGCGATGATCAAGATCCCGGCCACGCCGGAGGGCCTGCCGGCGATCACGCGCGTCGTCGCGTCGGGCGTCAGCGTCAACATCACGTTGATCTTCTCCGTGGACCAGTACCGCCAGGTCGTCGACGCGTGGGAGTACGGGCTCGAGCAGGCCGCGCGCGTCGGCGCGGATCTGTCGACGATCCACTCGGTCGCCTCGTTCTTCGTCTCCCGGGTGGACACGGCGGTCGACGCGCGCCTGGACGCGATCGCCGCCGCCGCGGATCCGGACCGGGCGGCCCTCGCCCGGCGTCTGCGTTCCCTCGCGGGCGTCGCGAACGCCCGCCTCGCCTTCGAAGCGTTCCAGGAGGGCCTCAGGCTGCCGCGCTGGACGCGGCTGGCGGAGCAGGGCGCGCATCCGCAGCGGCCGCTGTGGGCGTCGACGGGCGTGAAGGACCCGACGCTGCCGGACACGTACTACGTCCAGGAGCTGGCGGCTCCCGGGACGGTCGACACGATGCCGGAGAAGACGCTGCGGGCCGCGGCCGACGGCGCGCAGCTGCGCGGGGACGCGGTGACGCCCGGGATCCCCGACGCCCATGACACCGCCCGGGGCCTGGAGTCCCTGGGCATCGACATGTCCGCCGTCGCCGACGAGCTGCTGGTCCAGGGCGTCCAGAAGTTCGAGGACGCCTGGAACGAGCTGCTCGCCTCCGTGGGCGCCGCACTGGAGGAGGCACGATGAGCACGATCACCGCATCGACGGGGCCGTCCGCGGGCGCGGAGCCGTCCGCAGGCACGGGCGCCGGGGCGCCGGAGGGCTCCCGGGGGATCCGCATCCAGCCGATCGTCTTCACCCGCCGGGTCGCGCTGTGGCGGGACCTGCTGGAGACGGTCGGCCTGCGCGCCGAGTCCGGGGACGATGTCTTCGCGGTCTATGCGGGCGACCAGGGGTCCGTGGCGATCCACGCCCTTCACGCGGGCGCGGATCTGCCGGAGGGGACCGTCAAGCTCGCATGGACGGTGCCGGACCTGGAGGCCTTCCGACGAGACGCCGAGGCGGCGGGCTGCCCATCGCGGGTGACGGCGCAGTCGTTCGGTGACGAGCTGCACGTCGAGGTCCCCGGGGTCGGCTGGATCGGCGTCACCGAGGAGGCGGAACCACCCGCCCCCGATGCGGGCGGCGGCGCCGGCGTGTCGGGCGGCGAGGAGACGCCCAGGCCCTCGCTGAGGGTGCTCGCCCGCGTCGACGCCCTGGACATCGAGGCGGTCTCGGCGTGCTTCGAGGCGCTGGGCTGGAGCCCGCGCTTCCGGGCGGTGGACGGCCACTACGCCTCGCTGGCGTCTCACGGGCTGCTGGCGGTCTCCCGCCAGGAGTCGGCGCTGCCCACCGTGGGCGGGGACGCGACCGCCCTGCTCTCCCTGGAGACGGACACGCCGCGCACCGAGGCCGACCGGCTCGGCGACCTGGGGGTGGACGTCGCGCTCACCGAGCAGTCGTGGGGGTGGGCGGTGTCCGTGCCGACGCCCTCGGACTGGCCGCTGCGCCTGGTCCAGCCTCCGCTCGACGACCCGGCCTACGAGTACGCCGATCCGGCCGAGCAGGCCGCGGCGGATCAGGTCGCCGTGGACGGCTGACCCGCCCCGCGTCAGGCGCCCAGCGCGTCGGCCAGCGCGGAGAGGACGGGCCCCGCCCCGCCCTCGATCCTCACGGCCAGCGCGCCGGAGTCGTCCAGATCGGTGGGGCCGCGGTTGATGACCGCCAGGTCGGCGCCGCCGCCGGCCGCCTGCCCGGCGACGTACAGCGCGGTCGACACCTTCGCGGAGGTGCCGACGACCAGCAGTACCTCGCACTCGTCCGCCAGGGAGAACGCCTGGGCCATGGCCTCCTCCGGCAGGGACTCCCCGAAGAACACGACGTCGGGTTTGAGCATGCCGCCGCACTCCGGGCAGTCGACGAGCCGCAGACGGGAGGCGCGGGCGCCCTCGTCATCGATGCGGGCGAGGATCGCGACGTGCGCGGGATCGGGATCGTCGCTCAGCCACGGGTTCTCCCGGCGCAGCTCCCCGTCCAACCAGGCGCGGGGAAAGCGCCGTCCGCACTGCAGGCAGTCCGCCCAGCGGAACGATCCGTGCAGCTCGGCGACGCGGCGCGATCCCGCCTTCTGATGCAGGCCGTCCACGTTCTGGGTGGCGACGCCCGCCAGGAGCCCCGCCCGCTCCAGACGGGCCAGGGCGCGGTGGCCGTCGGACGGCTCCAGCGCCTCGCACGCCCGCCACGTGCGCTGGTTCTGCTCCCACACCCAGCGACGCCACATCGGGTCCGAGAGGAACAGGTCGATGTCGACGGTGGGCGTGCCAGAGGAGCCGGTGCCGCGGTAGTCCGGCAGCCCGGAGTCCGTCGAGACGCCGGCGCCGGTGAGGGCCGCCAAGCGCCGCCCGCGGCACAGGTCGACGAGGTCCCCCAGTGCGGCAGGGTCCGCACTCATCGGGCGAACATCTCGACGAACCGCCGCAGGATGACCCCCGCCTGGTGGCGGCCCGGGCCCTCGCGCCCCATGAGGACCAGCGAGTCCAGGTCGTCGGTGCCGGAGTATCCGGCGTCCTCGTAGGTCGACAGGCGGGAGCGGATGACATCGGAGTCCAGTTCGGGGTTGAACTGGGTGGCGTAGAACGCGGGCCCCAGGCGCATCATCTGGACGGGGCAGGTCAGCGACCGGGCGAGGACCACGGCTCCCTCGGGCAGCGTCTCGACGGCCTCATGGTGGCCGACGTAGGTGTGGAAGCTCGCGGGGAACCCCTCGAGCAGCGGGTCCTCGAGGCCGTCGCGGGTGAGGTCGATCTCGACGATGGAGGGGAGCTCCGCCCACCGGGTCGTCACGACGCCCCCGCGCAGCACGGTGGACACCTCGGTCCCGTAGCCCGTCGTCAGGCACGGCGTGCCCGTCGGGACGATGTCGGAGAGCAGGCCGGCCAGCTCCTCCTCGATCCGCTTCTGCGTCGGTGGCTTGCGGTCCTCCGGCGTCGTCGTCCCATAGGGGGAGCCGGCGACGAGGATGCCCGAGTAGGCCCGGATGTCGATGTCGGGCAGGCCGACCATGTCCAGGCGGACCTGCTCCAGGGCATCGGGGGTCAGGCCGGAGGCGCGGAGGAACGAGCGGTGCTCGGCCTCGATGGCCTCGTCCTCGGGGCGTGTGGAGACGAGGAGGAATGGCAACATGATGTCAACTGTAGGCAAAGAGCCCGTTCGAGGTCGCCGGGAGACAGTGGGTGGCCCTCCCGATCGTCCTCCCCGGCGGCCCCGGGCGGGTGGGAGAAGGGTGCCGTGGGCCCAAGGTCCGGGGTGCGCCGGGACCCGGGCGACCGGGGCGCCCTCGTCCCGCTACAAGAGCCAGGAAAGCGGTCCGCGCACGGTCCGGGCCTCACATCGTCCGGATCAGGAGGACCACGGTCGCCCACAGGAGGAGCCCCGCGACGGACACGGCCACCGCACCGCGGCCCGCCCGCAGCCCCGCCCCGTCCCTGCCGGCCGCCCGGACCCAGGCGATCCCGCCCAGAGCGCCGCTGACCAGCAGCAACGGAGGCAGGAATAGGAAGAATGCCGACAGCCACAGCGCGACCGACGCCAGCCCGTTCGACGACGCAGGGGGCGACGTGTAGCCGTCGGCGCGGAAGACCTGAGCGGGATCGACGCGGTCGGCGCCCGGGAACGGCGCCGCGTCCTGCGGGCGGGCGCCCCCTGGGCGGGGCATGGGGGCCCGCGGACCGGCGCCCGTCGCATCCATGGAGCCTCCTGGCGCTCGACGACGGTGTCCAGCATGTCACATCGGGCGTCGCCCGGTCTCGCGCCCGCCTGCCCACGGGATGACACGCGGCGCGGGGCAGTGGGCGGCCCGAGGTAGTCTGGTCTCCCGACCGGTTCATCGGCCCAGCCCATCGACTGATCGGAGACGCCCGCATGAGCGAGCCCACCCACGCCCTCTTCCGTTGGAAGCTCCACGGCGACGGTACCCACATCGCACCCGGCGAGGTCGTCGCCCCTGACGAACGCCTCTCCTGGCCCCGCACCATCGGCATCGGCGCCCAGCACGTCGTCGCGATGTTCGGGGCCACTTTTCTGGTCCCCCTCATCACCGGTTTCCCGCCCAACACGACGCTGTTCTTCACGGCGATCGGCACGCTGCTGTTCTTCCTCATCACGGCCGGCAAGCTGCCGTCCTACCTGGGCTCGTCCTTCGCGCTGATCGCGCCCATCACCGCCGTCTCGGCCAGCCTGGGCCAGGACTACGCGCTGGGCGGCATCATCGCGACCGGCGCCACGCTGGCGCTGGTGGGCCTCATCGTCATCCTGGCGGGAGCCGCCTGGATCGATGTCGTGATGCCGCCGGTGGTCACCGGCGCGATCGTCGCGCTCATCGGCCTCAACCTGGCGCCCGCCGCCTGGAACTGGGTGAAAGAGGGCCCGGTGACGGCCCTGGTGACCATCGTGTCGATCTGCCTGATCACGGTGCTCTTCAAGGGGATCATCGGGCGCCTGTCCATCCTGTTCGGCGTCCTCATCGGCTACGTCGCGGCGATCATCCAGGGCCAGGTGGATTTCACGGCTATCTCGCAGGCGGCCTGGATCGGCCTCCCCGAGTTCCACACGCCGGCCTTCGACCCCTCCACCCTGGGCCTGTTCGTGCCCGTCGTCTTCGTCCTGATCGCCGAGAACGTCGGTCACGTGAAGTCCGTGTCCGCGATGACGGGCAAGAACCTCGACGGCCTGATTGGGCGCGCGCTGCTGGCGGACGGCCTGTCCACCGTGGTCGCGGGCTCCGGCGGCGGCTCCGGCACGACCACCTATGCGGAGAACATCGGCGTCATGGCGGCCACGCGCGTGTACTCGACGGCCTCCTACGTGGTCGCCGCCATCGTCGCCTTCGCCCTGTCGCTCATGCCGAAGTTCGGCGCGATCATCGCGACGATCCCCGACGGCGTCCTGGGCGGCGCGGCGACGGTCCTCTACGGGATGATCGGCATGCTGGGCGTGCGCATCTGGGTGCAGAACCGCGTCGACTTCTCCAACCCGGTCAACCTCAACACGGCCGCGGTCTCCCTGATCGTCGCGATCGCGAACTACTCGTGGCATCCGTTCGGCATGTCCTTCGAGGGCATCGCTCTGGGCACCGGGTCCGCGCTGCTCGTCTACCACGGTATGCGCTGGATCTCGAAGCTGCGGGGCACGAACCTGGAGGCCGCCACTCCGGCCTCCGCCCCGGCCGGGGCGGACCTGGAGTCGGATGCCTACCGGACCCGCCACAGCGCCGACGCCGGGGCGCTGCGCCCGCCGGCCGAGGAGTGAGCGTTCGCGGGGGAGTGAGCGCCGGTCCCCCGCTCCCCGCCCTCCCTCCCCGCTCCCCGCCCTCCCTCCGCGACTTCGGTGCTCTTCTTCGGCGACTTCGGTGCTCTTTCCTCGTGAGTTCGGTCCCGTCCGGTCGCGGCGCAAGCACAGCGTGGGGCGCGGGGGCGGGCGCGCTCGCGGTATCCGCGGGGTGCCCCGGGCATGTCCGGCGGTACTCCCTGGGCATGGGTCGAGGCTTGTGTGACAGCGTGGGCATATCTCGGTGCTGGTGACTCGTGTGGGTGGAGTTCCCGCGAACGTGCGGCGTACATGCCCGTGCGTGGTCGCCGTCGCCCGCGAACACTGAGGCTGAGTCCCGGCGTGGTTCGTGCGGGGAGCCATTGTGCACGTGAGGAGCTGTTGTGCACGTGAGGAGCCGCAATAACGCTTCCCCACATGCACAACGGCTCCTCACATCGGCGCCCCGGCCCGCAGTCCGTCTCCTCCCCATCGTTGAGGTTATCGACAACGGTGTGTTCGACGATCTCGCCGCTTGAATCGGTGTCTGATGGTGGGGAATGGCCCGCCAGGTGCGCCGAGGCGACGTCAAGCCTCAACCCTCAACCCTCAACCCTCAACCCTCCGAATCAAGCCTCGAACCCCCGTGCGGGGGGAGCGGGCCGCCCCACGAGGGGCGTCGCGGGCGACGGCCTCGAGAGCGGTCGGGTCCGGCGACGGATCCGAGGTCAATCGGAGACGCTCCCGGGAAACGCTCCCGGGAGTCACTCCCCGGACTGCCCCGACTGCCCGGACTGCCCGGACTGGCCCGACTGGGTGGACAGGCGTGTGAACATGTCGGGATCGATCGGCAGGCACTCGGCGCCCCCCGACATCGCCGGGGAGGCCGCAGCGGATTGGGCCTCCTCCGCGGTGAGCGCGCCGCGGTAGAAGGAGCCCAGGACCACGGTGACCGTCATCCCCGTCGACTCAGTGAGGACAACGCTGGAATCGGGGAAGAAGCGGGCGACGGAGTAGGCGGCGTCCACCGCCCACGGGCCGGCGTCGATCTCCACGGCGCTGACGATCTCCGTGTCCGCGTTGCCGGCGGGCAGCGTCTGGAAGCCGGCTTCCGTCAGCATCGAGGTGGCCGTGCCGGCGATGCCCTGCTGCGAGGAGGCGTTGAGGACCTGGACGGTGATCAGACTCGGATCCATCGCCGACGCACTCGTGGCGGACGGGCACGGCGAGTCCCCGACCTCGGCGTAGTCGACGCTGGTGGCGAAGTCCTCTCCGAAGGGGAGCCGGACGACGCCGGCGAGCACCAGCAGGCTCACGATGACGAGCACCGACATCACCACGGCGGTGAGGGAGAAGGTCAGGCTCTGCGTCCGCTGGCGATGCTCGAGGTACCGTTCGCGCGGAGTCGGCCCAAAGGGGTGGTCGGTCACGACTCCAACCTACTCGACGCGCGCATCGCACGGCGACGGACCGCGTCGGTGCGATCAGCGACACAGGACGAAGGTCCTCCCCGCCCTGTGCGCGGAGCCGCGGGACGGTTACGGTGGAGGCGTCCCTGCCCTCTCGACCCCAGGAGCGACCCATGGGATTCCTCACCGACGATCTCCTCGCCACGATCCATAGCCGCGCGGCGCGCCACGACGCCGACAACACCTTCCCCTTCGACGACCTGGAGGATCTCCGATCCGCCGGCTATCTCGGCGCGTTCGTTCCCGCGGAGTTCGGCGGAGCCGGCCTGACACTGCCGGAGATTGCTGCGGAGCAGACCCGCTTGGCCGCAGCCGCGCCCGGCACGGCCCTGGGCGTCAACATGCACCAGATCATCGTCGGACTGGGGCGCCACCTGGTCCGGCACGGCAATCCGCGTGGAGAGCAGATCCTGCGCGAGGCCGCGGCCGGCGAGCTGTTCGGCTTCGGCATCTCCGAGCCCGGCAACGACCTGGTCCTGTTCGGCTCGACCGCGCAGGCGGTGCCCGACCGGGACGGCTCCGGGGGCTACTCGTTCACTGGCACGAAGATCTTCACGTCCCTGTCGCCCGCGTGGACCCGGCTGCTCACCTTCGGGCGCGACGACTCCGGCCAGGACGGCCCCCATTCCGTGTTCGCGATGCTGCGCCGCGAGGACGGCGGGTTCGAGATCGACGACGACTGGGACACGATGGGCATGCGGGCCACGCAGTCGAACACGACGCGGCTCGCGGGCGCCCACGCCCCCGCCGCCCAGGTCCTCACCCGCACCGAGCCGGGACCCTCGGCCGATCCGGTGGTCTTCGGGATCTTCGCGCACTTCGAGATCCTGCTGGGCGCCACCTACCAGGGCATCGGCGAGCGCGCCGTCGAGGTCGCGGTCCGGCACGTGAAGACGCGGAAGTCGGTCAAGAACCAGACGGTCTATGCGAACGATCCCGACATCCGTTGGCGCATCGCCGAGGCCGCCCTGCTGATGAACGCCGTGGGTCCCCAGATCCGCGAGCTCGCCCGCGATGTCGAGGACGGCGTCGACCGCGGGCCGATGTGGATGCCGCAGTTGTCCGCGGCGAAGAACGCGGCGGCCGAGGCCTCCCTGCGGGCCGTCGAGCAGGCGGTGCGCGCCTGCGGCGGATCGTCGTACTACACCAGGCACGAGCTCTCGCGCCTGTTCCGCGACGTCGTCGCCGGCCTGTTCCAGCCCTCCGACCAGGAGTCCCTCCACGGCGCGTGGGCCGCGGCGCTCCTGGGCCCCGTCGAGAAGTAGGACCGTCGCCCGCGGCATCATTGACGAGGGCGGCGCCCCCTTCCGGGACCAGGCGGTTCGCGGGCGGGGGCGCCCTCGTCGATGGGTGGGGAGGAGAACCCGGAGGACGGGGGATCAGTTCCCGGAACCGGACTCCAGGGAGTCGAGCTCGCCGGCGTCGTCCGCGAGCGCCGGGCAGAGCGCCTCGACGTTCGTCTGAGTGGCGTCGAGCTTGTCGGAGATCGCCTCCATACGGGCCGTGTAGCCCTCCATCTTGGCCTGGTAGTCGGACATCGCCTGCTCGTCCGTGTAGTCGAGGTCATCGACCGTGCCGACGTCGTCCAACGCCTCCTGCATCAGCGAGATGAAGTCGTCGACGTTGTCGGCGTAGGCCTGCCAGGCGGCCTTGACCTCAGGATTCGTGACGTCGTCCCCGGCGGAGGAGATCTGCTGAAGAATGGTCGGCATCGCGTTCTCGATGTCGCTCTGGCTGGAGGAGTCGACGGCCTCCATGGTGTCGTCGATCTGGTCGAATGCGGTCTTGAGGGCCGCGCAGGCCTCGTCCACGGACTGGTCGGAGGCCGCGGGGGCGGTCGTTGCGGAGTCGCCGCCCGAGGCGGTGGCCGCGTGGGACTAATCGTCGCCAGAACCGCCGCAGGCGGCCAGCGCGGCAGACAGGGCGAGGGCGGACAGGACTGCGGTGAGGGATCGTGTGCGCATGCCCCCAGGCTCGCTGAGGAGGCGGTCGCCGCGCAACTCTGTCCGGTCAATGCCACCGTTTCGTGACCCTCGGGCTGCGGACGGAGGGGGAGCGATCCGCGAGCGCATCGCCGGCTGCCCGCACCGGAATGGACGGGGAGTGGGACGGGCGATCGGGGTTCGACGTGCCGCCGGAAGCTGAAGCGACCATGTCGGGGAACGGTGTGTGGCCAGCGTATGTCCCGAGGCGTTTGTGGCGCACTTCGACGTCTTCCGCCGCTGGGAGAAGACTCTGCCGGTCCTCTCGGTCTAGGGCTCCTCGCCTCGGGAACGCTCGGTCAGACGATTCGTGAGATCCAAACGAACCTGACGTGATCGACGTGTCGGTCTTGCTTGTGACGGTGGCACTATCAGGCTCGTCCCTCACTCGGAGGAGACCACGAGTTTACGGTCGCCGAAGGTGGCGACGACTTCGATGGTTCCTCCGAGGGCTTCGACGTAGGACTTGAGGGTGGCCAGCCCGGACCGGTCAAGATCACCGGACTCCAAGGCGGAGATGGTCGGCTGGGTGAGGTGCATGCGCTCGGCGAGCTGCTTCTGGGTGACTCCTTGTTCCTCGCGGATCTCACGCAGCCGGTAGGCGCGTTCCTCGGCCTCCATCCGTGCGATGTGGTCGGCAACGGCAGCGTCGTCGACGGGACGCTTCGCGCGGACATCCTGCCACGCCACGGTTCTTGATGCCGGCATCTCACTCCTCCTCACTACTCAGCCACTCGTCAAATCTGTCATCAGCGATCGGGACATTCTCGGTGTACCACTGCTTCCAGTGACTCGCTTTGTCCCCGGCCACCAAGAGAATGGCTCGTCGTTTCGGGTCGAAGGCGAACAGGGTGCGGATCTCGCTCCGTCCTGCCGAGCCGGGACGAAGCTCCTTCATGTTGTGATGGCGGGATCCTTTGATGCGATCAGCTGTCGGGCGGCCGAGAGTCGGACCCGCAGCCTCGAGGCGCGTGATTGCCGCGGCGACCAAGTTGTAGGTCCCGTCATCCAGACCGAGAACCCACGACTCCACGTCCTCCCACAAGCGGACCTCCCGCGACATGACAAGAGGACAAGTCCGGAACAATATCGACTCAAGACTATGTCCGTTGGCCTTCTGATTCATGCCCTCGGCGACCTCGGTCACCAGGCGTCGGGAGCCGAACGAGCGTCGAGGTCTGCCGAGCCGGGTCAGGTGCAGTGAGAAGCTAGCGGGCGTCGAACTCGACGGTCACGGATGACGCGTTCCGCAGCCGCCCGATCTGTTCGGCCTCGTCGTGTATCGCTGTCTTGTGCCGGCTGGGCAAGGTGGCGAAGGTCTTGACGACGATGGTGGGCTTTCGGCCGCTCTTGCGGGGCCGCCAGGTGCCGATGATCGTGCCGTCGGCCAGCACGGTGCCGGGGTCGCCCGCCGTCTTCCATACGTCTCGGTGGTACGTCTCCTTCACGATCGTCTCGCGATCGCGGAGCTGGGTGTAGGGGTCGCGTGGCGGAAGCATGCGGACGCCTTGGGGTGTGGGTGCCGACCGGAGCGCGTCGAGGTCGTCGGCGAGCATCCACGCGGTTCCGCCGTATTCGACCGGGGTCAACTCGTCTTCGACCGGGCGCCACCACAGGTCGGTGTCGCCGGCTTGGACGCCCAGCCAGGCGGCGAAGTCGGCGCGGGTGGACGGGCCGTAGCAGTGCAGGTAGCGGCGGAGCAGCTCTGCTCGCTCGGCAGTCGGGTCGGTATCCGGAATCGGGTGCCCGAGCCATTCGTCGGTCAAGACGAACGGAGCCTTGTTCCCCTCCCGCGGAGCGAGGCAGACGATGCGTTGCAGGGTGAGGATGCGGACGCAGAAGTGGACAATCGCCTCGCCGAGTGGCTGGCCTTCGGCGTGCGGGCCTTCCTCGTTCCACAGGTCGCGTTGCTTCGTCGGCAGGCCGTGGGCGACTCGCTGGGCGAGTTCAACGCCGAGCTCGTTGATCGCGAGTTGGCGTCCGGACAGGACGTTGCCGATCTCGGCTCGGGTCAGCTCGACCGCTTCGGTCAGGCTCATGCCGAGTCGGTCCACGTCTGGGCCGGCACCGAGGACGAAGTGCCGCATCGCGTCCTCGGTCGGCGGGAGAACGCCGGTGGTGAACACGGGCGCGTCCACGGTCGGAATGAAGTACGGGGCTCCGCGCATGCACCAGGTCTGCACCATGCTCTTGTCCTCGGCGACGGCGGTGTCGAGGCGCTGCTGCGTGATGTTCTCCGCCCTGGCGTGGAGCGCGAGCAGCGCCGATCCGGGCGGGCTGTTCTGGATGCCACAGCGGCCGGTCACGTCAACCAGCATGCGTGCGCCGGCCCGTTCGAGAAGATTCTGAGCGCCCAGACGAAACGCGATCACCTCGCTCGTGGACACCTTCTCAGCCATGGCAACAGGTTATCGGTCGCAGTGACGGGACCGGGCTTGTTGATCCCGGCAACCGACGGACCGTGGTTCGGAGTTGTGAAGAGCCCGAAGCGACCAGCGCACGGGCGCTCGACGAGTCCTCCAGGTCCTGAGGGTGAGAGACGCCACCGCTGCACGGCCGCCGCTGGTTCGCCAAGGGGAGCGCTCGCCCGCTACCATGGGCGGGCACGTGTGATCCACGTGCTCCGGAGGATTCGCCTAGTGGCCTATGGCGCACGCTTGGAAAGCGTGTTGGGTGCAAGCCCTCGGGGGTTCGAATCCCCCATCCTCCGCTCAGAATCGGCGCAGGTCGCAGCCTGTTTCGAGAGGCCCATTCGATGACGTGTCAATGCGTCCGTCGGCGTCTCGCCCTTGCGGCCACCCCGGGAGCATGCACAGCTGTGACATGGGCCTGCCATGAGTGACGACTCGGCCACGAGTGCATGGTTCGCCAGTCAACCCCAGGCATTATCAGTGCAGGTCGCAGGGTTTTCGCGAGACGGGGATGCGGAGGTGCCAGCACACGCCGCCCGCCGCCCTCACCGCGTCGAGTCGGTGCTCCCCTCCGGGCCGTGCCCGTCGGCGGAACCGTTGTCGGGGCCGGGCTCGTCGTCGTCCGTCGCGGCGTGCGGTCCATCCCCCGCCTCGCCGTCCGGGCGCGGGATCTCGCGGCGCGGCCGCGGCTGGTTCTGCTCGCGCTCCTCCTCGGCGCGCCGACGGCGGATGTCGCGTTCGAGCTTGAACAGGAAATCGGGGTCGTCGTCGGGAGCCAGCGGCTCGGGCGCGGGCTGCTGCGACGCGCCGCGCGACGGCCGGTTGAACATCGGCCGCTCCTCGACCAGCTCCCCGTTCTGCCGGGCCTCCGCGCGGGCGACGGCCCGCACCACCAGCCACACGATCGCTCCGATCGAGAACGACGGGATCGTGAGCAGCAGGATGATCAGCCACATCATCCGGGGGATCCGCCCAGGCATCTCCTCTTCGGACGTGCGCGCCCAGTCCGCCAGCGCGAAGACGGTGACGGCGAGCCAGACGATGATGAGGAGTACGCGGACCACCTCCTCAGTCTACCGGGGCCGTCGGCGGACCACCCGCCGAGTCCTCGGGATCGCAGGAGTCAGCGGGGCGGGGAAGCCCTGGTCGATGGACGAGGGCGGCGC
>JAFAAX010000178.1 GCA_023426345.1 Actinomycetes bacterium
GACGCCGCGGCGCGGGCGGCCTGCCCGCTCACCCGACGGCGACCAGTGCGACGGAGACCACCAGCGCCCACGCCAGGGCGTACAGGCCCGTGTCGCGCAACGTCGGGATGAGCGCGCGCCCCGTGGCGCCGCGCAGCACCGGCAGGGAGGGCACCAGGGCGCCGAGGAGGCACAGCACGCCGACGACCAGGCAGGAGACCCACGCCGCAGGCCCGCCGGCGCGCACGAGAACGACGTCGGACTCGGAGACGTTCGGCACGCCGGACGCCCCGCCGGCCACGCCGGCGACGGCCGCCGCCACGGCCAGCGCCATCACGAGCACGTAGGCGGCGCGCGATCCGCGGTCGCCGAGGCGGACCGCCACGGTCACCTTGCCGACGCGGGCGTCGGAGGGCAGATCGCGCAGGTTGTTGGCCATCAGGAGGTCGATGCTGATCAACCCCATGCCGCACGCCAGCGCCCACACCCACCACGGGGCCTGGCCGGCCTGCGTCCAGGTGGTGCCGACCAGGGCGAACAGGCCGAAGAACACGAAGACCATGAGCTCGGACAGCCCGATCCCCACGTAGCCGTACGGGCGGGAGCCCCCGGTGTAGAACCACGCGGCGGCCACGGCGAGCGCCCCGAACACGACGAGCACCCACTGGCCGGCCACGGCGACGAGCGCCAGGCCCAGGACGCCCGCCGCGGCGAAGCAGCCGAGCGCGGCCGCCAGCACGGTCCGCGGCGCCGCCAACCCGCCGCCGGTCAGCCGGGGAGGCCCCTGCCGGTCGTCGTCCGCGCCGCGGATCCCGTCGGAGTAGTCGTTGGAGTAATTGACGCCGATCTGGAGGAGCAGCGCGACGCCCAGCGCGAGGAGCCCCCGCGCCGCGGACCAGGACCCCAGGTTCGCCGCGGCGGCGGTGCCGACGAGGACGGGCGCCATCGCCGCCGGCAGGGTGCGCAGGCGCGCCCCCTCGATCCAGTCATGTGCCGTGGCCACTGCGTGTCCGTCCTCTCCGATGGTGTGCGGCCGTCACCGCGTCCAGGCGGCACGCGTGCCCAGGCGGGCCTCGACGGCGGCCTGGACGCCGCGCGGATCGGTCTTGCCGGTCTCCAGTTGGGGCAGGTCGTCGACGGCGATGACGGCGCGGGGCGCCTGGGCGCGTCCCAGCTGGCGCCCGACCTGGTCGCGGATGGACGCCGCCAGGGCGCTGAGTGCCTCCGAGGGCCCGGTGCCGACGGGGCTCGTCTCCACGGCGCCCGCCGGTCCGGCGTCCGCGTCGCGCCTCGGGGCGTCCGGGACGACGGCGGCGGCCACCACGGATCCCCACTTGGGGTCCGGCAGCCCCAGGATCCAGGCGTCGCGGACGCCCGGCGTCGTGAGGACCGCCTGCCGGACGGGTGCGGGTGCGATCGACAGACCGCCTGAGACGATGACGTCGTCCGCGCGCCCCATGACCTCGACGGCGCCGTTGGGGGCGATGACTCCCAGGTCGCCGGTCATCAGCCACCGGACGCCGCCCTCGTCGACGAAGGGAGCGGTCCCGTCGAGGTACTTCGTCATGAGCAGGGGCCCCGCGACGGCCAGGCGCTGCGGTCCCTCCACGTCGATGCTGCGCACACTGACGCCGGGCAGGGGACGGGCGTCGTAGACGCAGCCGCCGCAGGTCTCGGTCATGCCGTAGGTAGTGACGGCGCGGATGCCGCGCTCGCGGGACGCCGCGATCAGCGCGCGGTCCACAGAGGATCCGCCGACGAGGACCGCGGACAGCCGGGCGAGCGCGGAGACGACCGGATCGCCCGCCTCCAGGCAGGCGCGCAGCTGGACGGGGACCAGGGAGAGGTAGGCGGGCACGGAGGGGTCCGCCGCGGCCCCCGCGATGGCAGGCAGCAGGCGGGCGGGGTCGAAGCCGTCCTCCGTGTCGACGATGAAGGGGTCCGTGCCCGACACGGCGGCGCGGAACAGGACCTGGGCGCCCGCGATGTGGTGGGCGGGCAGCGCCAGGATCCAGCGGCCCGGGCCGTCCAGCGCCTCGTGCGTGGCGCTCGCGGAGGCGGTGAGGGCCTCCAGGGACAGGCCGACCAGGTGCGGCGTCCCCGTCGAGGAGCCCGAGGTGGGCACCACCAGATCGACGCCGTCCAGCAGGCGGGGGTCGTTCGCGACCTCGTCGGGCAGCTCCGGGAACGCCGACGAGGGCGACGCGGCGGACTCGCGCAGCGAGCGGCGCGCGACGGAGGCAGGGTCCCGCAGGACGACGACGGTGCGCCGGCCGGCGGCGGGCGCACCGGCCGCGGAGCCTTCCTCGGAGGGCTGGCCGTCCGGGAGGAGCTCCCCGTCCGCGGCGCTCCGGCGCTCCTCGGCGAGCTCGTGGATCTTGTGCAGCGCGGCGAAGGCCATCGCCGCGGCGCCGGGGGAGGTCCCGCCGGGGACGGTGAGAATGCGGGGGCCCTCGGAGGTCATGGTGTCGTGCGGTCTTCCAGTCGATGGCGGATGGGCGTGCCCCGGAACGCGTCGGGGGACGATCGCCCAGACTACGCGCGACCGGGGGCGACTGCGACCCCGGCGGGCGGCGGGCCGGGACGGGGGACCGGCGCGATGTCGGCGTGTGGGGCGTCCCACCTCGTCGCGAATCGTGGCTCCGGCTAGCATTGTGGTGTGAAGAAAAGCAAATTCTCCGCGGCGTGGAAGTGGGCGCTGGGCGGCGTGCTCGGGTTCGTGCTGGTCGTGGCCGGCGCGACGGCCGGTTACGCGGCGCACTTCTCGGACCGGGCCCTCCCGGGGGTCACGGTGGCGGGGACCTCTGTGACCGGTCAGACGCAGGAGGAGGTCGCGGCGGCCGTCGCGGCGCGCGCGGACGCCCTGTCCGTGACGGTCAACATCGACGGGCAGCCGACCACGGCGAAGCTGGCGGACCTGGGCGTCACGGTGGACGCCGACGCCACGGCCGCGCGGGCGTTCGAGGCCAACGAGTCGGTGGGCTCGCGCATCGCGGCCCTGTTCCGCCACCGCGAGGTGGCCGTCGTGTCGGCGACGGACGATCAGGGCCTCGTCGACTTCGCCGACCAGGTCGCGCAGGCGACGGGCAGTCCCGTGAAGAACGCGGGCGTCACGCTGTCCGACGACGGCACGGCGTTCGTCGTGACCCCCTCCCAGACGGGCCGGGGGATCGATCCCTCGCAGCTCTCCGGCGTGGTGGCGAAGGCCGTGTCCACGCTGTCCTCGCAGGCAGTGGACGTGAGTTCGGAGGACATCCAGCCGACGGTCACCGACGCGGCCGCCCAGCAGACGGCGGACGCCGCCAACGCCCTGTTCGCGGACCTCGGGGTCACCCTGTACGGCACGGTGTCGGAGAATCCCGCCTCCGCGGCCGATCGCGCGTCGTGGGTGACGGTGCCGCAGACTCCTGAGGGCCTGGGGACTCCCGCCTTCGACGCCGACAAGGTGAAGGCGTGGGTCGACAAAGTCGCGGCCTCCACGAACGACCAGCCCGTCAACGGGGTCCAGAACGTCGACGCGTCCGGCGCCGTGGTGGTCACCGCCTCGGAGGGCACGCCCGGCTGGACGGTCGACAACGCTGACCAGATCGCCTCGGAGTTGATGGCGTCCCTGCAGGCCGGGCAGTCCTATGAGGGCACGTTCACGTACACGAAGGTCGACCCCGGCTACGACACGATGCCGGTGGTCGCCGGTGCGGAGAACCTCGTCTACTCGCCCCACGCCGGGGAGAAGTGGATCGACGTCAACCTGGCGAACCACACGGTCACCGCCTACGAGGGCGCCGACATCGTCTTCGGCCCCGTCTACATGGTCAACGGAGCGCCGGCCACGCCCACCGTCGAGGGCACGTTCCACGTCTACCTCAAGTACGCGAAGCAGACGATGAAGGGCGAGAACGCCGACGGCTCGAACTACGAGACCGAGGACGTCCCCTGGATCAGCTACTTCACCGGCGGGTACGCCCTGCACGGCGCGTACTGGCGCGACTCCTTCGGGTTCGCCGGCTCCGGCGGGTCCCACGGATGCGTGAACATGGCCGTCGCGGACGCCCAGTGGATCTACAACTGGGACGAGGTCGGCACGACGGTCGTCAGCCACTACTGACCGGACCACACGCGCCCACTCAGAAGTAGTAGGGGTGCCCCGACCAGTCGGGGGCGCGGTGCTCGAGGAAGGCGTCGCGGCCCTCCTGGGCCTCCTCCGTCATGTAGGCCATGCGCGTGGCCTCCCCTGCGAACACCTGCTGGCCGGCCAGGCCGTCGTCGGCCAGGTTGAACGCGTACTTCAGCATGCGGATCGCCTGCGGGGACTTGCCCGTGATCGTGCGCGCCCACTCCAGGGCCGTCTCCTCCAGCCGGGCATGGGGGACCGCGCGGTTGACCACGCCCCAGCGCTCGGCCGTGCGCGCGTCGTAGGTCTCCGCCAGGAAGAAGATCTCGCGCGCCCGCTTGTCCCCGACTTGTCGGGCGAGCAGCGCCGAGCCGTACCCGGCGTCGAAGGACCCGACGTTCGCGTCGGTCTGCTTGAACCGCGCGTGCTCGAGGGACGCCACCGACAGGTCGCACACGACGTTGAGGCTGTGCCCGCCCCCGGCGGCCCACCCGGGCACGGCCGCGATGACGACCTTCGGCATGGTCCTGATCAGGCGCTGGACCTCCAGGATGTGGAGGCGCCCGGCGCGCGCCGGGTCGATGCGCTCGCGGCGCGTGGCGGTGTCCGCCGTGTCCGAGTCGTCCGCCGCTCCCGGCCCGGGGGACGAGGGCGCCCCCGCTGTGACCTCATAGCGGTACCCGTCGGACCCGCGGACGCGCTGGTCCCCGCCCGAGCAGAACGCGTATCCGCCGTCGCGGGCGGACGGCCCGTTGCCGGTGAGGAGGACGGCGCCGACGTCGCTGGACATGCGCGCGTGGTCGAGCGCGCGGAAGAGCTCATCGACGGTCAGCGGGCGGAACGCGTTGCGGATGTCCGGACGGTCGATCGCGATGCGCACCCACGGCAGGTCGGCGCCCGCCGGCGCCCCGTCGGCGTCCGTGCCGCGCGAGACGCCCCGATGGTAGGTGATGTCCTGGAAGCCGAAACCCGTCACCTCGCGCCAGCGCGCCGGGTCGAACGTGTCCGAGACGAACGGCAAGGCGGAGTGGGACGCAGGGACGCTCGGCTCGGTCATGGCCCTCAGCGTACGTGCGCCGGTAGGCTGGGCGCACAGGACAACGTCCGCGACGGGGCGCGGACACCAGCCCGAAGGACGCGTGATGGCCCAGGATCAGAGGCAGTTCCTCGACCGGCTCCTCCCGCCCGAGGACCGGTCGCCCCGACGCGCCGTCTGGCTGTCCTTCGGCCTGTGGCCGCTGGCCGTCCTGCTGCTGCTCCACGGGTTGGCCTGGGGGCTGTCGTCGCTGGGGATGCTCGTCGTGCCGCTGTGCCTGATCGCCTTCCGCCGGATCGCCGACCTGTTCCCCCGCGCCACTCCGGGTCGCCGCGTCATCGTCGGCTTCTCCTCGCTGTACGCGGTCGCGGTGATCGTGGTGGCGCTGTCGCAGTCGACCGGGGTCGGCCTGGTGCTGATGGCCGCGATCGCGGCGGCCACCGTGCGGGCGCTCCTGCGTCCCACGGACCAGGGCGCCCCCGCCATCCAGGCGGCGGGCGAGCGGTCACGGGTCGAGTGGGAGGTCGAGCAGGCGCTGACATCCGGGGCGGACGGCGACGACGGGCCCGGGGACACGGGGCTGGGCCCGATGCCGCGCTTCCACTGGCCCGAGATCTGAGCCCCTCCTTCTCTCCCCTTCTCTCCCTCCCTTCGCCGAGAACGGTCGGTCTTCCCGCCGAGAACGGTCCGCCCCGCGCCGGTCGGCAGAATGGACCGTTCTCGGCGGGAAGACCGACCGTTCTCGGCGGGGGAAGATGGTCGGGTCTGCGCGCCAGCGTCGTCCTCGTCGATAATCAGGGGCATGACGACCCCGACGCCCGAGACCCCGGCCCACCCGATCCCGGCTCCCGCCGACCTGCCCGCCCTGTTCCACCCGGGCCGGCACCTCCTGCGCGAGCTCGACTTCTCCCAGCGGCAGTGGCGCGACCTGCTGGACCTCGCGGCGGGCCTCAAGGCCGCCAAGGCGCTGGGCCAGGAACGGCCCTACCTGCGGGGACGCAACATTGCGCTCCTGTTCGCCAAGACCTCCACGCGCACGCGCTGCGCGTTCGAGGTCGGCGCCGCCGACCAGGGGGCGCACACCGTGTACCTGGACCCGCAGGGCTCGCAGATGGGGCACAAGGAGTCCGTCGCCGACACGGCGCGCGTGCTGGGCGGGATGTTCGACGGCATCGAGTACCGCGGCGACCTCCAGGAGCACGTCGAGATCCTGGCCGAGCTGTCCGGCGTGCCCGTCTTCAACGGCCTGACCGACGACTGGCATCCCACGCAGATGCTCGCCGACTCCCTGACGATGCGCGAGCACGCGGGCGCCCCGGACGGCCACGGCGGCCACGTCGGGAAACCGGACGAGCAGATCGCCTACGCCTACGTCGGCGACGCCCGCTTCAACATGGGGCGCTCGCTGCTGGTCAATGGCGCGATCCTGGGGATGGACGTCCGCATCGTCGCCCCGAAGGAGCTGTGGCCCGCCGACGACGTCGTGGCGGCCGCCCGCGAGCGGGCCCGGGAGACCGGAGCGCGGGTCACGCTGACGGAGGACACGGCCGCCGTGGAGGGCGTCGACTTCGTCCACACCGACATCTGGGTGTCGATGGGCGAGCCCGCTGACGTGTGGGCCGAGCGCATCGAACTCCTGCGCGACTACCGCGTCGACGAGGCCCTCATGGCCGCGGCCGGCCCGCACGCGCAGTTCATGCACTGCCTGCCGTCCTTCCACGACCTCAACACCGCCGTGGGCGCGCGCATCCACGAGCAGTTCGGGCTGGACGGCATCGAGGTCTCCAACGAGGTCTTCGAGGGCCCCCGCTCCATCGTCTTCGCCCAGGCGGCCAACCGGATGCCGACGATCAAGGCGGCGATGGTGTCCGCGTTGGGCCGCGCCTGAGCCGTCGGCCGCCTCGGCCGCCGCGCCCTTCCTCCCCGCGACGAGGGCGGCCCGCTGGCGGGACGGCGGGCCCGCGTGGGGGCGTCGCCCTCGTCCGTCCCGGCCCTCCCGACCCACCCTGCGACGAGGGCGGCCCGCGCGGCCGGGTCGCGGGGGCGTCCCCGTAAGCTGATGCCCGTGACACCGACGCCTGACCGGCCGCTGCGCCCCTGCGGCCCCACCAGCACCTCCCGCCCGTTCTCCCCGGGCCGCCTGGCCTACGGCGGGGACTGGAACCCCGAGCAGTGGGACGACGCCACCGTGGCGCGCGACCTCGAGATGATGCGGGAGGCCGGCGTCACGCTGGTCTCGTTGGGCGTCTTCTCCTGGGCGCGGCTGGAGCCCGAGGAGGGTCGCCACGACCTGGACTGGCTGGGCGCGGTCATCGATCGCGCCCACGCTGCGGGCATCGACGTCGACCTGGCGACCGGCACGGCCTCCCCGCCGGCCTGGATGGCGCGGCGCCACCCGGAGTCCCTGCCCGTCACCGCCGACGGCACGCGCCTGGGCGTCGGGTCGCGCCAGCAGTACTGCCCGTCCTCGCGCGTGTACCGCGAGCGCTCCCGCGCCCTGGCCGCGGCGCTGGCGGATCGCTTCGGCGATCACCCGGGCGTCGTCTTGTGGCACATCGGCAACGAGTACGGCTGCCATGTCCACGAGTGCTTCTGCGACCAGTGCGCGTCCGCCTTCCGCGCATGGCTCGCGGACCGCTACGACGGATCGATCGCGGCCCTCAACGGGGCGTGGGGCACGGACTTCTGGTCGCAGCGCTACGCGGACTTCTGCGAGATCGAGCCGCCCCGGGCGATGCCGACGTTCCCCAACCCGTCCCAGGCGCTGGACTGGCGCCGGTTCTGCGACCACCAGATCCACGCGCTCCTGGCCGCCGAGGCCGCCGAGATCCGCCGGCGGAGCGACCGGCCCGTCACGACGAACTTCATGGGCGCCTTCCCGTGGCTCGACGAACGCCGCTGGGCCTGCGACGTGGACGTGGTCTCCGACGACTCCTACCCGGACCCGGCCGATCCCGGCGCCGCCGCCGAGATCGCCTGGCAGGGGGACCTCATGCGCGGGCTCGGCGACGGCGCGCCGTGGCTCCTCATGGAGCAGGCGCCCGGCGCGGTCCAGTGGCGTCCGCGCAACAGCCCGAAGCGTCCCGGCCAGTTCCTCCTGTGGTCGCTGGCCCGCGTCGCCCACGGGGCCGACGGCGTCCTCCAGTTCCAGTGGCGCCAGTCGCGGGCGGGGGCGGAGTCCTTCCACTCGGGCATGGTGCCCCACGCCGGCCGCGACTCGCGGACCTGGCGCGAGGTCGTCGACACCGGCCGGGCCCTGGCCGCCCTGGCCCCCATCGCCGGTGCGCGCCCGGCCCCCGCCGACGCTGCCGTGCTCCTGGACTGGGACTCGGAGTGGGCCCGGCAGACGGCGATCGGACCGGTCGAGCCCCCCGCCCCCTTCGCGGCGGCCCGCGCCTGGCACCGCACCTTGTGGGAGGCCGGCATCGCCACGGACGTCGTCTTCCCGGATTCCGACCTCGAGGCCGGGGGCGCCGATGGAACCGGGTACCGCCTGATCGTCGTCGCCGAGCACGTCACGGACGACCCGCGCCTGGCCGAGTCGCTGACGCGGGCGGCGCGCCGCGGCGCCCAGATCCTCGTCACCGGACCGACGGGCGTCGTCGACGCGCACCAGGGGACGGTGCTCGGCGGGTATCTCGGCGCCCTGCGCGATCTGCTGGGCGTGCGCGTCCTCGACCACGCCGCGTGCACGGGCCCCGCGGTCGGCGCTCCGGGCGCGGACGCGCCCGTGTCCGCCGGCGCGGCGCCGTTCCCCTCGGCTGACACGGGGTCCGCCCTGGTCGATCGGCTCACCCGGGCGGTCGGGGCGCCCGCCGCCGCGACGTGGTGCGGGCTGGAGGCGGTCGCGCCCTCGTTGCGGCGCGCGCTGGACCGCATCGGCCGCCCCGCCCCCGATCTGCGCGGCGGCATGTGGGCGGAGGAGATCGGACCGTGGCGACACGGCCGGATCGACGAGGGCGGTCCGGTCGGTCCGGTCGGCCCGGACGGCGAAGGCCACGAGGGCGGCCACGGCGACCCGGGCGAGCCGGGCGACCCCCTCTCGTTCCTCGGCGGCGACGTGGAGGTCGTTGCCCGCTTCGACGGGCGCGGGGGCGGAGCGGACCTGGCGGGCCGGGCCGCGATCACCCGGCGGCCCGTCGGCGCGGCACGCGGGGAGAGCGGTGCCGGGGAC
>JAFAAX010000187.1 GCA_023426345.1 Actinomycetes bacterium
GTGCGAGGCCGTCGGCGGCTCGCGTCAGGGAAGGACGAGTCGCATGAATGAACCGATCACACTCGACGACGTGAAGATGTCGCCGTTCCTCCGCAAGATCACGGTGTTCTCCTCGGGAGGTCCCTTCCTCGAGGGGTACGTGCTGGGGATCATCGGGGTCGCGCTGGTCAAGATGACGCCGGAGCTCGGCATCGACGAGCACTGGACCGGCCTCATCGGCGTCGCCTCCATCATCGGCCTGTTCGTCGGCGCGTCGTTCGGAGGCTTCCTCACCGACCACATCGGGCGCCGCAAGATGTTCGTGCTGGACCTCGTCACGATCATCGTCCTGTCGCTGGCCTGCTCGATCATCCAGGAGCCGTGGCAGTTGTTCGTGCTCCGCCTCCTCATCGGGGTGACCATCGGCGCCGACTATCCGATCGCGACCTCGATGATCGCCGAGTTCACGCCCCGGCGATACCGAGCGATCTCGATGGGCGTCATCGCGGCCGTCTGGTACGTCGGCGCGAACGTCGCCTACGTGGTCGGCTACTTCCTGCTCGACGCCGCCAACGGCTGGCGGTGGATGCTCGCCAGCTCCGTCGTCCCCTGCGTGATCATCCTCCTGGGCCGGATGTCGATCCCCGAGTCGCCCCGGTGGCTGTACTCCAAGGGACGGACGGAGGAGGCCAACCGGATCGTCCGCGACGTCTACGGCACGGATGTGATCCTGGACGACGAGACGGTGGAGAAGACCCGGGTCTCCAAGATCTTCCAGTGGGTGTACTTCCGCCGGATCCTCTTCGTGGGCGTCATCTGGCTCTGCCAGGCGATCCCGATGTTCGCCATCTACACGTACGGCCCGCAGATTATCGGGGCCTTCGGGCTGGGCGAGGGGAAGACGGCCCTCATCGGCGAGCTCGTCATCGGGACGTTCTTCATGATCGGGACCATCCCCGCCATGTTCCTCGCCGAGTCGTGGGGCCGCCGCCCCCTGGTGATTGCCACGTTCGTCATCATGACGGCGTCGCTGGCCGTCCTCGGCGTGATCCCGGACGCCACCCTGTGGGTGGTCCTCCTGTGCTTCGGGCTCTACGCCCTGGCCTCGGGCGGGCCGGGCAACCTGCAGTGGCTCTACCCCAACGAGCTGTTCCCCACCGATGTCCGGGCGACGGCCATGGGAGTCGCGATGGCGGTGTCCCGCATCGGGACGGTCATCACCACGTACGTCCTGCCGGGCTACCTGGCGACCCACGGGATCAGCGCCACGATGATGGTGGGCGCCGCCATCTCGCTGCTGGGCCTGGTGGTCTCGATCGCGTGGGCGCCCGAGACGAAGGGCCTGCCGCTGTCGGTGACGGGCCGCCCGGACTTCACGGGGCGCTGACCAGTGGCGACCGGCTCACGACGCGAGGCGCGCCAGGCGGATCTCGCCCGTCCGCAGGGGCGCGCGGAGCTGATCGGCCACGAGCATCTCGACGTACTCGGGGATCTCGGTGAGGAAGCAGGGCACGTTCTCCGGCGGGATGGAGAAGCTGCGCATGAGGACCGAGCCCTCGATCCCATCGATCAGCCGCGTGACGGACGTCGTCGCGGGGAGGTAGCCGTTGGTCTTGAACTCCCAGATCCGGGAGCGGAGCACGGCGATCGGGGTGGTGTAGAGGTAGTCCTGGAGCGCGGTGATCGTGGGCTCGCCCGTCGACATCTCGACGAAGACACGCCGGATCGCCTGCGAGTGCGGTCCCAGGTACATCTGGACGCGGAAGGCCGCCCACTCGGAGAGGATGTCCCAGACGTTCGTGCCTGTGGGCGTCGGCACCGGCACGCGGACCCGGAAGGCGTCCTGGAGGAGCAGGCTCTTGTCGGTCCACCGCGAGTACATCGACGACTTGCCGACGCCCGCCAGCTGGGCGACCTTCGTGAGGTTGTATCCGGACCATCCGGCATCGCCGTACAGCTCGATGGCGGCCAGCAGGATCCTCGCGTCAGCGTCCTCGCTGCGCGGGCGGCCCACCTGATGGCAGTCGATCGGGGACACGGTGGTCAGCATGCTTCCGGCTCCTTTGCAGACGGCGGCTGGGGACGGGCTCCGCTCGCTCCCGCGTCGAAGATCCGTCGATGCCGTTTCCCCGAGATCCTGTTCTTCGACAGGAAGCTCACTGCATGGCATGATATCATCCGCGGCTCTGCGCGGCCCCCCATTGGAGGATCGGCGCCCATGAGATCCCGCCCCGTCCCGCCATGAGGGCGGCCCCGCCGCGGGGATAATGGACCCGTGCGAACGGGCGCCCGCGCTTTCCCCACCCACCAGCTCCCGGGCAGCCCCTGCCCACCGACTCAATGAAAGAGTGCTGTCAATGTCTGTTGTTGTCTTGTACAAATACGCGGCGAACCCGCAGGACGCCACCGTCGCCGCGGATGGCGCGGTCGACTGGTCGCGCGCCAAGTCCGCCGTCAGCGAGTACGACGCGGTGGCGATCGAACTCGGCCGCCAGATCGCGGACGCCACGGGCGGAGAGCTCGTCGGCGCCTCCGTGGGCGCCGCCGAGGTCGGCTCCTCCATGGCGAAGAAGACCGCGCTGTCGAAGGGCCTCGATCGCGGGCTGGCGGTCGCCGACGACGCGGCCCGGGAGTGGACGTCGACTCGCGTGGCGTCCGCACTGGCGGGTCTGGTCCGCTCCGTGGACGGCGCGGACCTGGTGATCACCGGGGACTCGTCGATCGACACGGGCGCCCGGATGATGTCCGCCCTGGTCGCAGGCTTCCTCGGGTGGCCCTGCTTCCAGGAGGTCTCCTCCGTCGAGCGGTCCGGTGACGGATGGGCCGTCACCCAGGTGATCGCCGGAGGGACGCGCACGATCGACGTGGCGGGCCCCGTGGTCGTCGCGGCGTCCTCGGACGCGGTGGCGGCGAAGGTCCCGTCGATGAAGGAGATCCTCGCGGCCGGCAAGAAGCCGTTCGAGGTCGTGGAGGCCGCCGCGCTCGACGTGGCGGAGGCCGCGGTGGAGGTGACGGGCCGGTCGAAGCCCGATGCCCGGGCCCGGAAGAACACGGTGTTCTCCGGTGAGAGCGCTGCGGCCGACCTGGTGTCGGCGCTGCGCGGCGATGGCGTTCTGTGAGCGAGAGGGAGACGATGATGACTGCATGGATCGTGGCGGCCGATAACCGGGTCGCGGCTGTGGTGGAGATGGCGCGGGGCCTGGGCGGCCAGATCACCGCCGTGACGGTCGGCGAGGTGGCGGTCGGCGGCGTCGACCGCGTCGTCGCCGTGCCCCTGGCGGACGGCGTGCCGGTGGAGGCCGCCGCCCCAGGCGTGGCGGCCGTCGTGGACGCCCGTCCCGGGGACGTGGTCCTGGTGGCCGACCGGCCGGCCGAGCGCGTCCTCGCGGGCGGCCTGGCGGCCCGGCTCGGCGCCCCGGTGCTCACCGACGTCGTGTCCCTGTCGCCCGGCGCCGCGGAGGTCTCCGTCTTCGGGGGCATCTCGCGCGAGTCCGTGTCGTTCGCCGGCCCCGTGGTGGTCGTCGTCGACGGCGGACAGGCGGCCGAGGGCGACTCGCCGGCGGCCGAGACGGCCGAGGCGCAGGCCTACGGCGCGACGGTGACCTCGACGGACCGCCAGGAGGTCGGCGAGGTCGACCTGGTGTCCGCGAAGCGGATCGTGGCGGCGGGCCGCGGCTTCAAGTCCGCGGAGGACCTGGGCCTGGCCCGCGACCTGTGCGCGGCGCTGGGAGCCGAGCTCGCCTGCTCGCGTCCGTTGGCCGAGGGCGTCAACTGGCTGCCCCGCGACCGCTATGTCGGGGTGTCGGGGCAGAAGGTGTCCCCGGACCTGTACGTCGCCGTCGGGATCTCCGGCCAGGTCCAGCACACGATGGGCATGAACCAATCGAAGGTGGTCGTCGCCATCAACACCGACGGCTCGGCCCCGATCTTCCGGGATGCCGACTACGGGATCGTCGGCGACCTCTACGAGGTGCTGCCCGCGATCGCAGCGGCCGCGAAGTGAGACGGTGATGGACGAGATCGAGTACGACTTCGACGTCATCGTCGTGGGCGGCGGCGTCGCGGGGTCCGTGTGCGCCTACCTGCTCGCCCAGCAGGGCCGGGAGGTCCTGCTGGTCGAGCGCGGCGTGGAGCCGGGGGCGAAGAACCTCTCCGGAGGCGTCTTCTACTGCCGGGTCCTGGAGGAGATCTTCCCCGGGTTCGTGGACAACGCGCCCGTCGAACGCCATATCACCCGCAACGCCCTGTCCTTCCTGTCCCCGAGTTCCTTCGTGAACGTCGACTACTGGGACGCGCGGCTGGCGGAGCCCGTCAACGCCGTCACCGTGCTGCGCGCCAAGCTGGATCCGTGGCTGTCCGAGCAGTGCGAAGAGGCCGGCGTCACCGTGATGCCGGGGGTCAAGGTCGATGAGCTCCTCCAGCAGGACGGGCGCTTCGTCGGCATCCGCGCGGGCGAGGACGAGCTCCACGCCCGGGTCGTCGTGGCGGCGGACGGCGTGAACTCCTTCCTCTCCCAGTACGCGGGCATCCGCGCGAAGGAGCCGACGAAGAACCTGGCCGTCGGCGTCAAGTCCGTCATCCGCCTCGGCGAGGACACGGTGGCGCAGCGCTTCAACCTGACCGGCGACCAGGGCGCGGCATGGGCCGTGGTCGGCGACTGCACGCAGGGCGTGGCCGGCGGCGGGTTCATGTACACGAACAAGGACTCCGTGTCGATCGGGATCGTCGCGCGCCTGGACGACCTCACGGCGAAGGGGTTCGCGGCCTCCGACCTCCACGACCACTTCCTCACCCACCCGGCGATCGCGCCGTATCTGGCGGACGGGGAGCTCCTCGAGTACGGCTGCCACCTGGTGGCCGAGGGCGGCGCCGCGATGCAGCACGATCTCGTGCGCGACGGACTGGTCGTGGTCGGCGACGCCGCGGGCTTCACCCTTAACACGGGCTTCACCGTCCGCGGGATGGATCTGGCCGCCGGCTCGGCGCGTGCCGCCGCCCAGGCGATCGGGGACGCCCTGGACGCCGGCGACGTCTCCCAGGCGGGTCTGCAGCGCTACGTCGCCAACTACCAGGCCTCCTTCGTCGGGGCCGACATGGCGACGTACGCGAAGGCACCGGCCTTCCTGGAGAACGAGGAGATGTACGGGCAGCTCGGCTCCCTGGTCTCCGACGTCCTGTACGGCATCTACAACCTGGACCTGACCCCGCGCAAGCACCTGCTGGCCACGGCGAAGGACGCCCTCAAGGCGTCCGGGCTGAAGCTCGGGCGTTTGGCGAGGATCGGCTACCAGGCCGTCCGGGCGCTGTGAGAGAGGAGCACGCCATGAGCCGATACATCCCGGGGTCCGTCACCGAACGCCTCGCGCACAACATGTACGAGGTCGACGAGGGCAACCCCCACATCGAAGTCCATCAGGACGTCGCCCGCGCCACCGGCACCGGCAAGCTGCTGGTCAAGGTGTGCCCCGCGCACGTCTACAGCGAGGAGCCGGACGGGACGATCTCCGTCGAGTACGCCGCGTGCCTCGAGTGCGGGACGTGCCTGGCGGTGGCCGCCCCCGGCACCCTCACCTGGCACTACCCGGCGTCCTCGATGGGCATCGTCTTCCGCGAGGGCTGACCCGCGCGGCACGCGTTCAGGGTTCCGCCCGCCGCGCGATGATCGCGCGGTGGCGGCCCTGGACGCGCGTCGCGATGACGGTGGCCTCCCCGACGCCCTCGAGGTGCAGGCCGGCTCGGATCGCCTGCGGGTCGACGTCCGCCCCGCGCTTCTTCACCTCGACGCGCCCGACGTCCAGCGGGGCCAGCGCCCGGTCGATCGCCGAGACCCTCAGGGGAACGACGTCGAACACCTCGAAGCGCGCCGCGAAGGGGGTCGGCGGCAAGCCGTCCCCGGTCAGCCAGGCGATGCCCGGGGAGAGCAGGTGCGCGCCGAGGTCCTCGGCCAGGCGCGCAACCAGGCCGGCGCGGATGACCGCCGGATCGGGCTCGGCGACGACCGACCCGATCGGACCGTCCGGCGCCTGCCGGACGGGCTCATCGGCCGTGTGCCCGCCCGGGCGCTCCCGTCCCGCGCTCGCGGGGGATTCCGCGCCCTGAACGGCGGGTGACCGCATCCCGGAAGCCGCGGGCGTCCCGGGACCCGGCCACGCGGGGACGCCCTCGTCCATGAGGACGCGCGAGCGCCCGCCCCGGATGACGCGGGCGCTGCGGCCCGGCCCCTCGGGCGACAACGCGGGCGTCCACAGGGCGGCCTCGACCAGGTCGCCGTCGACGGAGGTCCACTGGACGTGGCAGTCGGGCGGCAGGGCCGCATGCGGGACGCCGGGGGCCATCTTGACGCCGAGGCGCTCCATCGAGCCGCGCCAGCCGAGCACCCAGGACAGCGGCGGGGACCACTCCTGCGGGGCCAGCACGCGGAGCCCCCCGCGGGCCTGACCGGTCCTGCGGGCGGGGTCCGCGAACACGGCGTCGACGCCCGCGGCCGCGAGGCCCTCCGGCGTGAGGTCGCGGACGTCGCCCACCGCGACCTCGGCGTCGGGGAAGGCCCGCAGGTTCGCGGCCGCCGCGGCGGCGGCCTCCGGGTCGAGGTCGATGGCGCTGACCCCCAGGCCCAGGCCCGCCATCGCCAGCGCGTCGCCGCCGATGCCGCATCCCAGATCCGCGACGCGGGTCGCCCCGGCGTCCAGGAACCGCCGGGCGTGCAGGGCGGCGACGATCATGCGCGTCGCCTGCTCGAGGCCGTCTCGGGTGAACACCATCGTGCGGGCGAACGGGCCGAACTTCGCCTCGGCGCGGTCGCGGAGATCCAGCTGGGCCAGGACGCCGGCGGCGACCTCCGGGGCGACGCCCTGGGCGCGCAGCAGGCCGCCCAGGCGCAGCGGGTCCATGCCGGCCCGGTCGGGCATCGCTTCGAGGGCCTCCAGCAGTTCCCTGCCGGGGGAGGTGAGGACGGGCGTCAGGCGGGTGGTCACGGGCCCATCGTCGCACGGCCGCGCGCACGTCCGCGCGCCTCGCGCGCTGCGTGGGGCGCCGCGCTCGGCGCTCCGCAGGCGGTTGGCACTCAGGTTGTCAGAGTGCCAGCGGCGACCTAAGCTGAGCACGGAACGCGGCCCTGGGCCGCGGCCATGTCCTGGGCACTGGCCCCCGCGACGGCAGGTACCGGGACGCACCAACTGCCATCATGAGAAAGGGAGTCACGACAGTGTCGATCTCCATCAAGCCGCTTGAGGACCGCATTGTGATCCGTCAGCTCGAGGCCGAGCGCACCACCGCCTCCGGGCTGGTCATTCCGGACACCGCCAAGGAGAAGCCGCAGGAGGGCGAGGTCATCGCCGTCGGACCGGGCCGCGTCGACGACAACGGCAACCGTGTGCCGGTCGACGTCAAGGTCGGCGACGTCGTCATCTACGCCCGCTACGGCGGCACCGAGGTCAAGTACGACGGCGAGGAGTACCAGATCCTCTCCTCGCGCGACGTGCTGGCGGTCGTCGAGCGCTGAGCGCCTGACTTCACGGATCCGCGGAACGCGCTCGACGCGTCCGACGAGCCCACGAGGGGCCCGCACCCACTTGCTCGGGGTGCGGGCCCCTCGTCGTGGGGAGGGCGAGCGACCGAAGTCGGCGGGGAAGGGAACCGAAGTCGGCGGAGAAGAGCACCGAAGTCGGCGAGGGGCCCGGCTCCCGGGTGGGAACCGGACCCCTCGTGGTCCGTGGTGGCGGCTCAGGCGCTGCGACGGCGCTGGGCGCGCTGGATCTCCTCGCGGCGCTCCTCCTCCGTCATCCCGCCCCAGATGCCGTACGGCTCCTGGGCGCGCAGGGCGTACTCGCGGCACTGATCGATGACGGGGCAGGTCGCGCAGATCGCCTTCGCGTTCTCGGCGCGGCGGCGGCGCGTGGATCCCCGTTCGCCTTCGGGGTGGAAGAACAGTTCGGTGTCCATGTCGCGGCACGCGCCCTGGTACTGCCATTCCCAGGCCTCCGAGAGAGGACCGGGCAGTCGTGAGACGTCTGTCATGTTCGCAGCTCCTTCCGGTGTCGACGCCCGGCCGGTGGGCCGTTCGTCCTGCCGCTGTGTCTGCCGACAGACTACCGATCTGCGCATTGCTTGTTCAAGACTGTGGCAGAAACTCTCCGGATCTTCTCAGGTTCGGCGGCGAACCTGAGAGCTTCCTGAACACCCTGAGTTCGCGTCCGAGTGGCGGCCGGCGCCCGGGCAGATGAGAATCGAGGGTGAACGCAGCAGGGAACGGGGGAGAGGGTGACGATGTCCGGGGTGCAGGGTGCGGCGGCGATGCCGGACGTCCCCCTGTCGGTGACGGCGGTGTCCGCGCGACTGGGGGTCTCGGCGTCGACGCTGCGGACCTGGGAGCGCCGCTACGGCCTGGGGCCGGGGGAGCGCCCCGCGGGAGCCCACCGTCGCTACCTCCCCGAGGACGTCGCCCGGCTCAGCCGCATGGTCCAGCTCATCCGGGCCGGCATCGGCGCCGGCGACGCGGCCGCCAGCGTCCTGGCGATGCGCCTCGACGCGCTGACCTCCACCGACCGCCGCGACCTCGTCCCGCTGACCGCCGCCGACCTGGCCTCCCTGGCGCGGGGCGGCGACCCGTCGGCGGTCCGCGACGCCCTGGACGCCGAGATCGACCGGGGCGACCTGATGCACGCCTGGAGCCGCCTGATCGCGCCGACGCTCGATCGGATCCTCTCCGACCCGGACGGGGACGCCGCCGGGTCGGGAGCTGTGATGACGCTGGTGGGCGCCGTCGCCGACATCCTGGGAGACCGGGCCGAACGCCCACCGGCGGAGGGCCTGCCCCCCGCGGCGGGCGTCGTGGTCCTCAGCGACCTCGAGCACATGCTGCCGGCCCACGTCGTCGGCGTGTCGCTCGGCCGCGCCGGGGTCCCGGCGACGGTGCTCGCCACCGACCGGCGCGGGGACTCGACCGGGGCGCGGCGCTTCGAGCAGTACCGGATCGCGCACCGGGTGTCGATCGCCGTGGTGATGGGCGCGGGGGCGACCTGCGAGAAGCTGCTGTCGGCGGTGGCGGGCGCCCACTGCGTCGACGTGGTGCTCGTCGGGGCGGACGCCCCCGCCTTCCTGGACCTGCGCGTCCAGCGGGTGCGGACGCTGACCGCGTGCGTCGAGGAGACCGTGGCGCTGGCGCGCGCGACCGCGGCGGCGGCGCCAGCGGGCGAGGGCGGCGGCGCCGGCCCGGACGGCGTCTGAGGGACGTCGGCGTGACTGGCGCAGGTCGGCGGCGGTACGCTTCTTGCGGCGTCGCCGGGGACCCGCAGGTCCGCAGCCGCGCCGCAGCCGTCCGATGGTGAGGAGTCTCCGCAATGTCCGTTCCCTGGTCCGATCCCGCTCTGCGCGCCCGCTACGACGCCGAGTTCCGTGCCGTCGTCGACTTCGCGCGGGGCGCGCGGGTGGACACCGGGTTCGGATACCTGGGGCCCGACGGCGTCGTCGACGCCTCGCGCCCGGTCGAGCTGTGGATCACCTGCCGGATGACGCACGTCTTCTGCCTGGCCGCGCTCCAGGGCGTCGAGGGCGCCGCGGAGCTCGCCGACCACGGCCTGGCCGCCCTGCGGGGACCGCTCCACGATCCCGAGCACGGGGGCTGGTACTCCCAGATCGAGCACCGCACCGACGCCGAGGGGCGCGGCGTGCCCATCCCGGGCAGCATCAAGGAGGCCTACGCGCACGCCTTCGTCGTCCTGGCGTCCTCGTCGGCCGTCGCCGCGGGGCGGCCCGGCGCGCGCGAGCTGCTCGATGAGGCCCTGGAGGCGGAGGAGCGGTTCTGGTGGGAGCCCGAGTACGGGCGCGTGCGCGAGTCGTGGGACCTCGCCTTCACCCACTCGGAGGACTACCGCGGCGTCAACGCGAACATGCACACCACGGAGTGCTTCCTGTCCGCCTCCGACGTCACCGGGGACCGTCTCTGGCTGGACCGGGCCGTCGGCATCCTGCGCTTCGTCCACGATCAGGCGCAGGCACACGGGTGGCGCATCCCCGAGCACTTCTCGACCACGTGGGAGGCCCTGCCGGACTTCAACCGCGACCAGCCGGCCCACCCCTTCCGCCCCTTCGGCGTGACGCCCGGGCACGGGCTGGAGTGGTCGCGCCTCATGCTGCAGGCCCGCGCGGCCCTCCAGGCGCTCGGCGAGGAGCCGGGCGCGTGGATGCTCGACGGCGCCCGCCACCTCTTCGACCGGGCGGTCGCCGACGGCTGGGACGTCGACGGCGCGCCGGGCTTCGTCTACACCACCGACTTCGAGGGCGCGCCCGTCGTCGGCGAGCGGATGCACTGGGTGCTGTGCGAGGCCATCGGCGCGGCCGTGGTCCAGGGGAAGGTCCTCGCCCAGGAAGACGCGGCGACGGGCGCGTCCGCCCATGCGGAGCGGATCGAGGCCCTCGGGCGCGACGTGGCCACGTGGGACGACTACGCCTGGACGTTCCTGAGGGAGGCTCCGGGGCGCTGGTTCCACGAGCTGACGCCCGCCAACGCGCCGGGGACGCGGACCTGGCCGGGCAAGCCGGACGCCTACCACGTCGCCCAGATGCTGCTACTGCCGCGTCTGTCCGCCACCCCGACCTTCGCGCAGGCGCTGCGCGACGGGCTGCTCGAGCCGATCGGCTGACGGCGCCGCGACCCCTCACCCCGCCACAGGGGCGCCCTCGTCAATTCCCGTGAGACTCACCACGGGAGGCGGCCAGCGCCGTCCCTCCCGGCGGGGGAGCGGCCCGGCACCCCTACACTTGGCCCATGGGTGACTACAACGCTCCGGATCCTTTTCGCCTGATGGGCCTCACCTACGACGATGTGCTGCTGCTGCCCGAAGTCACGGACGTCGTGCCCTCGGACGTGGACACCGCATCCCGGCTCACCAAGGACATCAGCCTCCGCCTGCCGCTGATCTCCGCTGCCATGGACACCGTCACCGAGACGCGCATGGCGATCGCCATGGCGCGCCAGGGGGGCATCGGCATCCTCCACCGCAATCTCTCCATCGCGGACCAGGCCCAACAGGTCCGCCAGGTCAAGCGCTCCGAATCGGGCATGGTGGAGGACCCCGTCACCATCGGGCCCGACGCCACCATCGAGGAGCTCGACCGCCAGTGCGGCCACTACCGGGTCTCCGGCCTGCCGGTGGTCGACGACGACGTCCTGGTCGGCATCATCACGAACCGGGACCTCCGCTTCGTGCCGTCGGACCAGTGGTCCACGCTGCGCGTCCGGGACTGCATGACGCCCCGCGAACGCCTCATCACCGGGCGCACCGGGATCTCGCGGGAGGACGCCAAGCAGCTGCTGGCCGACCACCGCATCGAGAAGCTGCCCCTGGTCGACGACGCGGGCCGGCTGTCCGGTCTCATCACCGTCAAGGACTTCGTCAAGACCGAGCAGTACCCGATGGCCACGAAGGACTCCCGCGGCCGGCTGATGGTCGGCGCGGCCATCGGCTACTGGGGCGACGCCTGGGAGCGCGCGCAGGCTCTGGCCGAGGCCGGCGTCGACGTGCTGGTCGTCGACACCGCGAACGGCGGCGCCAAGCTGGAGCTCGACATGGTCCGCCGCCTGAAGTCCGACCCCGCCTTCGCGGGCGTGCAGATCATCGGCGGGAACGTCGCGACCACCGAGGGCGCGCAGGCCCTCATCGACGCCGGTGTCGACGCCGTCAAGGTGGGCGTGGGGCCGGGGTCGATCTGCACGACGCGCGTGGTCGCCGGCGTCGGTGTCCCCCAGGTCACGGCGATCGCCCTGGCGGCGCGGGCCTGCGGGCCGGCGGGCGTGCCGCTCATCGCGGACGGCGGCCTCCAGTACTCCGGCGACATCGGCAAGGCGCTTGTGGCCGGGGCGGACACGGTGATGCTCGGCTCGCTGCTGGCCGGCTGCGAGGAATCCCCGGGGGAGCTGGTCTTCACCAACGGCAAGCAGTACAAGCGCTACCGCGGCATGGGGTCGCTGGGGGCGATGAGCTCGCGCGGACGCCGCAGCTACTCCAAGGACCGCTACTTCCAGGCGGACGTCACCTCCGACGATCAGATCGTCCCCGAGGGCATCGAGGGGCAGGTCCCGTACAGCGGCTCGCTGGCGGCGGTGGTCTACCAGCTGATCGGGGGGCTCCACCAGACGATGTTCTACCTGGGCGCCTCCACGATCCCGGCGTTGAAGGCCCACGGCCGCTTCGTGCGGATCACGTCGGCGGGGCTGCGCGAGTCCCACCCCCACGATGTCCAGATGACCACGGAGGCGCCGAACTACCACGGGGCGGGGGCCAAGTAGCCCGGGTTGTGCAGGGCCCTCTGACGAGGGCGGCCCCGGGGCGGGCGGCGCGAGCGCCGCAGCAATGATCCTTTCCAAGACTCACTGCCTCCGTCAAGCACAGGACAACTCACACTCACATGCCGCGGCTGCGCGTCGGTGCGGATGTCGTGGCGTCCAGGAGGCGGTCGAGGCGCGCCACCATCGCAGCCGAGACCCGAGACCCCGGCATCGGTGTAGGTGTCATGGGCGAGGTCGCGCACGCCGCGGGCCGTCTCCTGAGCGATCGTCACGACGCGATCCTCGTTGAGGCCCGCCGTGCGGGCGAGCTTCGCCCAGTTGCCGGCCTGGACGCCTTGGGCGCGCACGGCACCGGCGATGGGCATGGCGAGGCGGTCATCACGGACCTGTGGCCACACCGTGGTGGGGAGGGAGTCGTACAGGGGAGCGAGGCGGATTCCGTCGTCGAGGATCAGGGAGTAGTTCTTCGAGTGGGCGTCGGCGTCGCCGATGGCCGTGTTGAAGGCGAGCTCGTGGACGAAGGCGTACTGCGCGTCTTCTCCTGCTGCGGCTCCGAGCAGGGAGAGTGCCTGACGCGCCGTCATCGCGTACTTGCGTGCCGAGGGTTCGCCCGCGGCCTGGGCGAGGTCCTCCGTGTGGACGCGGCGGGGCGTACCACCACTCGCGTCCCGGTCGAAGCGGGCGACCATGTAGGTCTCCTGGGAGTAGAAGTGTTCGACGCGGGCGTCGGGCGCGGGGATGCCGAGCCGCTTGGCGAGAGCGAGCGTGCCGGCCTCGATGGCTGGCACCTGTTCCAGGCGGGCGATCGCCGGTTTGAAGATGTGAGTGGAGGGCAGGGTCGCCGAGGGCCAGAACCACCTGTCCCCGATACGGGCCGCGGTGAACTTGCCCTGTGAGCCGTTCAGGGACATGCGCATGCGTCCCAACTGGTCGGGCGCGACCCAGGCGTCGGGGTCGTTGATGATCGCGGCCACGCGCTCCGCCAGGTCGTCGAGCGTGGCCTCGACGGCAGGACGTGTGGTGGGGTCGGGTGTCTCGCCTTCTGCGAGGAGGACGAGGGCGCCCGCCACGTCCTCACCCAGGACGCGCACCAGGTCGAACGCATCGTCGGTGACCCGGAGTGAGCGCGCCCAGCGGCCGCGCACCCGGGGATTGTCGGGCAGGAGGTTGTCCAGCCACCGCTGCGCCGCGTGGCGCGTCGCCGACCCGTCGCGTGGCAGGGACAAGGAGATCGGGGTATCCGGGGCGTCCTCGTCATACGTGAAGGAGATGGCGCCTGCGCTCGGTCGGGTGAACTGCCCGACGTGCGCGCCGTGACGGAACACCTCGATGACGTCACCCACGGTCAGCCCCGACCGCGACGGCGTCCGCCGTGGCCGACGCCGGGTCCTCTGTCGCCGCCCACGCCGGTGCCACTGGGATCGCCCTCGGGTGCAGGCCCAAGGCATCCAGGACGCCGAGAACCTTCGCGAGCTCCGCGCGAGGGTGCCCATGCTCCAGGTCCACAATGAACCGGCGCCCCACCCCGGCGCGCGCGGCCACGTCAGCCTGCGTGAGACCGAGTTCGGCGCGCCTGCTCGCCACCACCTCGGCGAGGCGCTGCGGCGTGTCGATGAACGGGCGATCATTCATGCCGACACCCTACCCACCGTGGGCCCGAACGGGAACACCCGCGGACCCCGACGGGCGTGCCCCGCCGCCCTGTTCAGGCGATCTGCGGCCAGGTTCGGCAGACGTCGTCGGTGCGCCCCTTCGAGGCCAGCCAGGCCCCGAAGTGGTCGGCCCACCGGCGGTGGGCCTCCACCTGGAAGCGGTGGATCCCCTCCCCGTCCATCTGGGCGATCTGCGGGTAGCGGGCGGCCATGGCGGCCAGCACGTCCAGGGTCATCGCGACGTCGACCTCGGCGGTGTGCGCGTCCGGTGACAGGGCGACGCCGTAGACGGGCGCCATCGCGGCGAGGGTCTTCTTGCCCCTGCGGTACCGGTCGAGGTCGCGGTCGAGCACCAGGGGGTCGATGACCGGCGCGGGCGCGGAGCCCAGGCGCTGCTCGAAGGAGCCCAGGCCGTGCCGGATGAGCTCGTTGTCGACCAGCGAGAGGTCGTAGGACGCGTTGAAGGCGACGACGGGGAAGCCCTGCCGCCAGTGATCGACCAGCGCGGTGGCGAGCTCGTCGAGGACCTCGGCCAGGGGCCGCCCCTGCGCGCGCGCCCGCTCCGTGGTGATGCCGTGGACGGCGGTGGCCGCGGCGGGGATCGGGACGCCGGGGTCGGCCAGCCAGATCCGCTCCTCGTCCGCCGTATGGGGCACGCGGGCGCCCAGGGGCCGGCGGACGACCGCGGCGGTGACCAGCCGGTCGGTGCGCACGTCCACGCCCGTGGTCTCGGTGTCGAAGCCCAGCCAGGGGGCGTCGGTCCAGTTCATGGTCTCTCCTTCATCGGCGGGTGGTTCCAGTGTGCGCCACGCCGGGGGCATCTAGCCGCAGACGGACCGGAGGCGGCGGGGCGGCGCGTAGGGTGGAGGGCGTTGCGCCGACGGGAGGGCCGACGGGAGGCCCGCCGGGGCGCAGGCCGCCCGGGCGCGCGGCGCCGGCCGCTCACAACGCAGGAGGAAAGCCATATGGAGGACCAGGCGGCGGGGACCCGCACCGAGGTCGACCTGCTGGGGGAGAGGAGCGTCCCCGCGGACGCCTACTACGGCGTCCACACGGTGCGCGCCCTGGAGAACTTCCAGATCTCGGGGGACCACGTGGGAGACCACCCGACGTTCGTCCGCTCGCTGGCGATGGTGAAGAAGGCCGAGGCCCTGGCCAACGGCGACCTCCACGTGCTGTCGCCCCGCACGGTGGACGTCCTGGTCCGGGCCTGCGACGAGATCCTCGTCGCAGGGCGCTGCCTCGACCAGTTCCCCCTGGACGCCTTCCAAGGCGGGGCGGGCACGTCCGTCAACATGAACGCCAACGAGGTCATCGCGAACCTGGCGCTGGAGCTGCTGGGACGCCCGAAGGGCGAGTACTCGACGATCAACCCGAACGACGACGTCAACAAGTCGCAGTCGACCAATGACACGTATCCGACGGCGCTGCGCCTCGCGATCGTGCAGATGGTCGAGCCGCTGCGCGAGCAGCTGCGCCTGCTTGCCGACGACTTCCGCACCGTCGGGGCGCGCCACCTGCGCACCCTCAAGATGGGGCGCACGCAGCTCCAGGACGCCGTGCCGATGAGCGTCGGGCAGGAGTTCAACGCCTTCGCGGTCACCGTCGAGGAGGAGGTCCGCCACCTGGCGGGTGTGAGCCGCCTCCTCCTCGAGGTCAACCTGGGCGCGACGGCCATCGGGACGGGCCTCAACACGCCCGACGGTTTCCCCGAGGTCGTCGTCCGCCGCCTGGCGGAGGTCAGCGGCCTCGACGTGGTCCCCGCCCCGAACCTCATCGAGGCCACCTCCGACGCGGGCGCCTACATCGCGGTCCATGCGGGCCTCAAGCGCGTGGCCGCGAAGGTCTCCAAGATCGCCAACGACCTGCGGCTCCTCTCCTCCGGGCCGCGCGCGGGCCTCGGCGAGATCCACCTGCCGGAGCGCCAGGCGGGGTCCTCGATCATGCCGGCGAAGGTCAACCCCGTCATCCCCGAGGTCGTCAACCAGGTCTGCTTCAAGGTGATCGGCAACGACGTCACGGTGACGCTGGCCGCGGAGGCCGGCCAGCTCCAGCTCAACGTCATGGAGCCCGTCATCGCCCAGTGCCTCTTCGAGTCCGTCGAGCTGCTCACCCGGGCCGTGCGCACCCTGCGCGAGAAGTGCGTCCAGGGGATCACGGTCGACGAGGAGCGCACCCGTGCGGACGTCATGAACTCGATCGGCATCGTCACGGCCCTCAACGACCTCATCGGGCATCACGAGGGCGACCTGGTGGGCCAGGAGTGCGCCCGCACCGGCAAGTCTGTGCGCCAGGTCGTCCTGGAACGCGGGCTGCTCACCGAGGACGAGGTCGATGAGGCCCTCTCGGTCGACAACCTGCTCCACCCGCGCTACATAGGCCGCACCTTCAGCGACCGCCCCGAGGCCGAGATCGTCCCCTGACGATCGCCGTCGACGAGGACGGCCCCGCGTCCCGCGGGGCTGCGCCCCTCCGCGAACCTGCGCTCCCGCGAGCGGGGTCGCCCTCGCCAATCGTCCGGGAACCGCGTCCGCCCCGATAGGATCGGGGCGTGAGCAACGAGGTGGAGATCGGACGCGGCAAGCGGGGGCGGCGCGCGTACTCGCTGGACGACATCGCGCTGGTGCCCAGCCGCCGCACGCGCGACCCGGAGGACGTGCAGGTCGGGTGGCAGATCGACGCCTACCACGTCGACATTCCGGTGATGGCCGCTCCCATGGACTCGGTGATGAGCCCGGAGACGGCCATCCTCATCGGGCGCCTGGGCGGGATCGGCGTCCTGGACCTCGACGGGCTGTGGACGCGCTACGAGGATCCCCGGCCTCTGCTGGAGGAGATCGCCGCCCTGCCCGACGACGCCTCGATCGCGCGCCTCCAGCAGATCTACTCCGAGCCGATCAAGCCGGAGCTCATCACGGAGCGCCTCCACCAGGTCCGCGACGCGGGCGTGGTCGTGGCCGGCAAGCTCTCCCCTCAGCGCACGCAGCGGTACTGGCGCACGGTGGTCGACGCGGGCGTGGACCTGTTCGTCATCCGCGGAACCACGGTGTCCGCCGAGCACGTGTCGAGCCGGCGCGAGCCGCTCAACCTCAAACGCTTCATCTACGAGCTCGACGTTCCCGTCATCGTCGGCGGCGTGTGCACGGACACGGCGGCGCTGCATCTGATGCGCACCGGGGCAGCAGGGGTGCTGGTGGGCTTCGGCGGGGGAGCGGCGCACTCGACGCGGCAGTCGCTGGGCGTGCATGCGCCGATGGCCACCGCGATCGCCGACGTCGCGGCCGCTCGGCGCGACTACATGGACGAGTCCGGAGGGCGCTACGTCCACGTCATCGCCGACGGCGGCATCGGGCGCTCCGGCGACGTGCCGCGGGCGATCGCCTGCGGGGCGGACGCCGTCATGCTGGGCGCCGCCCTGGCGCGCGCCACCGAGGCCCCCGGACGCGGCTGGCACTGGGGCTCCGAGGCCACCCATCCCGAGGTGCCGCGCGGGCATCGGGCCTACGTCGGCACCGTCGGCACGATGGAGCAGATCCTCTACGGGCCCTCGGCGCGGGCGGACGGCTCTCTCAACTTCATCGGCGCCCTCAAGCGGACGATGGCGTCCACCGGATACAACGAGGTCAAGGACCTCCAGCGCGTCGAGGTCGTGGTCAGCCCCTACCAGCCGTCCTGAGCGGCGCCGGTGGGGGACCGGGATCCTGGGCGTCACCGGGAGCGGGAGGCCGGGCGCGGCCGGAGCCCGGGCGCGGAAGTCCCAGATCCGCGCCCGTCCCCTGACGCACAATGGACCCCGGGAACGTCCCCACACGTCAGGAGAGCCGACATGACCGAGTACCGCATCGAGCACGACACCATGGGAGAGGTCCGCGTCCCCGCCGACGCGCTCTACCGCGCCCAGACCCAGCGGGCCGTGGAGAACTTCCCGATCTCCGGGGAGACGCTGTCCAGCCACCACATCGCGGCGCTGGGGCAGATCAAGCGCGCCGCCGCGCTGGCCAACCGGGAGCTCGGCGTCATCGACCAGGCGACGTGCGACGCGATCGTGGCGGCCGCCGACCAGGTGATCGCCGGCGCGCACGACGACCAGTTCCCCATCGACATCTTCCAGACGGGCTCGGGCACGTCCTCGAACATGAACGCGAACGAGGTCATCGCGACGCTCGCCTCCCAGGCGTCCGGGCTGGCGGTCCACCCGAACGACCACGTCAACGCCTCGCAGTCCTCCAACGACGTGTTCCCGTCCTCGATCCACATCGCCGCCTACCAGGCCGTCACCGAGGTGACGCTGCCCGGGCTGCGCGCCCTCCAGAAGTCCCTGGCCGCGAAGGCGGTGGAGTTCCGCGACGTCGTGAAGTCGGGGCGCACCCACCTCATGGACGCCACGCCGATCACGCTGGGCCAGGAGTTCTCCGGGTACGCCGCCCAGGTCGCCCACGGCATCGACCGCCTCGAGGCCACGCTGCCGCGCTTGGCGGAGATGCCGCTGGGCGGCACGGCCGTGGGCACGGGCATCAACACGCCCGATGGATTCTCCGCCCGCGTCATCGAGCTGATCGACGAGCACACGGGCCTGCCCCTGCGCGAGGCAGACAACCACTTCGAGGCCCAGGCCGCCCAGGACTCCCTGGTCGAGCTCTCGGGCGCCCTGCGGACGGTGGCGGTGTCCCTGGTGAAGGTGGCCAACGACCTCCGCTGGATGTCGTCGGGCCCGCGCACCGGCATCGGCGAGATCCACCTGCCCGACCTCCAGCCCGGTTCCTCGATCATGCCCGGCAAGGTCAACCCCGTCCTGCCCGAGGCCACCGTCCAGGTAGCCGCCCAGGTCATCGGCAACGACGCGGCCATCGCCTTCGCCGGCGCGCAGGGGAACTTCGATCTGCTGGTCATGCTGCCCGTCATGGCCGCGAACCTCCTGCAGTCCCTCACCATCGTCGGCCACGTGACGCGCCTGCTGGCCGAGCGCTGCGTCGACGGGATCGTCGCCAACGAGGAGGCGTGCCTGCGCCACGCGGAGTCCTCGCCCTCGATCGTCACCCCGCTCAACCGCCTCATCGGCTACGAGTCGGCCGCGAAGATCGCGAAGCACTCGGTGAAGACCGGCGTGACGGTACGCCAGGCGGCGATCGACCTGGGCTTCGTCGAGCGCGGAGAGCTCACCCTGGAGCAGCTGGACGCCGCCCTGGACGTCCGCTCGATGACCGGGCGGTACTGATCCGCTCCTGACCGCGCGTGGGGGCGCGGCCCGGCCATGCGGGACGCCCTCGTCGATGACCGTGCGCTCCCCTGAGGGGATCGCGATCGACGAGGGCGGACCCCCCCTTGGGTGGGCGCCCGGCCGCGCGGGGGGCGCCGCATCGGGCGGGGCGTCTACACTGATGAAAACGACCGACCAGTCAATTCGAGGACCGATGGCTGCCCCCCACACTTCTGCGGGCCCCCGCCCGCCCCTCGTCGTCCGCCGCGCCCGGATGGCGGTGTTCGCCCTGTTCTTCACGAACGGAGCGCTGTTCGCCAACGTCATCCCTCGCTACCCCGAGATCAAGGACATCTTCGGGCTGTCGGACTTCTGGTACGGCCTCACGATCGCGCTCTTCCCCCTCGGCGCGATCATCTCGGGGCCGGCGGCGGCGTGGCTGATCAGGCGGCTGAATTCCGCGCGCGTGTCGACCATGGGCACGGTCGGCATCGGGGTCGCCTTGGCGATGGTGGGCTCGCTCGCGGTGTGGCGGGAGTCGATGGGCGAGGGCGCGGCGGCCAGATACGGCGCGCCCTGGGCCCAGGGCGCGCTGGCGGGTGTCGCCTACGGCCTGTTCGCCCTCACCTACTTCCTGGGCGGGATGTTCGACTCGGTGACCGACGTCGGACAGAACGCCCACGGACTGCGCGTGCAGAAGTACTACGGGCGCTCGATCATCACGGCCTTCCACGGAGCGTGGTCGCTGGGCGCCGTCACGGGAGGCCTGATGGGGGCGGGCGCCGTGCAGCTGGGCCTGCCGCTGGGGTGGCACCTCCTGGTCGCGGCCGTCCTGTTCATCCTCGTCGGCGCCGTCGCCTACCGCTTCGCCCTGCCCGGACGCGACGACGAGCCGCTGGCGGGCGCGGGCGGCGCCACGGGCGCGACGGAGGGTCTCGACGCCGGAGCCGCAGCGGCCGACGCCGTCCGCGGCGCGGAGACCGTCTCCGGCGGCGAGGGCCCGGTCGAGCGCGGCGTGCGCACGCTGAATCTGCGCCCCGGCCTCATCGTCGGCCTGCTCACCCTGCTGGCCGTGTCAGGCGGTCTGGTGGAGGACGGCGGCTCGTCGTGGATGACCCTGTACATGCGCGACTACCTGGGAGCCGTCGGCGGCGTCGCGGGCCTGGCGTACGTGGCGCTCCTGGCCTCGCAGGCCGTCGGCCGCTTCACCGCCGACCGGCTCATCGACCGGCTGGGGCCCCGGCGCACACTGCTGATCGGAGGGTCGCTCATCACGGTCGGCGCGAGCGCTGCGCTGGCCTGGCCGTGCGTCCCGCTCACACTCGCCGCCATGGTCGTCGCCGGCTTCGGGAGCGCCTCGATCGTGCCGCTGGCCATGAACGCCGCCGACGACATCCCCGGCCTGCGGGCCGGGACGGGCCTGACGATCATCACGTGGTTGCAGCGCCTGGCGTTCCTGCTGGCGCCGCCGCTCATCGGCGCGATCGTCGAGTCGACGACGCTGCGCGCCGCGATGTTCGAGATCCCGATCGCCGGCGTCCTGGTGCTGGCCACGTGCTGGGTGCTGGCGCCGCGTCCCCGCGGGCGGTCCTGACCCTCGCGCGTGTCATCCGGCTCGGCGCCGGTGCGTTCGTCCGCGGACCCGGACGGGCGTGCCCCGCGGGCCGCGTGGCCAGGTCCCTCGAGAGCGGTCGTCTGATCTCGTGCGGTGTCGGGCGTTCTAGCGGGCCCGGAGTCGGGGTGTGTGCTCGAGTTCGGTACGTGTGGCAGCGGGGTCTGCCACGGGTACCGAACTCGATGCGTGGTCGGACTCTGCTGTGACGTGAGTGTCGACGTTTGTGCTGGTGGAAGGCTCGGTGATGGGGTGTGGGGTCGAGGAGGGGCTGCCGAGATCGGTATCTGTGGTGGAGAGGTCTGCCACGGGTACCGATCTCGAGGGTCGCGGGCTCCGCTGGGTGCCAGAGGCGCCGGTCTCGAGGGCCCTTTGGTGCCACACGCTGGTTGTCAATCTGTTGTGAACTGATTGGTGTGTGGTGTGTGGGTGCTGTGTCGCCGCGAGTTCGGTGCTGTTTCGCCGCAACTTCGGTGCTGTTCGCTTGTGAGTTCGGTTCGTGTGGCGCGTTGGTCCGCGGGGTGTCCTCTCGTGTGGGTGTGAGCGAGGGAGCTGTCCGCGAGGGAGGGTGCGCGAGATCGCTCGTCGGATAGGGATATGCCCGTGGGGAAGTGGAATGCTCGCGGGGCAGCTCTATGGCGCTTCCCTGCGAGCAATTGCCTTCCCCGAGGCCAGATCGCTTTCCCGCGGGGTGGTCCTCCTCGTGTCCGAGCGCCCGCGCCCGCGCCGGCGCAGCCGGCGCCGCCCTCGTCGATCGGCGCGGAAACCGAACTCGCGGGGAAAGAGCACCGAAGTCGCGGGAGAAGAGCACCGAAGTCGCGGGCGGAGGCGTATCAGAGGCGGGGGAGCAGCCAGTCGATCGAGGACAGCAGCGCTTCCACGTCGGCGGACCTCGCTCCTCCACCTGGGTGAATCTCGGCGTCCCGAAGTCGACGGCCGCGTCCAAGGCGTCGAGGTCCGCCAGGACGGCGCCCTCTGGGCGAACCCCGCGGTCGCACGTGGGCGAGTCTCGTGGATCACGATTCGGACGGGCCACTTCCTCTGACCATTTGGTAAGGCTACCCTCAGATCATTCAGGGTCCCCTTCCGGATGGAGCGTCACGTGTTCCTGGCGAACTTCCTCATCGCGCTGCGCGAAGGCGTCGAGGCGTCGCTGATCGTCGGCATCCTGGTCGCGTACCTCGCAAAGACCGGGCGCCGCGATCTGCTGCCGCGGCTGTGGGCCGGCGTCGCGCTGGCGGCCGCCGTCCCCCTGGGCCTCGGCGCGATCATGACCTGGGGCCCCTACACCCTGTCCTTCCAGGCCCAGGAGATCCTCGGAGGCACGCTCTCCCTGGTCGCCGTCGCGCTGGTCACCTGGATGATCTTCTGGATGGGCGAGCACTCCCGCGAGTACTCCGCCCACATCAAGGCCGACGCCGCGCGCACGATGGAGACGGGCTCCGACTGGGGTGTCGTGTGGATCGCCGTCGTCGCCGTGGGGCGCGAGGGCATCGAGACCGCGCTGTTCGTCTGGGCCACTGTGAAGTCCTCGGCGACGACCTCCGTGTCCGCCCCGGCTTTGGGCGTGCTCACCGGCCTCCTCGCCGCCGCGGTGGTCGGCTGGCTGGTCTACACGGGCGCCGCCCGGATCAACCTCCACACCTTCTTCACCGCGACGGGCGTCCTGCTGATCCTGGTTGCGGCCGGCATCGTCTCCTACGGCATCGGCGACCTCCAGGAGGCCTCGGTCCTGCCCGGATGGGGCGCGCCCCTTTACGACGTCTCCGGGTGGTTCGACGGCTCGATCGCCGGGTGGCTGACCACCTCGTCCTGGTGGTTCACCCTGCTGGAGGCCATGTTCAACCTCAACGTCGCCCCGACCGTCCTCCAGGCCGCCGGCTGGGCCCTCTACCTGGCGGTCGTCCTGCCGCTGTTCGTCCGCTCCAGCCGCGGGGGTTCCCGGAAGCCCGCCGCCCCCGCTCCGACGCCGTCCGGGGCCCTCATCGACGAGGGCGCCCCGCTCGGCCCGGACGCCCGTCCCGTGCCCTGAGGGATCCCTCCGTCCCGGCGGGCGCTGCCCGCCGGG